>JACRCU010000505.1 GCA_016218865.1 Deltaproteobacteria bacterium | reverse complement strand
CTCGACCCAGGTCGGGTGGGCCGGCAATGTGGCAGCCTCCGTGTTCCCCGCCGGGCTCTTCCTACGCTGCACCCTGGGCACCAATGTGCGACAGGACTTCACCTGGGGTACCGGGCCCGTGCAGGTCCGCGCCGGCGTCGACACTTTGCACACGCCGCTGTGGGCCGATGTCTACGCCCCGTCGGGTCAGGTCGCCCAAGAGGGCCCAGGCGGCGAGAGCCAGCGCCCCGAGTCGTTCTTCAGCTACCACGGGCGGTTCACCTTCCACGCCCCGGGCGCCTGGTGGGACGTGGTACTCAAGCTGCGCCCCGACCTGGAGATCGTGCCCGGCCTGCGCTTCGATGCCTTCCGCGGCGTCGACAGCGACACCACCTTGCTGCCGCGGCTGTTGGCCAAGTGGCGGCTCGACGCCAAGCTGACCCTGAAGTTTGCCGCGGGCACCTACTCGCAACGGCCACAGCCGCAAGAAGTCTTGAACTTCGGCGGCCTGGGCAACCCCAACCTGCTGTCGCAGCGCTCGTTCGACCTGTCGGCCGGCGCCGTATGGCAGCCGCGGCCCAGCGAGACCGTGGACGTGACGCTGTTCTACAAGTCGCTGTGGAACGTGGTGGTGCAGACCCCGGGCCTGTTCCCCAACCCGCCGTACATCAACGACGGCCGCGGCCGGGTGTTTGGCCTGGAGCTGCTGGCGCGCCACAAGCTGTCGGCCAACTGGTTCGGCTGGGTGGCCTACACGCTACTCAAGGCCGATCGCCAGGATACGCCCGGCGGTGAGTGGCGGCCCTTCGACTACGATCAGCGGCACATCCTGACCGCGGTGGCCAGCTACCAGCTGCCGAATCACTGGGAGGTGAGCAGCCGCTTCCGCTTGGTCACCGGCAACCCGACCACGTCGATCGTCACCGCCGCCTACGACGCGGGCCAAGACGGCTACTACCCGGTGAGCGGGGCCTACAACCGCGGCCGGCTGCCCGCGTTCCACCAGCTGGACCTGCGGGTGGACAAGCGCTGGGTGTTCAACCGCTGGATGCTCAACCTGTACCTGGACGTGCAGAACGTCTACAACCACCGCAATCCCGAAGGGACGGCCTACTCGTACGACTACAGCGCCAGCACCTACCAGGGCGGCCTGCCGATCATTCCGTCGCTGGGTCTTCGCGGCGAATTCTAGCTAAAAGTACAGGATCTTTTGCGGCATCGCCGCCGGCAGCTCGCCTACAGGCAGCCCGACGTGTCGAACACGCAACCCTTGAGCGGATCGCAGCTGTCCACGCTGCACGCCTTGCCGTCGTTGCATTTCAGCGCGCTGCCGCCCACGCATGCGCCCGCCTTGCAGCTGTCGCCGGTGGTGCAGCCGTTGCCGTCGTCGCAGGCGCTGCCATCGGGCACGGGCAGCCCGGCGGTGCAGCCCGAGGTGGGCAGGCAGCCGCCCGGGCCGGTGCAGGGGTTGCCGTCTTCGCAGACCAGCGAAGTGCCCTTGCAAGTGCCCTTGGCGCAACCGGTATTGACCGTGCAGATGTTGTTGTCGTCGCACGGTTCGTTGCCGTTCAGCTTGTCGCCGGTGGTGCACACGCCGCTCTTGCAGGTCACCGGCGTGCAGGGGTCGTTCTGCTTGCACAGGGTCACGGTGACACAGGTGGGCAGGGCCACGCCGTCGACGCTTTTGCAGGTGCCGGGGTTGCACGGGTCGCTGCCGCACGGCTGATCCAGGTACGGATAGTGGGCGACCGTGCCAGTGTTCGGGTCGCAGGCGTCCTTGGTGCACGGATTGCCGTCGTCGGCCTTGTCCTTGGTGGCGCACTGCTTGCCCTGGCAGACGCCGTCGGTCTGGCACAGATTCGCAGACTTGCATGGAATGGGCTCGCTCGACTTCTTGGCGACCTGGCCGCAGTAGCCCTGTTCGCCGCTGACCGTACACACGTCGTCGGCGCACGGATCGCCCAGACTTGGACATAGGGGCTTGGTGACGCACGCTCCGCTGACGCACTGCTCGCCCACGGTGCACGGATCCAGGTCGGTGCAGACCCAGCCGGTGCGCGGCTGATGCACGCAGCCCAGGATCAGGTCGCAGATGTCGAAGGTGCAGGCGTTGCCGTCGTCGCAGTTCTCTTCCTTGGCGCTGAGGCAGTAGCCCTGGCTGCACATGCCGGGCCCGCCGCACTTGCCCAGGTCGCACGGCCACATCTCGGGCGCCACGGACCACTCGCACAGGCCGGTCGCCAGGTTGCACGTGGCGACCTTGCAGGTCTGGCCGCCCAGGGCCTCGCACTGGGTATCGGTCACGCAACCACCCATGCCAACAGGTGTATCTGGTCCAACGTCGGCGTCGCCGGCCGTGTCCGGGGGCGTGACGGTATCGGTCGAGGCGTCGACCGCGTCGGCGATGTCGCCTGCGTCACCGGCGTCGAACGTGTCGGCCGCGCCGTCCAGAGCCGCGCCATCGCTGCTGTCGGCGGCATCTTTGGCGGCGGTGTCGCTGGTCTTGGCATCCAGCTGCAGCGGCTCATTGTCGCGCTTGCCCGGCAGGCAGCCCACCAGCAGGACCGCGGCCAGGCACAGCCAAGTCGAGGCAAGCCAGGGCGCGCGAAGCGAAGAGCGCTGGGCATCGAGGTGCGACATGGGCGAGAAACGACACGCGGGGCGCAGGGATGCCCGTTTCCAGAGTGTAGACGGGCGGCCCGCGGGCGTCTATGCCCGGCGGCGCGCAGAGCTCGGTTCAGGCGCGTTCGAACGGGAAGGCCAGCACATCGTCGATGTCGCGCAGACCCAGCAGCGCCATCAGCAGTCGATCCACGCCCAGGGCCACACCGGCTGCCGGCGGCATTCCCTGCGCCAGCGCCGCCAGAAAGCGCTCGTCGACCGGGTACTGCGGCAGTCCTGCCTTGGCGCGGGCCGCCAGGTCCACCTCGAAGCGGCGACGCTGCTCGACTGGATCGGTCAACTCGCTGAAACCGTTGGCCAGCTCAACGCCGTGCAAGTAGATCTCGAACCGCTCGGCCCAGTGCGGCGCCTCGGCGAAAGGGCGCGCCAGCGACGCCATCGCCAGTGGCCAGCGCTCGAGCACCACCGCCGGCAGGTCGCGCAGGGCCGGTTCGACCCGCTCGACCAACGCGCGCGTCAGGATGTCGGCCGCCATGTCGCCCTGCTGCACCTCCAGACCACTGCGCGCCGCGCGCTTGGCGACCAGGGCATCGCTGCGGCAGTCGCCCGGATCGAAGCCGGCAAACTCGCGAATGGCTTGACGGATCGCCACGCTGCGCCACTTGGCCCGCGTATCGAAGGCCGGCCGTCGCCCAGGCAGCGACCGCAGCGGCGCCCACTCGGGGCCGGCGATAGCCTTGGCGCAATGCCGCACCAGCGCACGACAATCGGCGACGATCGCCTTGTAGTCGGTGTCGACTCGATACCACTCGAGCATCATGAATTCGGGGTTGTGCCAATGGCCGCGCTCGCCCGAGCGGAAGGCGTGCTGCAGGCTGTAGATCCTGGAAAAGCCGCCCGATAGCAGGCGCTTGCAGTGGTACTCGGGGCTGGTCACCAGGTAGCGCACGGTGGGCGCCCCGCCCATGCCCTGGCGCAGCTCGGCGCGCACGGCGTCCAGGTGCAGCTCCAGGCCCGGCGAGCTCGCCAGCAGCGGCGGGTCGACCTCGCAAAAGCCGCGGCGGTCAAAGAAGCTGCGGATCGCCCGCAGGATCGCCGCGCGCGCCTTCAGCGCCCAGTAGCGGGTAGCTTCGCGCTCGCTCAGGCGATAGAAGTCCCCGTCGCTACTGGGCTCTTGGGCGGGCGGCGGTTCCAGCGGCTGCCAACCGCCGGCGCGTTCGCGCGCGAATTGACCATAGCGCGCAGCACCGCACAGGGTCCCTTGGAGTACCTGGCCGTCGCACCACAGCCACGCCTGCGCACCCTGGGTGGCGAGCACGCGGCCGATCCGCTGAATCTGCTGCATGTCTGCTGCCTTTCTGCCTATTCGATCGACAAGTTGTAGGCGCGGTCCAGGCCCTGGCGGTCGATCGCGGTCCGCACCAAGTCCCAGACCGCCGGACTTTTGGCGTGGAATGCGCCGTCCGGACCGGCCTCGCCGCGGAAAATGCGCAAGCTGGCCGAGTCGGTTTCCTCGCCGCCGGGAATGGCATCGCCGGCCTTGGCGATCACCCGCAGCGAGTTGGCGCCGGGGAACAGATCCTGGGTCATCTCGACGGTGAAGCGCGCAGAGTCCAGCCCGATTTTGCGGAACAGCTTGCCGTTGACCCACACCTCGAAGGCGAAGTTGACCTTGGGGTTGGGCTCGTAGACCAGCACGTAGCGGAACTTGGGCTTGAGGCTGGGCGCCTTGGCGGACGCCAGATCGCTTTTGCCCACCACCTTGGGCTGGCCGTCGGTGCCGTACTCGATCCGGTAGCCGGGCGACAGGATCTGCAAGTCGCCGTTGGCGTCGAATTTCACTGTGCAATTGAGCAGGTCGGCGTTCTTCAGGTTGGTGACCTTGACGCCGTTGAGGTAGACGTCGAGCGCCCATGCCGGCGCGGTGG
>JACRCU010000504.1 GCA_016218865.1 Deltaproteobacteria bacterium | reverse complement strand
GTACCGGGCCGCAGCACCGCCTCTTGCGGACCGCGCTTGCCGCCGGCGTCCAGGTAGGCCTGGCCGTCTTGGTAGCTGGAGTGCCGGCCCATGTCTGGCGTCTCGGCCACCACGTCGCCGGCGCCCATCGGCTCGCCAGCGCGCGCTTCCACGATGCCCAGCTCGTTCTCGCCGATCTGCACGGCCTCGCGGATTTCCACCTGGAACATCGCGGTGTTGATGTTGTAGGTGCCGGGGCGCAAGAAGTCGATCTGCGGCCCCTTCTGGCCGCCGTTCTTCAAGAACACTTCGGCCTTTTGGAAGTTGTCGTGGCCCTCCACGCGGCGCGCGATGATCTGACCCTGCTCCAGCGTGGTGCCGTCGGCAGCGGTGACCACGCCGATGTAGCCTTCGTCGATGCGGGTCTTGTGGATCTTCTCGACCTTGAAGATGTGCGGGTGGATCTTGTAGGTGCCGTTGGTCAAGAAGCGCAGTTGCCGGCCGCGGATGCCGCCGTTCAGCAAGAAGGCCACCGGACTCTGGAAGTTGTCGTGCGTCTCGCCGGCCATGTCCTCGGCAAAGATGCGGCCGCTGGGCATCGACTCGCCGTCCGCCGCGGTGATGACCCCCAGCTCGTCCGGGCCGATGGTGACGAAGTCGACCTTGTCGACCACCCGGACGATCGGCCAGGGCACGAAGTGCAGACCCGGTGCCTTGAACTCGGCCTGAATGCCGACCTCGCCGCCGGCCGCGAACACCCGCCCGGTCGGTAGCTTGGTGCCGACGAACCGCCGCTCGGCGATGGCGATCTGGACCGGGCCCACGTTCACCACCCAGCGCGTCAGCAGCCAGATCGCGAACCAAATCGCAAGGGCCAGCGGGATCAGGATGTGCGACATCGAAAGCAATTGGTCGAGCATGAGCGTGCACCCGGCAGTTCAGTTGTGGCTGCGCTGGCGACTGTACGCCTGTGCCACAGCGCCCGCAAGATGCCGCGCTGCCATGGCAAATGGCGCAATCTGCCCACCGCGGGAATCGCCGGATGCAACGTATTGCGTAGGGCTGGTCAGAAGAGCTTGTCGTAGCGAATCGCCGGCCGCACGCTGAGCGGTGTGCCGCCCAAGGTGACCACGACGCGATCGGTGCCCCAGCCGCCCTTGGGGGGCATCCAGGTGCGCGAACACAGGCCAGACGGGTCGCACGTGGCCGGCCCGGCCCAGCTGCCCTTGGCGCCGGCCGCCAGCTCAATGGTCGTCGCCACGCCAACTTGCGGCTTGGCGCTCTTGGAGTAGGCCTGTGCCGTGACTTGCACCTTGGCCTGCTGTTCGCCGCTGTTGATCCAGCGCGCCGACAGGCCCACCAGCGGCGGTTCGTCGACGATGAGCAACTTGCCCGTGTCCGGCGCCACCAGCACCTGATCGAAGCCCGACGGCCAGTGCACGACCAGCTTCTGCACGCTCCAACTCGCGGGAATGCCAAAGTGAACCGTGGGCAGGTTGGCGGTCTGCGTCGGCCCCTGGCCGGTCACGGGCGCCACCAGGGTGCGCACGTCGGTGACCAGCTCGACTTGGGCGCCGATGCCCCAGACATTGCTGGCGTGACCGCGCAACTGCACCTGCATCCACGTGTTGGGTGTCTGCAGGTCGTTGCGGTACAGCGCCGGCTGATCGCCCTGGCCGCCGGCAAACAGGTCCAGGTCGCCGTCGCCGTCCACGTCGGCCATGGCCAGCGCCCGACCCGAGCGCATCACTGGCAGGCCGTACTGCTGGCTCACCTCTACGTAGTTGGTGCCGTCCAGATTGCGGAACAGCACCGGCCGCATGCCGCCCTCGTCGGCCAGCAACATCTCGCTGAAATTTTCGGAATTGCTAACGAACACATCCAGCCAGCCGTCGCCGTCAAAGTCGAACACGCCGGTGGACCAGCCCGTCATCGCCTGGCCGGTCTGGCTCGCTGACCAGGCCAGGCCCGATAAGATTCCGTTTTCTTTGTAAGAACCATTGGCCTGCCGCAACAGCAGGTGATTGGCGCCGTTGTCGTACTTCAGGGCCAGCGACGGATCCTTCTTGGCCTGCTCGATGGTGACGCCCGAGGCGTACAGGTCGTGCAGCCCCACGTCCGACGCGACGATGTCGAGCAGCCCGTCGCCGTTCATGTCGGCCACCGCGGCGCCCATCGGCGTGCCGCCCTTGGGCGACGGGGCCACGAACACCGGCGGCAGGTCGGCGAACTTGAAGCGCGGCGAAGCATCCAACCCCTGATTCTGCAGGCGGACATTGCCCTTGGCCGGCGGACAGCCCTCGTGTCCGGCCAGCACGTCCAGCTGGCGGTCGCCGTCCAGGTCCACCGGCAGGGCAAACCAGAACGACGAAAAGTGGCCGATGCCCAGGCTCGCCGTCTCGTCGGCGTAGGTGTGGTTGCCCTGGTTCACCCAACCGCGCAAGTGCGAGGTGTTGGTGCAGGAGTACTCGGCCACCAGCACGTCGAGCAGCCCATCGCTGTCCAGGTCGCCCACCGCCATGTGCTGGGCCTTGGCCTGCACACTCAGCTCGAAGCCGTGGTCTTTGCCCTGGTCCACGTAGGTTTCGGACTTGGTCCGCACCATGTAGTAGATCTTGCCGCCGCCGAGCAGGATTTCGGGGTACCCGTCGCTGTCTTCGTCCGTCACGGCGATCGACGTCAGGCCGGGCTCCTTGCTGGTCAGCAGCGGCGCGTCGTACCACTTCCACGGCGCCAAGGCGCGGCCCCAAAAGGCGTGGCTGTCGCCGTCGACCACCACGTAGTCGAGCAGCCCATCCTTGTCCAGGTCGGCAAGAAGCCCAGCGCTGGACCACGCTTCCAGCATCTTGCTCTTGTCGGCGACGATGACCGGCAGCTTGACGCCCGCCTGCGGCCACATGTCCACGAACTTGCCGGTGGCATAGGTGGGCGGCGGCAACGGGCCAGCGTCGCCCGCGGCGTCGGCGTCGGCGGCGGGAAGGGCCGCGTCGGCGATGCTTCCGGTGTCGGCGGTGGCGGTAGCGTCCGCCGGTGCGCTGGGGCTGGCATCGGCCGGTGGCACCGCGGCATCGCAGGCGCACACGGCGTCCAGCCAGGTGTCGTCGCCGGCATCGATCGAGTCCGCGCTGACTTGCGCCAGGTCGCTCGCCTTGGCATCGGCCGCGCCGAGGTCGCTGGCTTGGTCGGCAGGCGCCAGCGGGGCTGCCGAGCTGCACGCCACCACGCTGACCAGCACCGCCAGACACCAGCGCGCGCGCGGGGCACGGGGGCGCAGGCGGGAGTGGGCGGACGGGCGGTGCGGCATTCAGGCTCAGTGCGCGGGAGTCCAAGTCCCCAGCAGCACTTTCCATTGTAGGGGTTGGTCTGGCAGGCCCGCAACCTTGGGCTGCCGCTGCGCGCGGGCCTCGCGCTGGCGCCGTCTGCATGGCATGCTGGCGCAACGGGCGAGACCGGCTCGCCAGGTGGAGAAGGCCATGCGTTGGCGGCACCTGCGGCACATGGCGGCGGACTTGGTCGGGCTGGCACGGCGCCGGCGGGCGCTGTGGATTCTGCCGGTGCTGGCGCTCTTGCTGCTGGCCAGCGCGCTGCTTGCCGGCGGCCAGGCCGCAACCCCGTTCCTCTACACGATTTTCTAGATGACCACCGGCGAACGCCCCGCTCAACGCTGGATGAGCGTGCTGCTGGCCGCATTTCGCGGCGCGGCGGCGGCGTGGGCGGGCTATGCGGCGCTGTCGCTGGTGGTGCGGGTGGTGATGGCCGCGGTGCGCCTGCAGCAGGCCGGCCAACGGCTGCGGCTGGTGCTACTCAACTCCACGACCTTGCTGGGTATCTCGGCCATCCTGCTGCTGTGGCTGCTGCGGCCCGAGGCCGGTTGGAGCCGCCCGCAGCGGCGCTGGCTGCTGGGTCTGGCGCTGGCGCCGCCAGCAGTGGCGCTCGCCATCGGCGGCATGGGATGCAAGCCGCTAGCCCACATGGGAATTCTGGCACCCTACCTGCACGCCGACACCGGCCGGCCTGGGTTTGCGCCCAACCACTGCTACCGCGAGCAGCGCGGTCGGGCCGCGGCGGTGACGCTGTGCACCTGCCGCCACGGCGGGCGCCCGACGGCCAGCGCCGGCCAAGGACCGTCCGAGACATGGCTGTTGCTGGGCGACTCCTTCGTATTCGGCAGCGGCGTGGCCGACGACCAGACCCTGGCCCAGCATACCGCCCGCATCCTGGCCGAACAGGCGCCCGGCACGACCTGGCGGGTAGTCAACGGTGGCTTCCCGGGCTTGAGTTTTGGCAGCTACGTCAAGATGTTGCAGAGCCAGCTGCGCACCGAGAAGCCCAGCACCGTGGTGATCGGCTTCAACGCCGGCAACGACTTGGATCCGGCCGACACGTGGGAGCGCCTGGACCAGCTCGGCGAGCGCGGCATGGTTCTGTCGGCCGTGCTGGGGGTCGAGGGCGATCTGTATCCGCTGGAGCAGGCGGACGAAGCGCGCTGGCGCGACGAGGCGCAGATTCCCGAGCCGATCCGCCGGCAGTTTGCCGCGCAGCTGCAACAACTGCTGACCCTGCAACGCGAGCACGGATTTCGGCTGGTGATTTGGAGCTACTACGGGCC
This sequence comes from Deltaproteobacteria bacterium, assembly GCA_016218865.1. Taxonomy (GTDB): domain Bacteria; phylum Myxococcota_A; class UBA9042; order UBA9042; family UBA9042; genus SXRM01. Next base: position 17,364 of record JACRCU010000504.1, on the reverse strand, counting down.
CGTCCACCTGTTCGATGCGGCCCTTTCGCCACAAGTGCGGGTGGCCTGGCCGGCGCAGCAGGGCTGGGGCAGCGACGCGCGCCTCCACATCGTCGGCGATGGTCACCCGACGGCCGAGGCCAATCGCTTGTTTGCCCAACAGATCGTCGCGCTTGCGCAGAACCGGCCCTGAGCTGTGCCCGGGGCGGTACGCCGCGCTCGCGGGCGGGGAAAGATCAGTCGCCGACTTTGCCGCAGCCCAGGCAACCCTTGGCACAGGTTACCTTTTCGCCGGGAAGGAGCGAGCACTGCACCACGTCGAGTGTGCCGGCCTTGGCCCACGGCGACCGCTTGGATTGCTCGAACAGCACGTCGGCCGGTCGGCCATCGGCCGGGCAGTTGACCCGCTGCTGGAACAAAATCTTGGATGCCGCCAAGAAAAGCGCGACCAACAACACCACAAAGGTGGTCACCGCCAGCGCGTAGAAGGGTACGAAGCTGCCGTCCATGAGGCCCTCCCGGATGGCTGCCCGTCTCTTGCTGCACCGCCGAGCCGTTGCGACGGCGCGCGCACCCAGCCACCACTGCAAGCATGGTATGCCTTCGTGCCGGCCGGTGCATCCAGATTGTGCCATGCGATTGTCGCGGCGGCGGGGCGTGCCCAATCCGGCCAATACGGATCGAAAACCTCGGCACTCCGGGCCCGAAGCGGGGTTCACGCCTGATTCTCGCCAGTTGCCAATCGGGTCTGGACAGCCGCTCCTGCGCGAATCAGCTGGGGTGCCGGTCAACGCTGCTGGGCGGCCTTGGCGAAGAACACCGCCGCGGTAACTGCGCCCACCACCACGACGACCCAGCGCACCCATCGGGGGTCGACGCGCCGCGAGCCGCGCGCGCCCGCATAGCCGCCCACGACCGAGCCCAAGACCATGGTGGCCGCCGGCAACCAGTGGACCGCGCCCGACGCCACGAACAGCGCGATTGCGGTGCCATTGATGAGGGCGCCCAGCACGCTTTTCAGGCCGTTGGCAGCGTGGATGTCGCGGATGCCGGCCAAGGCGAAGCCGGCGAGCATCAAGATGCCCATGCCGCCGCCGAAGTAGCCGCCGTACACGGCAATGCCGAGCTGCACCCCGGTCAACCACATGGCCTGCTCCAGGCGGCCGCCCGACCACTGCCGCAGGCGCGGCACCAGCCAGGGCGACACCGCGAACAGCACCGTGGCCGCGGTCAGCAACCACGGTACCAGCAACAGGAACGTGGCATTCTGGGTGCGCAGCAGCAGCCAGGCGCCCAGCGCCCCGCCCGCCAGCGACGCTGCGCCCAAGGCGGGCAGCCGGCGCCGCTCGTGCCCCAGGACACTGCGGAAACCCCAGGCACTGCCAACGGATCCGGGCCAGAGGGCGACAGTGCTGGTGGCGTTGGCGTCGATCGGCGGCAAGCCCAGCCAGACCAAGGTGGGAAAGGTGACGAAGCTGCCACCGCCTGCCACGGCGTTCATGGCGCCGCCCACAGCCGCAGCCGCAAAAAGCAGGATGGCTTGCAGGGGCGTCAAGGTCGCGCGCCTGCTCTACAGCGCATCGCGCTCGGCCGCGCGGCGCCGCTCGGTCTGCCACTGCAGGGCCTGGGCGCGCAGACACACGTCCAAAAGCTGCAGGATGTCGCCACGGTAGCGCCCCGGCCGGTCCCAGCGCAGCGCCTGGCCCAACAGCTCGAAGGCCACGCCGTGGCGACCGCGCTCGGCTTCGACCCACGCCAAGCTGAACAGCGACCGCACGTGCCGCGGGTGGACCTGCAGCGCGTTGCGATAGGCCGCCAGTGCCTGGGCCGGCTCGCCCTGGGCGTGGGACGCGTCGCCAAGGACACACCACAAGTCTGGAGAGTAGTTTGGATTTTGCTCAAGCGCGTGGAGGGCAATGACGTGGGCAAGGTCGGCGCGGCCCAGGCGGTCCAGCGCGACCCGGGCCGCCTCCAGGTGCAGGGTCCAGTCGGTGGGCTCGAGCGCGATGGCCTGGCGCAACCCTTCGAGAACCGCAGCGGCATCCGACTGTTGCAGAGCCTGGTCCATCAGCGTCTGGGCGGCGTCCACGGCCTGGGCGTCGAACACCGCGGCAAAAGCGGCTTGGGTGGCCGCCAGTTCGCCCAGCACCAGCAAGCGGGTCGCCTGACCGCGCGCACCGTCGTGCTCTGGAGCCAGCAGCCGCACACCCTGGGGGGCCAGCCCCGCGGCAAAGAACTGGTCGATGGCGCGCACGTTCACCGCCGCGGCCGTGACCTGACCATAGTGGGCGTGGCCGCGCGGGTGCCCCGCCTGCTCGGCGGTGGCCAGGGCCACGTCGCGCAACAGCGCCGCACCGTTCGGCGCCAGGATCTGGGTCAGGCCCAGCAGCGCCCGCAGGGCCCCGGCCGAGTGCACGACCACTGTGCCGTCGCGCAACAGCTCGTGGTCCGTGCCCAGGTCGACCTCTTGGCGGTCGGCCCACTGTTCCAGCAGCGGCAGGTCCGGATGCTCGCTCAAATCCACAGCCCACGCGCGCAGTTCCTGTTGCACCAGATTCCAAGCGTCGGTCAGCGGCGCCAGGTTCTGCCCGTCGGGCGCCGCGGCCAGCGCCTGCAGGTCAGCGGCGCTCGCGTCGGTGTAGGCCGGCAGCTGCCGCGGGTCGCGCAGCCAAGTCCGCACCAGCACGGCCTCCCAGCGGCTGGTATCGCCTTCGCGCAGCCGGCGGAACACGTCGACCGTAAGGAGGTCAAGCACATACAGTGCGATAGCGAAGTGCACCTGGCCGCCCAGATCCAGGCGCGCACCGGTGTCCAACTCGATGAACTGGCGCGGGTTCTCGATGTCCAGGAAGCCAAAGCGCACGCGGCCGGCGTGGCTGGCGAACAGACCGCGCTCCACTGCCTGGCGGGCTACGGCGGCGCTCACGTCGGTCGCCAGCACCTGCAGGCGGTCGTACCAGTCGACGGCTGCCTGCTGGCAGCGCTGGGCAAAAGCATCCAGCAAATAGCGCAGATGCAGGCCGGTGCCGATGCCGAATTCGCACACCACGATCTGGCCGGGCAGGGTGCCAGCGGCCTCTTGGTCTTCGCACCAGGCGAACAGCACCGCCGCCGAGCGCTGCGACATCGCGCCGTTGTCGTGGATCAGGTGCGGCACCGTCTCGTCGGCGAACAGGTCGACGGCACCGGGTTGCCAGGCCAGGCGGCCGACCCGCCACGCCAAGCAGCGCGCCAGCGGCGTCCATTCTTCCAGCAGCAGGCGGTCGGACTGGGGGGTAGGGTCGCTGGCGACCGGAGCGGTGTCTGGCATGTTGCCTCCGTGCACAGGGGTCCGTGGCCCGAAACGGCGGCTCGCGCCGCGGCTACCGAACCACTACGCGGCTGCTGCCGGTGTTGCCGGCGTCGTCGGTCACGGTGATGAGCAGGGTGTGCGGTCCTTGGTCGATGCCGGCCGGCAGCTCCAGATCGAAGGCCTCGCTCAGACCGTCGAACACGCCGTCTTTGGCGCTGGCCAGCACGGTGGGGTCGCCGTCGAGCGACACGTCGACGCGGACGATGCGCGAGATCGCGTCGGTGGCCACGCCGCTCAAGAGGCGACCGTTGAGGCTGGCCGTAACTTCGGGCCGGCCGCGGTCGACCAGGAATGGCTTGGAGATGCGAGCGGTTGCCTTGCCGGCGCGGGCGCCGTTGACGACCACGTCGCTGACCTCGACCCGCACTTCGTACCAGCCGTCGGGCATGTCTGAAGGGCTGAGTTCCATGGTCTTCTTGTCGTACCAGCGGTCGTGCAGGTGCAGCCACTGCCTGCCGCCGCGCGGCCGATAGGTCACCTGGAAAACCAGCGCGTCGCCGTCGGGATCCTCGGCCGCCCAGGACAGCGCCACCGTGCCTTTCTGCTTGTTCATGACCGAGTCGATCTTGTTGACCAGCGGGGCGCGGTTCATCACTTGCCGGTAGGCGCGCAACTCGACCAGGCGGGCGCGGTCGCCTTCGAGCTTGACGCGGACCTGCAGGAAGTTGGCGGCCGGGCTCTGGATTTGGCCGTTCTTGGCCGGCGTCCAGTCGCTCCAGGTCTCCGAGGGCGGGTCGGTGAAGCCCGAGCGCGTCTCGATGACCAGATTGCCCTCGCCCACGGCCTCGATGCGGCCCCACTGGGCAATGCCGGTTTCGCTCATCACTTCCGAGGTGTAGATGGCCGGCCCGTCGCCCTGGCCCACGGCGTAGACGGCGGCCGACTTGCCGGTGAACAGCAACTGCGGCCCCTTGGCGCCGACCTCGACGCCCAGGATTTCCTCTTCCTTGACGTCGAACAGGCTTTGCACGTCGCCGAAGTCGTCGCCGATGACCACCCGGCCGCCGCGGGCGGCGCTGGCGTAGACGGCTTTGCCCTGCACGCCGATCTCGCTGAGCATGCCTTCGGGCGAGACGAAAACGCGGGTGACGGTGCCGTCTTCGCCGCGCTTCCACACGGCGCCTTTGCCCTTGGCCTGCGCTTCCTTGCCCGCCTTGTTGGCCGAGGCCACCTTGGGTGCGGCGCCAGTGCCGGGGCGCTCGGCGGTGGGCTTCTGGTTGGCACTGGCCGCAGCGGTCTGGCCGCCGTTGACGGCGACGTACCAGGTCTTGCCCACCCGGGCCATGCTGCGCACCTCGATGCCTGGGAAGCTCGCGATCGCCTTGGCGTTCTTCTCGCCTTCGATGCGCAGCAGCAGGGCGCTGTCCGACGTGCCGGCATACAGCGCGTCGCCGCCGTCTTGCAGCGCCGTCACGTGGTCGGCGCCCGTCTCGGCCCACACTTTGGCCGTCTTGGCGGCGATGTCGATGGCAAAGACCTTGCCGCCGGGCCCGGTCGCCGCAAACAGCGTGCCGCCCTTGGGCACCAGCGCCCACACGTGCTGCGCGCCCTCGAGCTTGACCAGGGACTCGACCTTGCCGTCGGCGCCGACGTGCACCACCTCGCCGCTGCCGATGAGGCCCGCCCACACGCCGCCCTTGCCGTCCAGGGCCAGCGAGGCCACCAGCGGCGCATCGACCTTGGCGACCTCGCGCACTTTGCCGGCCTCGTACACAAAGACCTTGCCCTGCAAACCCGTGCCCAGCCACACCTTTTGGCCGTCGCGCAGCCAGCAGTGGATGAATTCGGCGTCGACCTCGCTGCGCTGCAGCTTGGGCGCCACCGTCAAACCCAAGGTGGGATGCAGGGCCAAGCCTTCCAGGTTGCCGCGGCGAAAGTCGTTGTCGTCCGCCCAGGTCCACTGCGCTGGCTGGCTGGCCAGGGCCGCGTGCGCGGGCAGCACCGTCAGCAGCGCAGTCGCAAGCAAGGCCGGGCGGGCGCGGCGGAATAGAGACTTCAGGTTCATGAGTTCCTCTTTGAATCGTGCCGAGTTGCGGAGTACGTGCAGGCCAGAGTCCGGCTGTGCCGGCGTCACGGCTTGACGCGAAGCTTGATCGAGGCGCTGCCGTTGAGCGCCCACGGCGTCTGGACCGTGGCGCGCAGGGTCTCTTTGCCGGCGCGGATCGCGACGGTGTGGCCTTGCAGTTCGTCGCGTACGCCCAGCGGCAGCGAGGTAAGGCGCTTGCCGCGCACCATCAGCGACGGCTCTGGCAGGGCCGCCACCGCCACCAACCGGCTGCGGGTGGGCTGGCCGTTCAAGAAAGCGATGATGTCGTCGACGTTTTGTGGCTCGGGGAACTCCGGGCCGAACTGCTTCTCGGCGCCGATTTGCACCTGCAGGGTGGCCCCGGCCAGCTCCTTGGGCAGGGCCGGCAGCACCACCGTCTGCACGCTCAGCGGCGGCTCGACGTTGGGGCGCATCAGCCCGACTTTGATTGCGATCGGCACGCCGACCTCGACCTCTTCGCTCGGCGCGCGCACCCACTCGACGAACGCGAGGTTGCGGCCTTCGCTCACGTCCAGCTCCACGTCGATGCGCGACACGCGCAGCCGCTCGAAGCCGTTGTAGGTCAAGGCCTTGGCCACCTGGCCGACCATCGCGCCGATCTCGCCGACTCCCGCCATGCCGTTGAGGCCCGAGACGGTGTCCCGGATGATCACCGGCGCGTGCGCTCCGTCGATGGTGAACTTGGCCTGGATCTCTACGCCCAAGCTCTCGGCCACCGGTTCGCTCGACTTGGCCGCGTTCTGCGCCACCATCGCCGCAATCATCGGGAAGAACAGTGGCTGATCGGTCACTTCGACGTTCCAGACCTGCTCGGACTTGCGGTCGACACTGCGCACCACCACCCGCACCGGCACCATGGTGTCGCGTGGGCCGACCCGCCCGGCCACCGCTGGCTGGCGGTCCTGGTCCAAAATACCGATATCGTCCAGGGCGTTACCCATCTTGAACGACGACGCCTGGCTCGACAGAATCCACTGGATGTCGGCCCCGCCGATCGGCAGGTGCACCTGACCCAAGCTCTTGAACGGATGCCCAAAAGCCACGAAACGGTCGCCGCGCACCCAGGTGACCGTGCCAATGCCCGAGACCGCCATGTCGCCGCGCGCCAGACTGAGCGAGATGGCCGAACCCGGCTCGAAGGCCGGCGAAGGCTTGCGTGCACCGCTGGTTGCGCCACCGGCAGCCAGCATGACGTGGTCGAAGCCCAGCTCCTTGAGCTCCTCGCGCATCGCGTCGACCACGCCCGGCGCAAAGCCCGAGAGCACGAGCGGCACCCCGACCGGCTGCAGGGCCGCGCCGTCGGGGAGTTTGATCAGATTGGACGCGGCCTTGCGCGGTGCCTCGACCAGCTTCTGGTTGCGCGGCGCCGGCAGCAGCGGGCGGTCGAGCTCGGGCAGCATGTCGGCAATCGGCGTCACGCCGGCCACGGGATCCTTGTTGAATTGAAAGCCGTAGGACAGCGCCCCGATGAGGAGCGGTCCCTGCTGGGCGTCGTCGACGAAGATCGGGCTGCCGGACATGCCGGCGACGATGCCCGAGTGCTCCAGGTTCAACCCCGCACAGCGAATCAGGATGATGTCTTGGCGCGGCAGCGCGTTTTCGAGCACGCCGATGATCTCGATGTCGAAGCGCTCGATCTTGGTTCCACGAACCACGGTCAGTCCGTGCCCCTTCATGCCCGGGCGCAGCGCGCGCGACCCCAACTGCTTGGGTGCGCTCGCCGCAGTTTTGGGCGGGCTGGCCGGCGCGGGTGCCGCCAGAGCCGGCGCATTACCCAGGGCCATGCACAGCAATGCGGCGACATTTCCGGCGGCAAATCGAGAGACAAGTGCACGCCACCGCCGCGACGGGAGGTGGGCACGGCCAAGGCAAAACGGCAGGCAAGGTAGGACCATGCTGCGAGTGTGCCGGAATCCTCGGAGCCTGTCACGCCGCCCGCGCTGTCCGTGCAAGGTCCTCCTGGGCGAGGGCTTCTGGCCAGGCGGGCGGTGCGCCACCCAACGCCGCCGAAAACGCGGTGACACACGCGCGCTTGTCAGGGCGGCCCACCTCTGGCACCTTGTCGGCTGGACTTGGGCCGGAATCATGACCCCATTCGACTCCCGACAGCGCTTGTGTACCACCTGCGGCGCGCGCACGCCTGCGCTCGTGTGCTCGGAGGATGGCTCGCTTACGGTGCAGTTGCGCGAGTACCTGCCCGGCGCCGAGGTCAAGGTCGGCGACCTGATTGGCGAGCGCTACGTGATCACCCGGCGCCTGGGCGAGGGTGGGTACTCGTCGGTGTTCGCCGCCCAGCACGTGGTGACGGGGCAGGCCTTGGCCATCAAGGTGCTCAAGGCCACCTGGCCGGGTCCAGACGAGCAGGCGGTGCGCCGTTTCTATCGCGAGGCCAGTGTTACCGCGGGGTTGTCGCACCCCAACACCATTCGCGTGTTCGACGTGGGCCAGACCGAGGGCGGCTCGTTTTGGCTGGCGATGGAGTTGCTGGTCGGTCCGTCGCTAGAAGACCGCATGCAAGAGCGCCTGGCGAGCGGCCAAGTGCTGACCCAGCGCGAGGCCATCGAGTTTGCCGTGCCGGTGCTGCGCTCGCTGCACGAAGCCCACGGCCGCCATCTGGTGCACCGCGATCTGAAGCCCGCCAACATCGTGCTGGCCGACGTGGCTGGCGAGACGGTAGTCAAGGTGCTGGACTTCGGCATCGCCCAGACCAGCGGCTCGACGCTCACCACCACCGGCATGGCGCTGGGCACGCCGGCCTACATGAGTCCCGAGCAGTGCCAAGGACTGGATCTCGATGGGCGCAGTGACCTGTATTCGCTGGGAATTGTCCTCTACCGTTCGGTGACGGGCGACGTGCCGTTTGCCGACCTGAATCCCGTCAAGCTGATGCAAGCGCATTTGTCGCGGCCGCTCCCCGACTTGCGGCGTGCCGCGCGCACGGACCTGACCCAGTCGTTCGTGGCGGTGGTGCAGCGGGCCCTTGACAAGGACCTGCTGCGCCGCTGGCAGCACGCCGCCGACATGCGCGAAGCCTTGGACGCGGTGGCGCTGGAGATGGCTCGCACCTCGTTGGATATGCAGGCGTTTTCTCTGAGTCCGGACCACGCCCCGCGCCGGCGCAAGTCCGGCCGCATCGAGCCGGTGCAACTGCCGCCGCTGGGCCAGGAGCTCGGCAGCGAAGCCGTGGTGGACAGCACCCAGGCCACGGGCCCGATGCCGCCGCTGTCGGCGCGGTCCGCGACTTCGCGGGTGTTGCGCGGGGCGACGTCGGCGGCCAAGCACCAGCCCCCAGAGGCCGACGCGCTGCTGCACATGCCTCCCTTGCCGCCGCTGCCCAAGATGAGCCCGGTACCCGCGCCGCCGCCCCCGCCGCCGCCCCCGGCTGCCCCGGAATCAGTGCCGCCACCTCCGGAAGCCGCCGTGGTGCCGCCGCCGGCCCAGGCAGGCAGCGGCGAGCGCCGCAGCCCATTGTTCAAGAAGACCATGCCGATGGGCAGCGACCGCCCGACCGCGCGCCTGCCGCGCCCCTCCGGCGGCGGATCCGGCAAGGGCTAGCGACGCGATCAAGTTGGCAATTCTCTGCGCTGTTCCTGCTCGGAAATCGGCGCGGCGAGCCGCGGCAGCGCTCGCTTGCGCCCCACGCAGCAGCTGGAGACTCGACAAGACAACAGAACACTGAACAAAACAACAGAACACTGAACAAATGTTCAGTTACTGGTCTGGTCGCCTGTTCAACAATCCGCGGCCGTGGGGATGCACCCCATCGGCTTCGCGCGGGCATGGCCTCCCTGACCTGTTCTGGAACTGTCGGGAGAAGGCGGGGCCCCGGATCGGGCCCGGAGCCTTGCCCAAGCCTTCCAGCCGAATTGACCGGAGTTGGTCCAGAATCGTCTGAGATCAAGGGGCGTTGCCGGCCTACTGGCCGACGCAGACGCCCGCGACGCACTTGGCGCTGCTCGGGTCGGTGCACGCGCAGGTGGTGTCGGCGGTGCACACCTTGGCCTTGTAGGCGAGAACCAGCATCTTCATGTACAAGAACAAGGGCTTGCTGGGTCCCATCGTGGTCATGTTCACGAAGGTGGGGCAACCGCAGCCCAGGGTGTTCGAGACCTTGAAGGTGCAATCGCTGTCTTTGCTGCATTTGGCGCCCTCGGCCAGGGCGAGGCTGGCGGCCTGATCCAACTCCTTGCACGTGAGTTCCTTGGTCTGGCAAGTGCCCGATCCGCACACTCCGACCTGCTTGCTCGCGTCCGGGCACTGGCTTTGGCACACCCCGTTGCACTTGGCGGCGGCGAGCTCGGCGTTGTAGTCGATCAGGTTTTGCACGTCGGCCGACTTGCCGTTGTAGAAGACGCCGCACTTGGGGCAGTTCAGGCTGACGGGCGCGGGCGCAAAGCAGTCGAACGGCGTGGTGCATTTGGCCGCCGAGTCCTGCAATGTCTGGTACTTGACCAGCTTGGGCTGGCACGGGTCGGTCGCCGTGTCGGGCGGTACGTCTGGCGCGACGTCCGGGGCGATGTCGGGCTGGGCGTCGGGCTGCACATCCTTGGCGGTGTCGGCCACTTGGTCGGGTTGGACATCGGCCGCAACGTCGGGCGTCGCGTCTGGCTGCCCATCCTGGAGCGGCAGATCCGCTTCGCTGTCTTGCGTTTGCGTTTGGTCTGCGCCGGTGTCTTGGGCCGCGCCGGTGTCCTTGGCCAAGCTGGCGTCGCCCGCAATGCTGTCGGCCTCCAGCGTGCCCAAGGTGGCGGTGGTGGCCGAGTCCTCGCAGGCGGGCAGGACCGCGCCGCAGGCCAGGACGAGCGCGACAAGACGGCCAGTTAGCTCAATACGCAGCGATGGTTTGGGCACGGGCATCTCGCTTGGTGGGGGCAGGGGCGGCACGGGCACCGCGGCAGAAGCACAGCGCCGTCAATTGTACCGTTCGCCAAGGGTGTTGGCAAAGCCGGTCCCGGGCCGCTCCCTGGCCGCGGGCGGCGGCGACCCCACGGCCGTGCCACTGGCCAGCTACCGGTTCCGCAGGCGCCGTTCGTTGGCCTACTCGCCCTCGCTGCCGACCGCACCGCCGGCGCGCAGGGTGGCTATCTCCACGTCGCTCTTGCCCAATTCGCGCAGCACGCTGTCCGTGTCGGCCCCCGGCACGCGCGCTGCGCTGCGCAGCGAGGGGGGAGTCGCCCGCAGGTGCACCGGATTGCCCAGCTGGAGCAGAGTGCCGCCCCCGGGCTGTGGGAGGCTCGCCACCATGCCGCGCGCCGCCACCTGGGGCGCGGCCAAGGCTTCGGCCGTGTCGAGCACCACCTCGACGCAGCACGGCACGTTGGCGAAGTGGTCGCGCCACTCGGCCCAGGTCTTGCTGGCAAAAATCGCAGCCAATTCACGGCGTAGTGCGTGTTGCTCCTCTGGGGTGGCGCCGGGCCAGTCGAGCAGATCCGGTCGCTCGACCGCGGCGCAGAAGTCGGCCCAGAATTTGGGCTCGAGCGCCGCCATCGACAGCCAGCGGCCGTCGCGCGTCGTATAGTAGCCGTAGGCGGAATCGCCACCCAGAACGCCATGTTCGGCCTGATCCGGGCTGGCGCCGGCCAGCGCCGCCGCCGCGGGCATCGCGTTGAAGAACAGCGCCCCATCGGCCATGCTGATGTCGACGAACTGGCCCTGACCGGTGGCGCCGCGGTGCAGGACGGCCGCCAAGATTCCCGCAACGGCAGGCCAAGTTCCGCCGGCCGTGTCGCCGGCCACCGTGGTCCACGGGTGGGGCGCGCCGCCACGTCCGCCCATGTGATGCGCCGCGCCAGACAGCGCCAGGAAGTTGATGTCGTGGCCAGGCCGGTCACGCAGCGGTCCGCTCTGCCCAAAGGCCGTGATGGCGCACCAGATCAGCTGCGGACAGGCCGCCGACATGGCCGCATAGCCCACGCCCAGCCGGTCCAGCACCCCGGGCCGAAATTGCTCGACCACGATGTCGTAGGTCTGCAGCAACTCTTGAAAAAGCTGGCGCCCGGCGGCGGACTTCAGGTTCAACCCGATCGACCGCTTGTTGCGCGCCACCATGTGCCACATTGCCGCTTGGCCATCGGCAGCCAACGGTGGCACGAAGCGCAGCATGTCGGGCCGGTCCAGGGCATCGACCCGGAGTACTTCGGCGCCCAAGTCGGCCAGGACCATGGTGGCGAGCGGGCCGGGCCAAAGACTGGTCAAGTCAAGAATTTTCAGCTGTTGTAGTGCGCCGGCCATGATCAACTCCCCGTTGCGCCTGGGCGCCGCGGCAGTATCGCAAGCAGGGGAACGCCGGGCAATTCGTCCGGGTCAGCGCGCCGGCCGGCTTGTGTCGCGCAGCGGCAACGTTCAGACTTGCGGCCGTTCCGGTCGCTGCGGGCGCTGCCCCGGCGGACCAGGCAGACGGTGCGCAACGCACTTGGGGGCACTCCGCCCCCGCTCCCCGGCGGAATTCTGCAACCGCAGTTCGCCTGCCACCGGCCGCCCCAGAACGCATCGACCGTCCGTGCCGCGCTGGCGGCGCGTGGAAGTGTTGGCAAAGCGGCCCAGAGTGCGGCCGCCCTGATCCGGAGGAACCCGATGGATACGCTGGAGCCCGCCGTAGTCTGGAAGTATTTTGCTGGTTTGAGCGCCATTCCACGCCGCTCGGGAGAAGAAACCGCCGCCGGCAACTGGGTGATCCGAATCGCTGAAGATCACGGCCTGAACTGGCAACGCGACGCCACCGGCAACATCGTTGTGCAGGTGCCGGCGACGCCGGGGCGCGAGGGCGTGGCCCCCACCGTGCTGCAGGGCCACCTGGACATGGTCTGCGAGAAGAACGCCGACACCGTTCACGATTTTTCGACTGATCCGATCCGGCTGCGCGTGGTCGGGCCCGAGGTGAAGGCAACGGGCACAACCCTGGGCGCCGACAACGGGATCGGCGTGGCGATGGCGCTAGCCGTGCTGGACGCCAAGGGCGCCGCCCACGGACCGCTGGATCTGCTGTTCACCGTGGACGAGGAGCGCGGTTTGACGGGTGCCAAGGGCCTGCAGCCCGGGTTCCTGCGCGGCAACCGCCTGATCAACATCGATACCGAGGAGCTCGGGCAGATCTACATCGGCTGCGCGGGCGGGATCGACACCATCTTGACCCTGCCGCTGGTGCGCGCGCCCATGCCCCACGGTGCCGTACGGATTCGCATTGCTGTCAAAGGGTTGCGTGGTGGTCACTCTGGCTGTGATATCCACGAAGGGCGCGGCAACGCCAACCGCATTCTGGCGCGCATGCTCCGCGACCTGCAGCTCAAGGGCTTGTTGGCCGGTGTGGCAGCGATCGACGGCGGCTCGCTGCGCAACGCCATCCCGCGCGAAGCATTTGCGGTGGTGGACATTCGCGATCCGGCCGCCGTGCAGGCGGCGCTGGCCGACTACCGCGACTTGGTGGCCGGCGAATTGGCCGGCGTCGACGAGGGCTTGCACGTTGGCACCGAGGCGAGCCAAGACGCCCGGCTGCCGCTGCGCGACGACGTGGCCCAGCGCGTCATCGACCTGCTCCTGGCGCTGCCGCACGGCTACATTGCGTTCTCGCGGGCCTTGCCCGGGCTGGTAGAGACGAGCACCAACCTGGCCACCCTGACCACCACCGACGACCACCTGACCATCGCGACCTCGCAGCGGTCCAGCATCCAGTCGCAGTTGCGCTGGGTTGCCGACTCGGTGGCCTCGCTGGGCCGCTTGGCAGGCGCGACCGTGCAGCAGAGCGATGGCTATCCGGGGTGGCCGCCGAACCCCAATTCGCCGCTCCTCGCGCAGGCGCAGCGCGTGTTTGCCCGGCAATTTGGCGAGGCGCCGGTGCCCAAGGCCATCCACGCCGGCCTGGAGTGCGGACTGATCGGCGACCGTTTCCCCAGCATGGACATGATTTCGATCGGTCCCGATGTGCGCAACGCCCACTCGCCCGACGAGTGCGTGGACATCGCCAGCGTGGCACAGACTTGGCAGATCCTACTCGCGCTGCTGGCCGACCTGACCTGACCGGCCTATGCGCTGCGGGCGCGGCAGTTGCCGCCGGATCGCGCCGTCGTTGCCAGAGAAAATCGCTACTTGGTCGCATCTCCGGCGGACTTGGGCCGGCGCCCACGGCGTGTGCGCAGGCTCTCGGCCGAGACGCGATTGGCCCCGAGGAAGGCCGGCGGCACCCGGCCGGCGGCCACCGCCTCGGGCAAGGGCAGGCCGCCGCTGACCAGTACGTCGGCCAGGGTGATGCGCGCCGCCCAGTCGGCCATCAAGTCGTTGAGCTTGGCCCAGGCCGGATGCAGCGGGCACGGCGCCGCGGAATTGCACGAGCCCCAGCCAAAGGCACAGTAGCTCGGGTTGATGACGTAGTCCGCCGCGACCATCACATCCAGAAAGCGGATGAAAGTTGGTGGTTTTGCCAGCGAGAAGCCGCCGCCGTGGCCCTTTTGCGAGGTCAGCAGCCCTGCCACCACCATCTTGCGCAGCAGCTTGGCCAGGTACGGCGCGGGCACCCCGGTCGCCACGCTCAAGTCCTGGGCGCGCACAGCCACGCCCTCGCCCAGGTTGGCGATGTAGCACATGGCTCGCAGAGAATACTCAACAGTCTGGGGTAGGTGCATGGTGGATTCCTTGTCGAGGGTCGGCCCGGCGGGCTGGCCAAGGCCGCGGGTGGCGCTGCGGACGATGCTGGAGAGGTCAACGGGCCCGGGCGTCCGTCGGCAGTTTGGAAGTCGCGGTGGCGCCGAGCAGGTCGGCCATGCCGTACACGCCCGGTTGATCGCGGCGACCGGCCAGCCAGCGCGCGGCGCGCACCGCACCGTGGGCAAAGACTTTGCGGTCGCGGGCATCGTGGCACAAGCGGAGCCGCTCCGCCGGCCAGCCCAACACGACCTCGTGCTCGCCGACGATGTCGGCCAGACGCACGGCGTGCATGCCGATCTCGCCGCGGGGGCGCTCGTCGCCCAGGCCGCTGCGCCCGTCGCGGCGCACCTGCGCCAGATCCTGCCCGCGCGCCTGGGCCACCGCCTTGGCCAACGTGAGCGCCGTGCCCGACGGGGCGTCGCGCTTGTGGTGATGGTGGGTTTCCACGATCTCGATGTCGGCGTCCAGCCCCAGCACCGCGGCAGCGCGGGCCGCCAGCTCCGTCAACAGGGCCACTCCGACCGAAAAATTCGAGGCCTGGAACACGGCAACGGCGCGGGCGGCGCCAGTCACCGCTGCTTGCTCCGCGGCGCCGAGTCCTGTAGTGCCCAGCACCCAGGCCACGCGGTGGGCGGTGACCCACTCGGCCACGGCTCCCGTGGCATGTGGCGTCGAGAAATCGATAAGAATATCCACAGAGTTGGCGTCGACCGCCGCGAGTGGCACGCCGCCGCTTTGGCCAGCCTCGACGACGCGGGCTGCCAGCTGCATATCCGCAGCATCGTCGACCAGTTGACACAGGTGCTGGCCCATGCGCCCGGCCGCACCGACCACGCCCACGCGCACCGCTTGTCCGTTGAAATTCGCTTCCGTCATCCCGCCTCCGCCGGCATTGTTGCCACTTGCCGGCCGGCCATCAAGGTGATCTCGTGCTTGTCGTTGAAAAAATGCTTGGCACGGGCAAAGTACCCCGCCGTGCTGCACACCCGCAACGCCGCGCCGATGAGATCGAAGTCTGGCCAACCCTTGAACTTCATTTGAATCACTAGCCGATCGGCCAGTGCCCCGCCGCACCAGACCTGCAGCAAGTCCGGCACCCGCTCTGGGTAGGCGATGATGTCGCTCACGATCCAGTCGACTGGACGCGGCGGACGCCAGGCAAAGGCATCTGCCGCTATAAACTGGATATGTTTATCCTTCATTAGCGCCGGGGCCAGCTCGGCGCGATCCACCGCCGTGACCTCGGCGCCCAATTGGCGCAGCACGTGACTCCAGCCGCCGGGGCTGGCGCCCAGATCGACGGTCTGCGAGCCGGGCCCGGGCGCTTCGGCCATGCAGGCCAGGGCCTCGCGCAGCTTGCGAAAGGCCGATGACGGCGCTGTCGGTTCGTCGGCCGGATCGGCCAGGCCGGCGGGCAGGTGACTGGGCCAGCACATCGCCCCGCCCACGGGCCGCAGCGGCGCCACGCTGACATAGGCAACTTCGGGGTCCAGCAAGAGCACTTGGACCAGCCGATCGACCGCTGCCGAGCGGCTGGGCGGGGCCGGCAACTGGTTGATAAGCATCTTGGGCAGCGCCGCCTGCAGCAAGTCCGCGCGCCGACGCATCTGTGGATTTGGTTGTCCTTTGAGTTGGCCGGGCACCAGCACGTGCACGGCGAAGCGGCCGGCGCCTGCGGGCCAGCGCGTAACGCAGTAGTCGGCTACCGCCTGGGCCAGCTGGCGGATCGACTCGCCGCGAACCTCGCCCACCTGCGGCAGAACCTGCAGGGCGTACACCGGATCCCAGCGCTCGGGCGGGTCCTCACCCAGCTCGGCGGCGACCAGTCCGGGCAGCAAGGTGCGCGCCGCCGCGCCCATCCGGGCCAGCTCGGCGACCAGCACCGGTTCGTACTCGTGGCGACCCGTGAACAGCCACACGTGCAGGCTCCTTTGCGGCCGGGTCTACGCCGGCTGCAGGCGGCCCAGGGCCACTTCCAGGCGATCCAGGGCGTCGCCCAGCTCCTGGACGCCCACCGCGCCCACCGACAGGCGGTGCCAGTGCTCGGCGTGCTGGGCGCCGAACACAGCGAAAGGTACGGTGGCGATGCCCACTTCGCCCAGCAGCCAGGCGCGCACCTGGTCGGCATCGGCCAGCACCCGCCCGCCGTCGCGCCAGCCCACCAAGGCAAATTCGGCCGAGAGGTAGATGGCGCCCTGCGGCACCAACGCCCGAATCGGATAGCCGCGCTCGGCCAGGGCCGTCAGGCGCGCGTGAAGCAGGGTCAGCCGCTCGCCGGCGGCCGCGCGGATGAACGTCAGGTAGCTGTCGATGGCGACGTCGTCGCGCAAAAGCTCAGCAGCTGCCCGCTGTTCCGCCTTGGGCGCCCACGCGCCGATGTGGCCCAGCAGCTTGTTCATCGCGTCGGCCACCGGCGGCGGCGCAACGGTCCAGCCGACGCGCAACCCCGTAGCGGCAAAGCACTTGGAGATGCCGTCGACGTAGATGGTGTAGTCCGCCATCGCCGGCAGCACCCCGACCGGGTCCACGTGGCGGGTCTGGCCAAAGGTCAGCATCCAGTAGATCTGGTCGTAGCACAGGAACAGCGGCCGCTGCTGGGCGGCCTTGCGCCGCTCGTTCTCGGCCACGATCGCCTGGCACAGCTGCAGCAGCGCGCCGCGATCGATGCAGGTGCCCGACGGATTCAGCGGCGAGTTCAGGACGATGAGCCGCGCATCGCCCAGGTGGGGTCGAATGTGGGCAAAATCCGGGAAGAAATTGTCCTCGGGCCCGACCGGCAGCTCGACGGCCCGCGCCCCGACCATGTGCGCATAGTGGTTGTTGTTCCACGACGGTGTCGCGAACACCACCTTGTCGCCGCGGTCGAGCAAGGCCAAGTAGCACGCGTACAGCACCGGCCGCGCGCCGCCCGCCACCAGCACCGACTCCAGCGCGGGCCGCCAGCCACGCCGGCGCTCGCACAGACCCAGAACCGCGGTGCGCAGTTCTGCAATGCCGGTCGACGGCGGGTAGTTGGTCCACCCGTCGCGCATGGCCTGGGCCGTGCCCTCCAGCAGCTGCTTGGGCAGCGGGTAGTGGGCCGGCTCGAAGTCGCCGATGGTCAGTGTGCAGACGGTCTTTCCCGCCGCCACCAGCGACCGCACCTGCTCGGCGATGGCCAGGTTCTGCGTACCCTCGAGCGCGGACGCCATCGGTGCCAAGCCAGACGCGAGCCACTCGGAAGCGGACTGCGACATCAGGGCTCCTTGGTTGTGCAGGGGGAGATCAGGGACCAGGCCCGAGCCTAGAGCACCGATCAGAAACCCGAATCTGGTTGTCCACGTCGCGGCGGGTCGCGGCAGCGCCCGCT
>JACRCU010000502.1 GCA_016218865.1 Deltaproteobacteria bacterium | reverse complement strand
GCAGCGCGGTCGCGTCCAGCTGGGCCAGGGCGGCCAGGATCGGCGCGCTCTGGGCCGGAGCCAGTGGGATCCGCTGGACCTTGCCGGGCTTGCCGCGGCCATCGAGCGGCCGGTGGCTCAGGCCGCCCGCCGCGTCGAACGTCGCCTGGCGAACGCCGTAGCCGACCACGGTAAGAGACTGGAACTGCAGGGCGAAAACCGGCGCTGCCCACGCTGCGACCGCGGCGGCGGCCAGCATTCCTGCGAATCGGCGCGACCAAGCTGCGGGCAGAATGGCAGTGGGCCAAAGAGGTTGCGTGCTGTCGCTCATCGCGCACCACCCTGCGGGTCCAGCCGCGGCGGCAAACCCAGGAGCGTGTGGGAATAGCCCCGACCCAATCCTAGCACCGCGTCATGCGCGGCGACAACGGATTGAAATCGCACAAGTTTACTTCGGACGGTTTTCGCCCAGCTGGACAAACGAAACAGGCTCCTAGGCCGAGCGATCATCGCCGTCAAGGGCCCGCCGGCGAGGGGTGGGCGATCCCTGTTGACGGTACCTGGCTGAGGGCCTACGTTGACCTTCCGGGCACGGAGCGCGGACGCCGATCCCCAAGTTCCACGGTCAGAAACGGCACCCCGCGCGCGCCCGAACAGGGGGTCCCATGAATTTGCCTATCCGCCCCGCAGCGGCGCTGCTGTTCGCCGCAAGCCTTTGGAGCTGCGGTGGCCCTACACCCGCTGCCACGGCAACCCAGGACAGCGTCCAGACCAACGATGTGGCGGCCGACGCGCCGAGCTCGGCAGACTCCGCGGACGCCACCGTCGCCGACCAGGCCGCGGCCCAAGACGGCAACCCGGCCGACTCTGTGGCGCAGGATGCAGCGGCGGCCGACACGGCGGCGCCCGACACCGCAGCCCCCGATGCTGCAGCGTCCGACACGGCAGCGCCCGATGCTGCGGCGTCCGACGTGGAACCTGTCGACAGCAAAGTCGAACCCGACAGCAGCTCCGACACCAGTCCCGCGATCTGCACGACCACGTCTACGGGCAACCTGCCGCCCGGCGTCAGCATCGAGCTGGGCGCCTGGCCACAGGACTGCACGTTCTCGATCAGTGCCGCCGCCGGCAAATTCCCGATGCCGTACCGGGTGACGGTGGACACCGCAACCACCGCCCAGGTCTGGAACAAGCCCCTGCCGTGGGGCGGCTGCCCGTTCGAACCGACAGGTGGCGGGCTCGCCGCGCGGGTGGTTATCTCGGGACAAAACGCCGGCACGACCCAACAGTGGTGCATCTGCGACTCGGGCCTGTGCGCCCCACCCAAGATCGAATTCGCCCCCCTGCAAGCGGGGTTGTGGCCCGTCGACTTCGTGTGGGACGGCAACAACTGGATTGGCCCGTCGGACTTTGGCAACAAGCCAGGTCCAGCCATGCCTCCCGGCCTCTACAGCTTCAAAGTCGTGTCCGAGGGCGAGTTCACGGCTGCTCCGTCGGCGTCGGCGACCATGCCCTTCGCGTTCACGCTGGAGCGCACCTTCGAGCTGAAGCCGTAGCACCAAATCCGTCCAATTCGCATCGAAAACCTGGGCAATTTCTCGGGCCCGACCCGGGTCCCCAACTGATTCTCGCCAGTTGCCAACAAGGTCCGGGTAGCCGTCCCCGCGTGAATCAGGTGGGGTGCACACAAGAGCGAGCCGGCACCATCCTAGATCCCCAGCTCGGTATTGAACCGGGCGATCCAGGCACCGGTCTGGTTTTTCCCAGGTTGGGTGCGCACTTCCTCAGTCAAGTCGCTCTGGAGTTTGACCCGGTGCCGCATCAGGTAGTAGCTGAGTCCCACGGCATACTGCTGGGTGCGGTGGGACAGCGCGGCGATCGCCGGGTCAGGGGTGCTGAAGGTCGCCCGCAGGGCCGCCTCGAACTGGTCGGTCAGCATGTAGCTGGCCTGGGCGTTCCAGGCGCTGCCGACGAGCACATAGCCGTCTTTGCCCGACGCCAGCTTGACCAGCGGATTGTCGCAGTCGCGGCGCAGGTACTCGAAGCTGGCCGCGGCGCCCCGCCACTTGAACAGAAAGTCTGCGATGATACTGCGCAAATCGCGCGCTTCGGCCAGAGCCGAGCCCACCGTACCCTGGGTGCGCAGGGCGCCGCGGTTCCAGTGGACCGCGCCGGCCAGCGACAGCCTTGGTGTGGGCTCGCGCAGCAGGTCGCCCTCGAAGTAGTCGCCGCCGCTGGTAAAGGCCCCCATCGGCAAGACCTCGACCCTGGCGGTGTAGGCGATGCCGGTGGTGCCGGTGCCGGGATTGCGGCCGTCGCCGCCCGAGATGGCGAGCTTGAGCTGGGCAACCATGCCAAAGGGGTGCGCAGCCGCCAGAAATTGCAGGCCAAAGTCGCGGTCCAGCGTGTAGTCGCGGTTGGCGACGGAGCGGTCCGGAAACTGCTGATCGCCGCTCGACACGAGCATCTGGCGGTTGCCGGGCAGCTTGGACTGGCCAAAGGTGAGCTGGAGGTCGGGGCTGAGCTTGTAGCCGATGGTGGCGTCGCGGACCAGGCTGGGCACGCCGGAAGAGTCCCAATCCAAGTCGCTGCGGCTGAAGCCCAGGTGCAGGTTGTAGACCCAGGCCGGCGAGTGCACCCATCCGCCGAAGCGGAGCCGGAGCCGGCGGGGTTGCGCCGTCACCGAGGCAAGGTCCAGATCGTCCAGGCCGTCGGTGCGGAGGATCACCCAGTTCTGGCTGCGAAAACGCACCTTCGCCTGATAGGCCTGACCGGGCGCAGTGAGCTCGATGCCGTCGCGGAAGGTCAGCGGCGTGTACAGGGCCCCTTCCTCGGCGAGCGCCGGCACCCCCAAGGCCAGCACACTGCCGACAACTGCAGAGAACATCGCTAGAACACGCGGAAG
This sequence comes from Deltaproteobacteria bacterium, assembly GCA_016218865.1. Lineage (GTDB taxonomy): Bacteria > Myxococcota_A > UBA9042 > UBA9042 > UBA9042 > SXRM01. The sequence goes on along the minus strand of JACRCU010000502.1, from coordinate 12,893 downwards.
AACCCTGGCCATGACCGATCTGCCTGGGCACCAAAGGGGGCGCCGCCGGCAAGCTAGTCGTGGCCACTTGGTCCGTCAACTGCCCGCCGATCCTTGGCAGTGGCGCGCGGGCGCGGCCGCGAATTCAGAACAAGAACGCCACGCTGGTCACGTACTTGGGCGTAAACTCCCAGTTGCCCGAGAACAGGTCGTGCCGTACCCCGCCGGCGCCGTTGCTGACCAGCTGCAGCTCGTTCTTCCACACGTAGCCTTCGATCGGCCGGTAGTTGAGGCCAACCGTCAGCTTGTCCACGTCGTGGTGGTTGCGCACGGCCATGTCGGTGTCGGCTTGCTCCACGCGCAGGATGGCGGTCATCACCGAGTCGGACAGGTCGGCCGGCAAGTACTGCCACAGCCAGGGCACGGTGAAGTGCACGTTGCTCTGCAAGTACCAGCCCTGCATCCCGGTGGGCACCGGCACGCGGGTATTGGCGGGACTGCCTGCCGAAAACCCTTGTACGTAGCCGCGATCGATGAAGGCGCGCACGTACTCGCCCTGGAACTCGACGCGGCCCAGGCGCGCGGTCAGGTCGGCGCTGAGCATGTGGATGCGGCGGCGCTGGTCGTCGTAGGCGCCGGTGTAGCCGCTGGCCGCAAATTCCCATTTCAGATTCGGGGCCCAGGCCAGGCGCCCCACCAACCCCTTGTCGTCGTTGTTGTCCTCGCCCTTGCTGCCCACCGCCCCCTTGGTGCCCAGTCCGTCGGCCAGCTTGGCATCCAAGCCGTTGATCGCATAGACCTCGTAGGACACGGTCTGCTCGCCGAGCTCGATCTTGCCCAGCGCACCCGCGCCCGTCTCGAACCAGGTGCTGGGCGTAATGGTGGTCAGCGCCAGCGGCCGCTCGGTCAGGTCCTGGGTGGGCGCGTCGTGGCGCAGGTTGTAGGCGCCAAAGGGCACCAGGATGATGCCGGCGCGCAGCGTCAACCAGTGGGTGACCATGAAGTCGACCACGCTGAATTCCAGAATCGCCTCGCCGGCTTGCTGCTGGCCGTCGCGCTTGGCGGGGCTGCCGCCGAACTCGATCTCGAACTCGGTGCTGGTGGTGATGCGCGGGTGGATTTGACTATAGAAGAACAGCACATAGCGGTGGGCGTTGAAGTAGCTGTCGCGGCCGCGTTCGCGGACGAATTCGTGTTCGCCGTAGCCGCCCACGGTGGTCTTGTTGTGCACCGCGCCCAGCTTGCTGGCGATGTTGTCCAGCAGCGAGGTGCGGCGGTACATGGCGGCGCGGGCGTCGTTGTCGTTGGGCTGGCCCACACCCACGCTGGGCGGCATTACCGCACCATCGTCGGGTTCGAGCTCCAGGGCCGGCCCCGAACCAGCGGGGGTGGCGGCGACCGCGGGCGACACCGCCGCGTCCGGTTCCGCAGCCCAGCCCGGCACAGCAGCAAGCAGCCACGCCGCCAGCAGGATCGCCCGCAAGCAGCGGTGGGCTGGCGTGAATTTGACGCGAACCATCGTTCCTCCCCGCTCGGCCACCACGCGGCCGCCGGCGCTGCCGACCTTTATTGCTTGCAGAGTTGCGGCACGTCCAGGCCCCACACGGCCTTGATCGCCGCCAGCACCGCGGCCGTGTCGACCTTGCTGGGGTCGTCCTGGTTCAGCGCCTGCAGCGCCGCCGCGTGGGTGGTACCCTTCTCTTTGTCGCGGTACTCCATGTAAGGCCGCACCACCGCTGCGAACATGCGCGCCTCTACCAGCTCTACCGCGCCCTCTTCGCCCTTCTGCAGGCCGAGGATCTCGCGGCCGAGCGACAGCGCGAACACTTCGAGCATCAGACCGTCAATCTCTTCGGCCAGTTGCTTGAGCTGCGGCGTCAGGGCGCTCAGCTTGTCGTCGTTGCCGGTCTTGCCCTCGGCCTTGAGCGCCGCGTCCAGCAGGGCCCGACCGTCGCGCAAGCGCTGCCAGATCTGGGTGGCATAGGTGGTGCCGCAGTTGGCGTCGCGCTTGGCCGCGGTCTCGGCCAGACCGCTGGGATCGGTGCCGTCCAGGCTCATGCCGTAGTAGCCCACACCCTCGTCGTAGCCCTTGCGGCTGCCGTCGACCAGGTAGTTGTAGAGCGAGGCATAGAAGAAGTGCAGCAGCGCCTTGTTCACCACTTGGGCGTGCCAGTCGATGCTGCCGACCGCCTCGCGCGCCACGCTGCCGGCCTGGGCACCCGCGGCGATGGCCTGGCAGATCGAGGCGTCCAGGGCCAGACCCACGGCAGCGCCGGCGGCGTAGCTGTGGGCATCCTTGCGGGCCGCCACCTTGGCCGAGAGGTTGGCGGTCTCGACATACAAGCTCGCGATCTTCTTGGGGTCCGAGGCGGTGGTCGCCGTCGGGCTCCAGGCGCCACAGCTCTGGCCAAAGTCCGCGGCGCTGAACGCCTTGCTGCCGTGCAGGTTGGCGATCGAGCGCCAGGCCGCCACCCGGGCCAGCTGGTTCTGCAGATTCGCTTGCGAGAACGGCACATAGCCCTTGCCCGCCGCGGTGGTGTCGGCCCCGGCCGTGTCGCCGCCCGCATCGGCGGTCGAGGCGGCGGTGCTGCCGGCGTCGCTGTCGCAGGCGCTCAGGGCGCTGACCGCGGCGATACCGGCCACCACGCGCACGGCGGCGCCGCGGCGAAGCGAGGAATCCAAGCTGGACAAGAGGTTGGCCTTGAAAATGAAATTCGACATCGGATCCTCCCTAGGGCATGCACACGTGGTTGTGGGTATTGTCGGTGACGCAGCGCTGCGGCTTGCCCCCTTGGGCCGGGCAGTCGCTGTCGGCAAAGCACGGCAGGGTGCGGCTGGCGGCGTCTTGCGGCGCGCCCAGACCGGCCTGGCACACCAGGGCCTCGGGCGAAATCGCCAGGCAACGCTTGGACTTGGCGTCGCAACATTGGTTCTGGGTGCACTCGCCCTGGCTCAGCACCGCGCTGCCGTCGTTGTTCTTGACGCAGCAGATGCCAAGACACTGACTCGAGCCGGGCGTTTGAACGCAGATCAAGCCGGTGTGCAGGTTGGGGTTGACGCCCACCCAGGTCACCGTGCCGTAGTAGGGGTCCACCACCTTCTGGCCGGGGTCGCCGCTGTGGCTGTCGTAGTACTCGTACACACCGGGCTTTTGGAAGGTGTGGCGCCACCAGGCGCAGTCCTTGCCGCCGGCGCTGGCCATCGGGCCGCCGCGCACCAGGCTGGGCGAGTACAGCTCCAGCGGCTCGCCGTAGCTGGTCACGTCGGTGGGCACGTCGGGCATCGGATTGCGGAATTCCACCGTTTGCCCCGCCTCGACCACGATGCACGGCGGGTTGGCCGCGCCGGCCGCCACCTCGATCACGTGATCGGCGGTTATCTCTGTCCCGTCGCCCACTTGCGGGCCATCGGGGTAGGTCGCGCAGGCGGCCATCGCCATGGCCAACGCGGGCCAGACTCGATTCATTGCAGTACCTCCTGCGCGGCCAGGGTCAGCGCAGCGCCGGGAACCCAGCGGAACACGGTCAGCGCCTGCCCCGGCAGGTCGATGCCGGCGCGGGCTGGAAAAGTCTTGACAGGTTGCAGCGAGCCGCCCGCCACGTTGGCGAGGCCGGCCGCCCGCGAAGTGACGAAGAGGTGCGGAGCGCGGCCCAGCGGACCCTTCAGAATCTGCGCCAGATCGCCAGGGGCCGCCACCCGCAGCGCCCGCACTCCGGGCGCCACCGCGCGCAGCACGCCCACCTCGGAGCCGCCAAGAACTAGCGTCTTGTCAGCAGGTTGCGTGCTCAGCCACTCGCCACAGGCCACGTCGGGCGACGGCCACTGGCGCTGTACGGCCAGCCGGTCGAGCGAGGTCTGGCCTGCCCCGAGCACCGCCACGGCCGCCACCGTCCACGCCATCGTCTGCGGCGCCCACCGCAGCCGGCCGACCTGTCCCAAGGCGACCGCCCCGAGCAGCAGCAGCGGCGGCCACAGGGGCAGCAAGTGCCTGGGACGCTGCGGATTTTGCCCCAGCGCCATCCACACGGCGTAGGCGGCCACCAGCAGCGCCAGGCCCAGCCAACGCCGGTCGAAGGGGCGCGACCGACCGGCCCAGGCCAACCCGAGCGCGGCCCCGCCGGCCAGAGCCAGTCCACCGTGGTAGGCGTGCTGCCCCCACAGCGCCAGCCGCGCCGGCCAGGCCAGCGCCGCCGCCGGGTCGCCGTGCCAGTCGCGGAAGTGGCCCTGGGCGAACAGCCAACCCAGCCGCCACAGTTCGCCGGGGCCGCCCGCCGCAACCGCGAGCGGCATGACCCAGGCCGCCACGGCCACCAGCGCCACGGTTGCCAGTACGCGCCGCTCGCTGGGCGCCGCCGCAGCCCCCAGCCACAGCATCAGCCCGCCCGCCAGCGGCCAGCTCGACAGGCGCACCCCCAGCAGCAAGCCGGCCACCGCCACCGCCGCCCGGCCCCACGCCGGCGCCGCCGCCGGTCGCAGCGCCGCCACGCCACAGGTCAGCGCCATCGTGAGCAGGTGCAGGCCCAGGCCGTCGGACAGCGGCCGCGCGTCGGCCAGGGCCACGTCGGGCAACGCCAGGTACAGCAGCGCCAACCCCACCGCCGCTGCGCGGCCGACTTCGCGCGCCGCCCCGTACAGCAGCAGGGCCGCCGCCATGCCCGCCGCCAGCAGGGCCGGCCAGGCCAGCGCGGCCTCGACCGGCGCACCCAGGTTGCGAGCCAGCCGCGCCAGCGCGACGTAGACGGGGTAGCCGGGCAGGTGCGGACTGTGGCGCGCCAGGTCGAAGTGGGCGAGCGCGCTGGCAAAGTTCACCGAGTCGTGGTCGTGCAACCGCAGTGGCAGCGTGGCCCATCGGCTGCCCCACCCCAGCGCCGCGGCGGCCGCGGCCAGGACCACGGTAGAGCGCGACAGGTGCTGGGCAGCGATGGCGGGCGAGTCAGGCATGGTGTGCGGCAAAAGATGGGAATATTGAAGAGGTTTCTTGGTGGTCAGCCGGTGCGAGCGGTAAATGAAAGTGATAATGAAAATCACTTTCAAAACGAGTTTGCCATTCGAGCCCAGCGTTGTCAATGGCTGGGAGCGCCGCCGCGGCCCCCATGTCACACAAGTATACTTCACGGTATTTGCAGTATTTTCTACTGAACTTGCAGGCGGTCGGCACTGCTGCCGTGGCGCGCGGCCCCTTGCGGCCCCAGCGTGAACGCCGCAAGCCACAAGGGCTCCAGGCGCGCCGCCGCGTCCGGTCCCAGCACCATCGCCGCCGTCGAGAGCGCATCGGCCACCGCCCCGCCGCGCGCCAACACCGCCACCGACCACGGCCAGTCGCGGCGACCGTGTCCGGCCGGCCAACCGGTGCGCGGGTCCAGGATGTGGTGGTAGCGCACGCCGTCCAGCACCCAGCCGCGCTCGGAATCGGCCGAGGTCGCCAGGGACTCGCCGTCGTGCAGCACCAGACTTGCCCAGACTGCCGGGGCTTGCGGGTCCATGCCAAAGCGCGGATGGCGCAACCCCACCCGCCACGGCTGGTCGCCCTGCCGCCCGCCCGCCAGCACCTGCCCGCCGGCCGACAGCAAGAAATTGCCCTGCCCGCGCGCGCGCAAGGCAGCCGCGGCCCGGTCCAGCGCCCAACCCTTGGCGATCCCGCCCAGGCCGAGCACCATCTGCGGACGCGCCAGCCGGACTGCGGTCGCCTCGCGACGCAACTGTAGGTCGCGCCAGCCGATTCGGGCAACACGCTGGGCCACCTGCTCGGGCGACGGCAGCCGCGGCGCCGCTCCGGGCTGGAAGTCCCACAGGCCCCACAGCGCCGCCCAGGTGGGATCGAAGGCGCCGCCGGTGCGCTCGGCCAGATCGCGCGACAGGGCCAGCAGGTCCCACAAGTCGGCAGAAACTGGCAGCCAATCGCCGCCGGCCGCGCGGCTGACTGCCGCCAGGGGCGAGTCGTCGCGCCACTCATTGGCGCTGGATTCGACCGCGAGGATCGCCGCCACCGCCGCCTGGGCCGCCGCGGTGGCCGAGGCGTCACCCGGCAGGACCAGCTCGAACACCGTAGCCATCGACTGCACTTCGATGCGCTGCCAGGCCACCGCGGGCGCGGTCTCGGCCAGGATCGCCGGGTCGAGCTCCGGGCCGCGCTGCGGCGCGCGCGCTGGCGCCGCACAGGCCGCTGCGAGCACCGCGCACAAGAACAGGCAGGAATTCCGCTGCATTTTCACCCGATGCATCCGTCCATTGGTCGCGGTCCGCCGGTCAGTCTCGCACCCGCACCCGGTCGAAGGCCAGCGCGGTCCCTGCCCAGCGGGCGCTGTCGCCGTGACCGGCAATGGCGTCGGCGGCGGCGTCGGCGGTGGCCATGGCGTGGTCGACGTTGCAGTGCAGCCAAAGCCCCTGGCGCCCGGCCGGAAACACGCGCCCGCCCTGCCCGGCCAGCCGCAGCGCCTGGCGCCAGCGACCCTGCCAGCCGCGCCGGTACAAGGGGTAGACCGCCGGCTCGAAGTGCTCGGCCGCCTCGCTGATCACTGCCCGCGCCGCCAAGATGCCCGCATCGTCCAGCTGAGCGCGCAAGGTAGCCAGTTCGCTCAGGAAGCTGCGCCCGGGCGGGTGCCGTCCCTGCGGGATCTCCACGCACAGCAGGCGCCCGCGACCGCCGTCGGCGTGGAGGAAGCGCCCGACCTCGCTGACCCGGCCGAACCACCAGCTCGCGTCGGGCGTGTACCACGTGTCCACCGGTCCGGGCTGCTCGTCGGGCACCGCCAGCCACACCAGCGCCAGACCGCGGTGCTCCAGGCCAGCCGCCGTCTGCTGCTCGGGCGTCAGCAAGTCGGCAAGATGCCCGGTGAACAGCACGGCATCGGCGTCCAGCTCGCCCAGGTTGGCGCGATGGACCCGGCCCACCGGCCCCGACCGCACCCCCGCCTGGCGCGCCGCCGCCACCAACGCCGTCATCCACGCACCAAAGCCACCGCGCGGATACAGAAAAGCATCGCGGTCGCGCCCCCACAGCAGTTGCCAAGGCGAGGTGGACGACACGCGCTGCTTGGCGCAGGTCTGGCTCAGCTCGGCGGGATCCAGGCCCCAGACCTTCTCTGCGTAGGGCCGGTAGAAGGCCTGGTAGGCAGCTTCGCCGGCGCGCCCGCGGACGAACGCCGCAAACCCCTCGTCGGCATCCTCGGTTGCGATCCGCTGGCGCTCCCAGTCGCCGCCGGTCAGCCGCGCCGTGGCCAGGCCGGCCACCATCGCCGCACCGCCGCGCAGCCCCAGCCCGCGCGCCAAGTCGATCGGCCGCAGCGGATAGGCAAACGCCCGGCCGGCCACCAACACCCGACCCTGCCGCTGCCGCCGCTCCAGGGGCACGTGCCGGGCCAGACGCGCCACCGCCGGCACCCGCAGCGCCGCGGCGTGCAGGCGGTGGGCGCCGCGATCGCAGGGCCGGCCCGCCACGGTGTGCGGTCGCAGCAGACCACCTACCTCGGTACCATCGCTACAGATTTCGGTCTGCCAGCCCAAGCTGGCCAGGCGCCAGGCGCCGCTCCAACCGGCAGCGCCGTGGCCGACGACGACCGCCTTTTTCATGGAGTGGCGCCGCGATCCTCGCGCGCGGGCGCCCCGAACCACATCGCCACCAGGCTCCACAGCACCATCAGCGTCCATGTCAGCGCCATCGCCGCGCCGGTGACCGGCATCAGCCACAGCCAGCCGCCGGTTTTCCAAATGATCACCGGGGCCAGCACGTGGGCCAGGGCCGACACGCCGCTCAGCAACACCACGCTTCCGGCGAAGGCCGGATGGAGGCGCAGCAGCATGAACAGGTGCGCCAGGATCAGGAAGACCACACTGACCGAGAACAGGTGCTGGTGAAAAACATCCAGTACCCACGCGCGCTTGGGATCCTCGGCGGGCACCGGTGCCGGCGCAGCGGCCGGCGGTTCGTCGCCCAGGTCCAGGGCGGGACCGGCGGTCGGACGCGGCGCGGCCTCCTTGGCGCGGTTGACGTAGCGCTCTTGCACACTGGGCTGGCCCGCCGGACTCTGGGTGGCGGCGCCGATGCGGTCGCTGTAGAGGATCGCGCTGGACCACAGCCCCAGCAAGATGAACAGCAAGAAGATGCTGTAGACCAGCTTGGCGGGCACGGCCAGCGAAGCCAGGTGATAGCCCTTGGCAATGAACAATTTCATGCAGTATCTACCCTTGCGGTGGCGTCGGCGCCGTCAGCACCCGAGCCAGGCCGGGCTTGAACAACACCTCGTCGGCCAGAGCCATCGCGCGCCGCGCACCGTTGGCCATCGACCGCGACGAGATGGTAGCACCGGCGATGGCCACGATGTCCGTGCCGTGGCGCAGCGGGTCGGCGGCGGTCTTGCCCACGAACTGGCTGCGGAAGCGCGCTTGCTGCACCTCAGCGCCGTAGGCCTCGCGGTAGACCATCACTTCGATGCGTTGCAGGGTGCCGTCGGGGCCGATGAGGACGCCAAAGGTGATCGGCTGGTGCTGCCCCAGCTCGTTGTCCAAGATCGCCACCCCGTCGATGCGCGCACCGGTCTTGCCGTAGTAGACGGTCCACTGCGGCGACACGTCGTAACCCAGCCGCTTGCGCAGGGCCTGCTGCTGGGCGGCGGTCAGGGTCAGCTTGGCAAAGGTGACCCGCTCGCTTTTGGCAAAGAAATCCTTCAGAAGCGTGGGCTTGTCCCAGTATGCCTCGGCGTGGGCGTCGCCGGCCGCGCCGCTGGCCAGCAGACACACCACCGCGGTCAGCAGCGTCGCAACTCGGCCGAGGCGGGCCCGCGTCGCGCGCAAGAGACTGGATTTCTTGAAGTCGTTCAGCATGGGAGCGGTTCCGCGCGGCGTGTGCGCCGGCATTTGAAAATGATAACCACTTTCAATTTCATCTTCAAGCCGGCGGTGGCGGAACTGTGACACCAGAGCCGTTCATCCCGGCCCGACGACCTGGGCACTCCTCCCAGCCGGGACCGAGTTCCGACCTGATTCTAGCCAGTTGACAATCGGGTCCAAAAATCCGCTCCCGAGCGAATCCTACCCGATCCGGGCAATCTCTCGGGCCCGATCCGGGGTCCCCGGCTGATTCTCGCCAGTTGCCAACCGGGTCCGGGAAGCCGTGCCCGCGGCGGGCCAGGATCGATGCGAAATCTACTTGCTTTTCATAAGTTGTCGAACGCGGCGGCAGTGCCCTGCCCGCGCCAACCGGGCAGCGTTCACCGGTGCGGGGATTGTGGCGGCCAGGCTTTCGAGCCGAGTTGAACGGACGTGGCGTCACTGCCCGAGCCACCAGTGCCAAACGTGCTTAGTCCAGTCCACGGTGTAGCCACCGCGCGTGTACAGGGCCACGGCTTGCTGGTTGTCGCCTTGGGTGATGACTTCCATGCGGTCACAGCCGCGGCCGACCGCCCACGCCTCGGCCGCGCGCAGCAGTTTGCCGCCCACGCCTTGACCGCGACAACCCGCGGACACCGCGATGAGGCCGATGCGCGCCACGTGCCCGTCCTCGACCTTGAGGGTCACCATCCCGTCTTCGCCCGCGGCGCCGGGCACCACCAGCACCGTGTCGGCGATCTGGCGGGCGACCGAGCGCGCGATCCACAACCGATACAGCGTCTCGAAGCAGGCGCGCGGCATCTTGGGATCCACCAAGTACCGCGAGCGCACACCGCTGGCTAGGGCCAGCTCGACCAGCGCCGCGGTGGGCGCCGCGCCGGCAAATTCTTGTACTTCGGCCGGCCACCGGGTAGCGGGGTCCAAGGCCTTGGCAAAGTTGGTCTTGCGGTCGACCAGGGTCGCCCCGACCTGCTCCAGCGCGCGCTCTGCCGCAGGCTGGTCGGGTCGCAAGTTCACGTACACCAAGCGGATTCCGGCGGTTCGTCCGCTCTGTTCGGCTGCGCGGAGGGCGGTGGCGTCCAGTTCACCGCCCGTCCAGCGGGCCACGCCAAAGCCGAAATTCTCGGTGTCCCAGGGCAACGGTTCGAGCAGGCCCAACTCCAGGTCCGTCATGGTTCTTCCCAACGCCAGCCGTGGCGGCAAGCAGTCCGCGGTGGTCCGTCACCGGCCCCAGCAGGTGGGCCCGCGGCTGCGCCACCTTGCCCGCGCAACCGAGCGCCGTCAAGCCGGATTCGCCGCTGGCAGGGGTCGCCTGGGCCTACTTGCAGGTGGAAGACACGACCTTGGTGACCGGATCGGTCGACGACTGGCAGGTCTTGCCGGTGGCGCACGCCACGCCGTCGGCCACCACGTTGTAGACGCAGCCCTTGCCTTGATCACACGTCTCGGTGGTGCACGGGTTGCCATCGTCGCAGTTGACGGCCGGTCCGACCACGCAACTGCTGCCGCTGCAGGTGTCGGGGTCGGTGCACGCGTTGCCGTCCGTGCACTTCATGCCCGCCAACGCGCCGTGCTGGCAGTTGCTGCTGGTGTCGCAGGTGTCCACGGTGCAGAAGTTGCCGTCGTCGCAGTCGGTATACAGCTTGTCGGGGCACAGCGAGCAGCTGGACGAGCCAAAGGGCGACAGGCGGCGCACCACCCACTGATCTTTGGCCCCCACGTCGGCGAACGCGCCGGCGAACCACACGTCGCCGTTGGCCGCCTGCGCGAGGTCGAAGTACTCGTGGTAGGTGCCGCCGCTGCCGCCGATGGCGGGCCAGGCCATCGCCACGCCGTTGGCGTCGTAACGGGCGACGAACGAATACGTTTTGGTCTGGCCCGACACCATCTGGGCACCGGCCACGGCGACGCCGCCGTCGGGCATGGCCAGCACGCTGTTGACTTGGTCGCCCGCGTTGTTGGCTCCGCCCAAGGTGACTTCCCACACCACGTCCAGCTTGGCGTTCAGGCGCACCAGCCAGGCATGGCGCTTGCCCGCCACCTTGGAGTGGGTGTAACCGCCGGCGAACCAACCGGGAATCGGCCCCTTGGCCGCCGCCAAGGTCAGGAACGCGTCGTCCTCGCTGCCGCCGTAGCGCTTGACGGTCATGCGGTCATAGGCGCCCCAGCCGGTGTCGACGGTCTGCAGGATCGCCGCGCGTTTGCCGACCAGGAATTGGTTGGGGTCGTTGGTGTCGGTGGTCCAGCCCGCCCAGAGCATGGTTCCGTCGGAATTGGCCACCACGTCGCGGCACTCCATGAAATGGCCGGCGCCGTTGGGACCGGCCCACTTGGTGGCCACGAGCAGCGTGCCGGCTTCGCTGAAGTAGGCCAGGCGTGCAGACGGACCACCGCCCGCGTCGTAGCCGCCGCAGACCACGTACTGCAGACTGCCGCTGACGGTGCGGGTGGTGATCGCGTTGGCGTTGGGATACCCGCCATCGGTGGTCTTGCCGGTCCACACCACTTTGCCGGTCAGGTCGTACTTGCTCAGGAACATGCCGTAGTTGTTCAAACCATAGCCGGCGACCAGCACCTTGCCGTCTGGAGCCAAGGCGGCCGACTGCATGCGGTCTTCGGCAGCATTGCTGAAGATTTTTTCGAAGGTGCCGGGGTAGCTCGGCCCGTACTGGCCGCCGGCGTCGACTCGCCACAGCGCCGGGTCGGTGCCGCTGGTGTCGGTCCAGCCCGCCAGCATCGCCCCGCCGTCGGGGAGCAGGACCAGCGCCAACGCCCGCTCGTTGACTGTGCTCTGGCCGTAGGTTCGCGTAAAGAAGCGCGGCACTGGGCCCGGCGTACACTTCATGTTCTGGCAGACGTCGTAGGCGGTGCACTGACCGGCCAGCGTGCAATGCGCCGTGTTGGCAACGACTTTGCAGCCCAGGACCGAGTCGCACTGGTTGTCCGTGCACGGGTCGTCGTCGGTGCAAACCACCAGCTTGGTGCCGGCGCACTTGCCGTTGCTGCACAAGTCGCTGGTAGTGCAGGCATCCTTGTCGTCGCAGCTGGCGGTGTTGAACGTGGCCGCGCACTTGCCGGTGCCGAAGTCGCACGCATCGTCGGTGCACGGATTGCCATCGCTGCAGTTCAGGGTGCCGGCGCACTTGCCCTGGCTGCAGGTGTCGCTCTTGGTGCAGCCAACGCCGTCGTCGCAGGTGGCCGTGTTGGCGGTGTACAGGCAGCCGCCCTGACTGCCGTCGCAGCTGTCGTCGGTGCACGGATTGCTGTCGTTGCAGGCCAGCGTGCCGGTGGTGGTGCACTTGCCGCCCAGGCAGCCGTCGCCCGTAGTGCACGGGTTGCCGTCGCTGCACTTGGCGGTGTTGTTGGTGTGGCCGCAGCCCAGCACCGGGTGGCACACGTCGTCGGTGCAGGCACTCTTGTCGTCGCAGTCCTGCCCGCTGGTGTCCAGGTTCTGGCACTGACCGGTGCTGGTCAGGCAGCTGTCCTGGGTGCAGACGTTGTTGTCGTCGCAGGATTTTGCTTTGCCTGGTGCACACTTACCTGCCAGACAGGCGTCGCCGCTGGTGCACGGATTGCCGTCGTTGCAGGCGGCGACGTTGGCGGCGTTGACACAGCCCTTCTTGGGATCGCAACTGTCGTCTGTGCAAAGATTCGTGTCGCCGCAATCGATCTTGTTGCCCGCGCAGCTGCCAGACAGGCAGGCGTCGCCCGCGGTGCAGGCGTTGCCGTCGTCGCACTGGGCCGCGTTGGCCACGTGGGCGCAGCCGCTGCCGGCGTCGCAGCTGTCGTCGGTGCAGACGTTCTTGTCGTCGCAGTCCAGCTTGCCGGGCCCGCTGCACGCGCCGGCTTTGCACACGTCGCCGCTGGTGCAGGCATTGCCGTCGCTGCATTGCGCCGTGTTGGCGGTGTGAACGCAGGTCCCGCTGGGGCAGCTCTCGTCCGTGCACGGGTTGTTGTCGTTGCAGGCGCCCAAGTTGCCTTTGCAGATGCCGGCGCTGCAAATGTCTTTGGTGGTGCAGGTGTTGCCGTCGTCGCACGGGGCGGTGTTGGCGGCGCCGGTGCAGCCGGTCTTGGGATCGCAGCCGTCG
>JACRCU010000511.1 GCA_016218865.1 Deltaproteobacteria bacterium | reverse complement strand
CGCCGTCGCCCTGGGTGGCACCGCGCACGAAATCGGCATTCCACTCATAGCCTTCGCGGTGGATGGTCAGCTTGAGCCACTCGGACAGGGCGTTCACCACCGACACGCCCACGCCGTGCAGACCGCCCGAGACCTTGTAGCTGTTCTGGTCGAACTTGCCGCCGGCGTGCAGCTCGGTCAGCGCCACCTCGGCCGCCGAGCGCCCGTCTTCGTGCTTGCCCACGGGAATGCCGCGGCCATTGTCCTGGACCGACAGCGATCCGTCCAGGTGCAGCACGATGTCGATGCGGTTGCAGAAGCCGGCCAGCGACTCGTCCACCGAATTGTCCACGACTTCGTAGACCATGTGGTGCAGGCCCGAGCCGTCGTCGGTGTCGCCGATGTACATGCCCGGGCGCTTGCGGACCGCCTCCAAGCCCTTCAAAACCTTGATCGAATCGGCGGTGTAGTCGCCCATCGTCGACAGGGCGTCCAGCTGCTCTTCGGTCAGGTCGGGCGTGGAGGGCGAATCGGCCTTGGCGCGGGCCAGGACGTCTTGGATATCGGCCATGTTGGGAACCTACGCAAATAGAAGAGAATTTCGCGGCGATCCCTGCGTACGCATGGCCGCCCGGCGAGCGCAAAAGTATAGTGGATCCGCGCGAAAAAAGCCACTGTTCTGGACGGGCAGAGCGCTCACATGTTTGGGCAAAACATCGACATGTACGGCTCTTTGGACCAGATGCACAGCTGGGTGCCCAAGGTGGTGCTGCTGCAGCACGAGTCCGGGCAGTCCTGGTTCTTCTTGCACGGCAAGTCGCAGTGGGTGATGAGCGACGGGTAGTAGGGCGGCTTGGGGTTGGGGTAGGTGATGCACTCGCCGCTGCCGTTCTTGCCGCACTTGTACGGCTCGGCCTCGGTACCCCAGTACTCGGTGGTGCCGCAGCATTGCGCCTTGTAGGTGTCGGTGAGGCAGTGCTTGGTGGCAAAGCTCATGTGGCAGCACGTACTTGGGCAGTCAGCGCCGCTCTTGCACGGCTTGGCGCAGAAGGGCACCAGCGTGTCGGGGTAGACGACGCAGACCTCGCCATCGGCGCAGTTCTTGCCGCCGCAGCAGTTGGGGATGTTGTCGTGGGCGCAGCCGTTTTGCGTGCAGCTGTCCTTGGTGCAGGCAAAGCCGTCGTCGCAGAAGGAAGCGTCGCCCTTGTGCTGGCAGCCGCCGCTCAGCGGGTTGCACGAGTCGGCGGTGCAGGCGATGCCGTCGTCGCACGCGGTGGCCGCGCCGCCCACGCAGCTGCCGCCCTGGCAGAAGTCGCCGACGGTGCAGGCATTGCCGTCGTTGCAGGCGCCGACGTGCGGGGCATGTTGGCAGCCGGCGGTCTGGCTGCAGCTGTCGTCGGTGCAGGCGTTCTGGTCGTCGCAGTTCAGGTTGAAACCGCCCGCGCAGACGCCGGTTTTGCAGCTCTCGCCCTGGGTGCAGGCGGTGCCGTCGTCGCAGGCGCCGCTGCTGGCGACGTGCTGGCAGCCGCCGCTGGCCTTGCACGAGTCGACGGTGCAGGGGTTGCCGTCGCTGCAGCCGATCAGGCCGCCGTTCTTGCAGGCGCCGCCGCTGCAGAATTCGCCGCTGGTGCAGACCAGACCGTCGTCGCAGCCCGCGCCGTCTTGGGGTGAGTGCACGCAACCGCCGAGGGAAGCACAGCTATCGCCGGTGCACGGGTTCTTGTCGTCGCAGTTGACCGGCTTGCCGGTGCATACGCCGGCCTGGCACACGTCGCCCTGGGTGCAGGCAGTGCCGTCTTCGCAGGCCATCCCCACCGGCAGCGCCGTGGTCTGGCACTGGCCGAGGATGGCGTTGCAGCTGTCCAGCGTGCAGGCGTTGCCGTCGTCGCACAGCTTGGGCGGGCCGGCCTTGCAGTTCTCGCCCTGGCAGAAGTCGGGGCCGTTGCAGCCGTTGCCGTCGTCGCAGGGGGCGCCGGTCTGCTGGGCCGAAGTGCACTGGCCGGTCAAGGGGTTGCACAGGTCCACCGTGCACGGTTTGCCGTCGCTGCAGATCTTGGCGGGGCCGGCCACGCAGCCGTTGGCGGCGCAGGCGTCCAGGGTGCAGGCGCTGCCGTCGGCGTCGCAGGGCAGCCCGGTTTGGACCAGGTGCGTGCAGCCGCCCAGCTGCGGCTTGCAGCCGTCAAAGGTGCAGGCATTGCCGTCGTCGCAGGCGGTATCGTCGGTCTGGCCGTCGCAGTCGTCGTCCTGGCCGTTGCACGTCTCGGGCTTGGGGCCCACAACCTCGCACGGCGTCTTGCAGATCTTGCCGGTCGGCGTGTCGATGCACAGCTGGCCGGGCGGGCAGGTGTTGCTGTTGCTGCAGGTCAGCGGGACGTCGGGGGCGATGTCCAGGGCGATGTCGGGAGCCGTGTCCGGAGCCGTATCCGGAGCCGTGTCCGGAACCGCATCCGGAGCCGAATCCGGAACCGTGTCCGGAACCGTATCCGGAGCCGTATCCGGAACCGCATCCGGAGCCGCATCCGGAGCCGCGTCCGGGCCGGGATCGGTGTCGGCAACGGTATCCGGTTCGGGTTCCGGTCCGGGATCGGGCTCCGGTCCCGGATCGGGCTCCGGTCCCGGATCGGGTTCCGGCCCCGGATCGGGCTCGGGCCCCGGATCGGGCTCCGGTCCCAGGTCGGGCTCGGGCCCCGGATCGGGCGACACGTCGGGCAACGGCCCCGTGTCCACCGCGTCGAACTGGGCGCCGTCCCACAAGGGCGGAAGATCCGGGCCGGTCGCGTCGGCGATGGGCTCGCCGTCGGGTTCGCCCGTTTGGTCTGTGGCTTGCGCGTCGGGTTGGCCGGGCAGGTCGGGCTGGCTATCCGCGCCGCTGCCGTCCAGGCCGGGCAGGGCATCCGGAGTCGCCACATTGCCGGCGTCGTAGGGCAAGGGCCCGACCGGAGTCAGGGTGGCGGTGCCGGTCTGAGCATCCGAGCACGCCGCCAGCAGGGCCGCGCACGCGGCCGCGGCGAGCAGCAACCCCAGAGCATCGTGACGAAATCGCTTGTGCTGCATGGCCATGTGCGCATGGAAGGCGCAATGTCGGAAGAAATGTAAGCCGACTGGGACAGCCTAGCGATCTGGCGGGCCCGGCGCAAGCAACGATTTTGCTGTGAAGTATCGCGCTGTTTTGCGTATCAGGCCGCGCGGATCATCGCGTCCAGGCGCTGCAGACCGGCGCGCATGGTCTCGGCCTCGGGGCCAAAGGACAGGCGCACGAAGCTGCGCAGGCGGCTGGGGATGTGCGAGCGGCGCTTGCCGGGGTTGATGTCGAAGAATTCGCCCGGCACCACGATGACGTTGTGCTCCAGCGCGGCGCGGAAGAAGGCGTGGCCGTCGGCCAGCTGGGCCGGCAGATTCTCCAGGCTGGCAAAGCAGTAGAAGGCGCCCTCGGGCGGCAGATCCACCTGCAGGCCCATCGCCCGGCAGCGGTCGAGCATCTCGTGGCGCTTGCTGGCAAAAGCGGCCTGGATCGACCGCGCCTCCTGGTCGGCCACCGCCACGTCCAGCAGGGGCAGCGCGGCGTTCTGCAGCGGGTGCGACGGGCCGCCGTCCAAGAACGAGCCGGCCGAGACTACGCGCTCGATCAAGGACTTGGGACCCACCGTCCACGCCAGGCGCCAACCCGGGTAGCGCCAGTTCTTGGTCAGGCCGTCGACCACCACCACCGGATCGCGGTCCACGTCGTCCACGTAGCGCGCCGCCGACAGCGCCGGGCCATCGCTCTGGGCCGCGGCGTCGTACAGGTAGTGGCTGTAGAACTCGTCAAAAATCAAGGCGCAATGCAGGCTGCGCGCCGCGTCCACCCAGGCCCGCAGCGCACCCCCGCGGAGGGCTTGGCCGGTCGGGTTGCACGGGTTCGAGAGCAGCACCGCCGACAATCCCTTGCCCACGATCTCGGCTTTGAGCCGCGCCGGCGACAGCATGAAGTGCTCGGCGCGATCCAGCACGATCGGGATCGGCACAAAAGCACGGAAGATCGTTAGCAATTCCTCGTAGGCGGTGTAGTCCGGCAAGACGTGCCCCAGGTGCACGTTGCCCAGGGTGGCGGCGATGCGCGTCAGGGCCGAGCGGCCGCCCGCCGAAATCGCCACGTTTTCTGCGCTGTACTGGCTGGGCATGCCGCGGCGGTAGCGGGCGTTGTACAGCTGGGCCACGGCATCGCGCAGCTCCATCAGGCCGCCCACCGGCGCGTACTCGGCGCTGGCGTCGTCGCACGGCACATTCTGGATGCGATCGAAACCGCCCGGCAGCGGGCCCGTTTCCGGGGCGCCCTGGCCCAGGTTGGCCCAGTCGGGGTGGCCGTAGCGGAAGCCGCGCGCCTGGGCCTCGGCCATCACGTAGATGACGCCGGTGCGCGGAACAGGCCGAAACATAGGGAGAATATCGTCCGTCGACGGCGCTGGCACCAGGCTGTTCATGGCTGTCTCGCGGTCACTTGCGTGGACCTGGAAGGGCATTCTGGTCGGAACGGGCCGCGGGCGCAAAACCTTGGCCCACGGCCCGACCTTCGCGCACCCCTCGACCCTCGCGCACAGCCGCCACGTTGTCCAGCAGGCCGGCCGCGCCGCGGCGCTTGAGGGAACTACCCGCCAGCGCTGGTGTTTCTGGATCGCGGCAGAGCGCTTCGATGTGGCTCAGCTGCGGCGCCAGCAGGCCAGGGCGTGGCTCGAAGGCGGGTTCGCCGCACGGCGTGCTGAAGCGGTTGAACGGGCACACCTCTTGGCAGCGGTCGCAGCCGAACAGGTGGTCGCCCAGCAAGCCCCGGTACTCGCTGGGGATCGCCCCCTCGACCTCGATGCTGGCGTGGCTGATGCAGCGGCGCGCGTCGACCACTCGCTCGGCGACGATGGCTCCGGTCGGGCCGGCGTCGAGGCAGGCGGTGCAGCTGCCGCAGTGGACGACCTCGTGCGGGTCGCCGTCCAATTCTAAGGTGGTGATGACGCCGGCCAAGAAAACGGAGCTGCCGCCGCGGGGTTGCACCAGCAGGCTG
>JACRCU010000002.1 GCA_016218865.1 Deltaproteobacteria bacterium | reverse complement strand
GTTCACCTGCACCTGCAAGGCTGGCTTCACCGGCGACGGCAAGACCTGCACCGACGTCAACGAGTGCGCCACCAACAACGGCGGCTGCAGCGCCAACGCCACCTGCAGCAACACGCCGGGATCGTTCAGCTGTGCTTGCAAGGCGGGCTACTCGGGCGACGGCAAGACCTGCACGGACATCAACGAGTGCGCCACCAACAACGGCGGCTGCAGCGCCAACGCCACCTGCACCAACACGGCGGGATCGTTCACCTGCGCCTGCAAGACGGGCTACAGCGGCGACGGCAAGTCCTGCACCGACATTGACGAGTGCGCCACCAACAATGGCGGCTGCAGCGCCAACGCCACCTGCACCAACACCGCCGGGTCGTTCAGCTGCGCCTGCAAGGCGGGCTACAGCGGCGACGGCAAGACCTGCACCGACCTGAACGAGTGCGCCATCGGCCTCCCCGGCAAGCCGGACTTCTCCAAGGACCTGAACGGCTGGACCGCGGTCAACTCCAGCGTTCCGGTCGGCTGGCGCGCCCTGAACAACATGCTGTACTACGGCAATCCGGCCGGCAACAGCTTCGACACACCCGGATCGGCGAACAACGGCACGGTGACGAGCCCGGCCTTCGTCGTGCCGTCCGGCACCGGCCACGCCGTGAAGTTCGACCTCAAGAACGACACCGAGACCCAGAACCCGGCCAGCTACGACCTGCTGACTCTGCAGGTGGTGGTCGGCGGCAACGCCGTGTCGCTGCTCAACAAGTCCAACATGCCGCAGGGCACCACGTTCAAGTCCTACAGCGCATCGCTCGACGCCTACGCCGGCCAGAGCATCCAGATTCGCTTCGTATTCAGCACCGGCGACCAGCAGTACAACACCACGTCGGGCGTCTGGATCGACAAGCTGACCTGGCCGGTGCAGCCGTGCGACGCCAACGCCGCCTGCGGCAACACCGCCGGCAGCTACACCTGCACCTGCAAGACCGGCTACACCGGCGACGGCAAGACCTGCGCCGACGTCAACGAGTGCAGCACCAACAACGGCGGCTGCTCGGCCAACGCCACCTGCAGCAACACCCCGGGATCCTTCAGCTGCGCCTGCAAGACCGGCTACAGCGGCGACGGCAAGACCTGCACCGACGTCAACGAGTGCGCCACCAACAACGGCGGCTGCTCGGCCAACGCCACCTGCGCCAACACCGTGGGCTCCTTCACCTGCACCTGCAAGGCCGGCTACAGCGGCGACGGCAAGACCTGCACGGACATCAACGAGTGCGCCACCAACAACGGCGGCTGCAGCGCCGATGCCACGTGCACCAACACCGCGGGCTCGTTCAACTGCGCCTGCAAGTCCGGCTTCACCGGCGACGGCAAGACCTGCACGGACGTCAACGAGTGCGCCACCAACAACGGCGGCTGCTCGGCCAACGCCACCTGCGCCAACACCGCGGGTTCGTTCACCTGCACCTGCAAGACGGGCTACAGCGGCGACGGCAAGACCTGCACCGACGTCAACGAGTGCGCCACCAACAACGGCGGCTGCGACGCCAACGCCACCTGCGCCACCACCGTGGGTTCCTTCACTTGCACCTGCAAGTCCGGCTTCACCGGCAACGGCATGACCTGCACGGACATCAACGAGTGCGCCACGGCTCCCACCAAGCAGCCCAACTTCGCCTCCAACCTGGATGGCTGGACCGCGGCCAACTCCAGCGCTTTGGTCGGCTGGCGCGCGCTGCAGTCCAAGCTGTACTACGGCAATGCTGCGGGCACCAACTTCGACACGCCCGGATCGTCCAACAGCGGCACCGTGACCAGCCCGGCCTTCACCGTCCCCAAGGGCACGGGCAACTTGGTTTCGTTCGAGTTGAAGAACGACACCGAGACCGTGGATCCGGGCATCTACGACCTGCTGTCGCTGCAGGTCATCGCTGGCGGCAACACCGTCACGCTGCTGGACAAGAGCAAGATGCCGCAAGGCACCACGTACAAGGCGTACTCGGCGTCGCTGGATGCCTATGCCGGCCAGGTCATCCAGATCCGCTTTGCCTTTGACACCAAGGACTCCAGCTACAACGCCCAGACCGGCGTCTGGATCGACAAGCTGACCCTGCCGTTGCTCTGCGGCGCCAACGCGGCCTGCGGCAATACCCCCGGCACCTACGCCTGTACGTGCAACACCGGCTACGCTGGCGACGGCCAGACCTGCACGGTGGCGGCAAAGAGTTTCTCGTTCACCGGCGGTGTGCAGACCTACACGGTCCCCGCGGGCGTCACCGGCGTGCTCATCGAAGCGGCCGGCGGCGGCGGCGGCGGCGGCGGCAACGACTGCGCCTCGGGCGGCGCGGGCGGCGCGGGCGGCGTGGTCAAGGGCACCAAGGCCCTGACCGTCAAGGCCGGCGACGTCCTCACCATCGTGGTCGGCGGCGGCGGCAAGCAGGGTGCAACCTGCGTCGCCGGCTCCGGCGCTGGCGCGGGCTCCTACCTCGGCGGCGCCAACGGCGGCAATGCCGGTACGGTGGGCTGTTCGGGTGGCGGCGGCGGCGGCGGCGGCCTGTCGGGCGTGTTCACGGGTTCGCCCAGCGCGGCCAACGCAGTCCTGGTCGCTGCGGGCGGCGGCGGCGGCGGCGGTTCGGGCTGCTCCGGCGGCGGCAAGTCGGCCTCGGCCGGCTGCAGCACTGCCAGCCAGCCCTTTGCCACCCCGACCAACGGCGGCAGCCTGCCCGGCACCGACGGCGGCGGCGGCGGCGCGGGCGGCTCGGGCTACACCAGCGGTACCGGCGGCATCGGCAACGGCGCCGGCTACGATACCGGTGGCAACGGCGGCGGCGGCGGTGCTTGCTTCGCCAATTCGGCCTTGTCGGCCAGCTCGACCCTGGGCGGCGGCGGCACGGCTGGCGCGGCTGCCACGGCCGGCGGCAACGGCTACGTCAAGCTGACCCTCCAGTAGACTTCGCACGCAACCCGGCAGCGGCGCCCACGATTTTGGCTGGCGTGCCGCTGCCGGCGCGCGTATAGCTCCCCCTCGACATCAGCGCTGCGCCGCAGCGGGAATAGACTGGCGGCGCCGCTACTTGAAGGGGCGCACCGGCGTCGACGCCGCGAGTTGGAGGCACGGCGATGCAAGAGGCTCTTGGCCAGTGGCTGCAACCGGCAATGGCGGCGGGAGCCAGCGACCTGCATTTGGAGCCGGGACTGCCCATGGCGGTGCGGGTGCGCGGCCAGCTCCGGTTGGTCGGCGAGCCGGTGGCGGCGGCGGCCTTGCTGCGGGCAGCGCGCGAACTCCTGAGCGACGATCAGTGGCAGGATTTCCGCCGGCGCCAGTCGTACGACCTGTCGCGCACGCTGGGCGGTGTCCGCTGCCGTATCAACGTGGTGCGCACAGCCCGCGGAGTCGGACTGGCGGTGCGACTGCTGACCGGCTTCCAGGCCAACCTGCGCAAGCTCAACCTGCATCCCGACTTGGCGCGCTTGGTTCAACACCAGCACGGTTTGGTGCTGGTCTCGGGCGCCACGGGCTCGGGCAAGTCGACCACGCTGGCGGCGCTGATCCAAGAGATCAACCTGAACGAGACGCGCCACATCATCGCCTTGGAGAGTCCGATCGAGTACGCGATTGCTCCGCGTAAGTCGTTGATTCGCCAGCGCGAGGTCGGTCGCGATACGCCAAGCTTCGAGCAGGCGCTGCTGGACGCCCTGCGCCAGGACCCCGACGTGCTGGTGGTGGGCGAGATGCGCGACCCCGAGACGATGCGCCTGACTCTGGCCGCCGCCGAAACCGGGCACCTGGTCTTGGCGACGCTGCACTCGGCCACGTGCGCAGAAGCATTGGCGCGCATCGTCAACGCTTTTGCGCCCGAAGCGCAGAGCAACATCGCCGCCCAGCTGGCCGACGCCCTGGTCGCGGTGGTGTGCCAGCGCCTGACCTACCGCACCCCCAGCGACCGGCTGGTGCCCGAGCTGGAAATTCTGACCGCCACCACTGCGGCCCGCGGGGCGATTCGCGCCGCCCAGTGGAGCAAGCTGCAGACCGTGCTGGAGACGGGCGGCCAGGACGGCTGCTGGACGTTTGGGCGCTACCGCGAGTGGCTGGAACGCCGCGCCGACTTCTTCGTGCCGACGGAGCGCGACGCCGAGCCGGTGCCCGAACTGCCGCGGCCGTTGCCGGTCGAGCGGGAAGCCGCCGCGCAGTTGCGGGACGGTGCCGTGGACGACATCGACGACGTCGTGCAGGTGGTGCGCACGCCGGCCGCCGCGCCGTTCCCCAGGCGCGTCGAGGCGCCGAAAGTCCGTGACACGGCTCGTGTTCTGGAGATCGGTGACGACGACGACGATCCGCTGGCCATCTTGCGCGAGCTGGAGCGGCGCAAGCGGTAGCACCATGCAATGTCGGCCACATCGGGGCGGAACCGGGACCGGTCAGCCCTGTGCGGCGCCGGCCCGGTGGTTCGGCTGCGCTACTTGAAGAAGAACTCGTAGGTGCCGCCGTCCTCGTCGTAGCCGGTGGGGCCCGACGGGTGGCCGTTGGTGCCCAGCAGCGTCTGGAACCGCCCGCCCGCACCGTAGTCGTAGTCGTGGTTGACGATCAGCATGTGGTAACCCGACGGCGCGCCGCAGTAGCTGAACCACATGAAGCCCAGGGAGTAGTTGCCGCTCCAGCGGTGCTCGCCCCACAAGAAGGTGCCGCTGTTGTAGCTGCCGTGCCAGGCGGTGCAGTTCGAGCCGGGCAGGATGCTGGCGCTGTCGACCCGGCCGGTGCCGCTCCAACGGTGGGCGTCGTACGACAGGCTGGTGGTGTGGGTGAAGGCGTTGAAGCCGACCCCTTGCGAGTTGGCATTCAGGTTCAGAATCCAAGCGTTGAGCGGCTTGGCAGCGTTGTTGCTGCTGTCGGCCGGGTTCGAGTAGGTCTTGATCATCCACTGCTTGATGCCGCCGGCCGCCGCGAAGGCGATGGCGTCGTTCCAGGCGTCCTCGCCCAAGCGCTTGGTGCCGAATGGGTCCTGGTGCAGCAAGAAGCGAGTCCAGCCGCCGTTGCTGGTGGTCATGTCGCAGAAGACCTCGCGGGGCGCCCACGGGCCGGCGCCGTCCAGGTCGATTGTGTACTCGCCGGACTTGGCCGCGGAATTCTTGGCGAGGATGGCGGCACACGTCTTCTCGGCGCTGGCCGAGGAGCAGGTGCTGGAGCAGCCGTCGCCGTCGACCAGGTTGCCGTCGTCGCAGTCTTCGCCGGTCTCGACCAGATCGTTGCCGCAGATGCCGGTGCCGTAGATCTTGCCGTCGATGAACAGGTTGCCCTTGACCTGCACCTTCTTGCTCGACAGGGTTTGGATGTTGACGGCCCAGTTGAACTTGCCGTCGAAGCCGCCCGAGCCGCCGCCGGCTTTGATGTCCTTGACGGTGATGGACCACATACCCTTGATATTCTTACCGAGCCAGTCCTTGTTCAGGTCGCCTGAAACGATGGCAGTGGTGTCGTTGAACGCGGCGGTGAGCGCCGTGCCCGTCTTGCCGCCGTCGTAGAGGATGTAGGGCGACGACACGCCCGGTGCGTAGAGCTCGACCTTGACGCCGGTGAGGTCCGAATTGGCAATGCTCATGGTGATCCAGAGCTTCTGCGCAAGACCGATGTCGGGGAAGGTCAGCGAGTCCGACTTGCCGGCGCCCAGACCGTCCGGGATGGCGACATCCGGGGTGCCGGCCTGCGCGTCGACGAACTGGTTGCTGATGAGGCCGTTCGAGACGTTGGCCAAGCCGTCGGGCGGCAGGTCGGACGGGGCGATGGCGGTGCAGTTGATGCTGCCGTCGGTGTTGAACCCCTTGAGAAACAGCCCAGTTCCGCAGAGCTTGCCGGTCGCCGGCACTCCGGGCGTGTTCTTCAAGTCCGCGTAGTCGCCGGTCGTCGCGACTTTTGCCAGCGCGGGGGCGTTCTTCAGATCGGCGTAGTCGCCCGTTCCGGCGATCTTGGCCAGCGACGCGGCTTTGACGTAGTCCGACAGATCGGTGAGCTTGGCATAGGCGCCCAGGTCGGTCGCCTTGGCGTAGGCTGCCAGATCGGCAACTTTGGCGTAGGCCGCGAGATCGCTCGCCTTGGCATAGGCCGACAGGTCGGCGGCCTTGGCGTAGGCGCTGAGGTCGCTGGACTTGGCATACGGCTGCAGCACGGTGGCGTCCAGGGCGCCGACTTTGACGCAGCCCGAGCACTCGAGCGCCTCGGCCACCGCCGCCCGCAAGGCATACAGGCTGGCCCCGATGGGGCGGCGCGCCAGCTCGGTGTCGCTGCCGACCTGCACGCCGAACCAAGCGCTGGCCTGCGACAGGGCGGCCGGCGACAGGGGTGTCTTGGAGCCGAGCACAGCGCTGAAGAGGCCGCCCTTGGCCGCCACTTGCACTGGGCCCTCGCTCCAGATCGGCGACCCCCCCGTCTCGTTGGCGTAGATCGCAAAGGTCATCGTGTAGTTGCCGTCCGCCGCGGGCCCGCCGCCAGCCGACTGCAGCACGCCCTCGATGGCCGTGGTCATGGGCATGGCCGCCTGCGCCGGGGCGGCCAGCAGAGCGCCCGCCGCGGCCAGTGCGAGCTGTGCCAGATGTAGCCGCCAATTTCCAAGATTATGCATGGTTTGCTCCCCCGGTGTGTTCGTGCCTGCCCCACGGCCGTGGTATCCGGCCGGGCTCCCCAGCCGCCGGTCCCTGCCCGCAAGTCTCTGCAGGGTAGGGGGCGCTGCGGGCAGAGTCAAACACCGCATCCGGCCGGATCTGTTGCGCCAGCGCGTCGCGATCCCCAGGATTCGGAATAGAAATCATAGACCTGACACAAGGGTGCATTGTGTCGGACTTGGGAGGTGGCAGGGCAAGGCGCCCCGCCGCGAGCGGGAACATGCCGAATTGGCTATGCGATTCGCGCTTGACAGTGCCCGTGGCGCGGGCAAAGGTAGCCGGCGCGCATGGGTGGGTTGCATGGGCACGCCATAGCCAGCGGTTGGAGCGTCTTGGGCGTGGCCTTGGGCTGCGGCGTGGCGAGTTGGGGGGGCGAAGTGAGTGAAATTTGGGTATTGGCTTGGCGAGCTTGCCGGCCGTGGGCGGCGGTGGCGGTCGCGCTGGGCGTGGGCGGACCCGCGGTGGCCGCCGCGAACGAGTGTCCGATGGCGCCAGGCGAGGTGAACATCGCCAGCAAATCGATGCCGGGCACCGGGATTCCCCAGTTGCTGGTGCGGGCGGTCCTGGCGGGGTCGCCTGCCAAGGTGTGGAGCGTGGTCGACGACTGCAACGGCTACCGGCGCTCCATGCCGCGGGTGGTGGCGTCGCGCGAACTCAGCCGCACGCCGGGCACCGTGCAGTGCGAGATGACGGTGGACATGCCGTTTCCATTCCAGGACATGGTGTCCGTGAGCGACTCGGTGCTGACCCTTCAGCCCGGCCGCTGGCACCGGACCTTTCGCCAGCTGCGCGGCGACTACGTCAAGAACGATGGCTACTGGCTGCTGACTCCCTGTGGCGCCGACCAGACCTTGGTCGAGTACCAGGTGCACGCCATCCTGGGCGCCGCGATCCCCGATGTACTGGTTCGCCGCGGACAGTTGACGGCGATGCGCGACATGATGCGCCGGCTGGGCGAGCTGTCGGGTCCCGCAGAGCCGCGCTGATGGCAAACCCGTTCCATGCGGATCGAAAGCCTGAGCGATTTCTCGGGCCCGAACCGGGGTTCCGGCCGGATTCTCGCCAGTGGCCAACCGGGGTCGCAAAGCCGTTCCCGCGCGAAGCCGGGTGAGTGCATTGGACGCGGGCGGCCAAAACTCTGGATACCGGAGAATGTCTGCGTCGCGGCGCGGCGAGTCGCGGCAGGCGCTCGCTTGCGCCCCACCAGCAGGACCGGGCCGCCCAAAGAAGGCCCAATGCGATCGGATCGTTCGTAGTGGGCGGCACCGTGAGGCCCGACCCAACGTCAGAATCCAGCTCGAGCTTGGCCGCCGGCCCTACTTGCCGGTGGGGCCCGGCGGCGGCGTGGCTTCGCGGGCGCGGTCGGCGCGGTCCACCGTGACCACCACGCCGTCGTCGCGCAAAAAGAAGATGCCGCCGGTCGGGCTGATCACAACGTCGCGGGCGCGCGGCACCAGGCGCAGTCGGGTCGGCCACGGCACGAACTCGTCGCCGCCGCTCACGCAGGGACGGTCATGGATTTCGCGCACTTGCTCGATGTCGCGGTCGCGCAGGCTGCCGCCAGCGCGCAGGCAGGGATTGTCGCCGCTGGGGCCCGTGGGCGGGCAGGCCGGGATGTGGACCAGGACCTTTTCTTGGCGGCAGCGCGGCAGGCCCTTGGGGCGGGCGACGAAATCCGGGCCAAAGTGCGCGCCAAAGCACCACACACCGGCGTCGCGGTCGATCGCGCAGGTCGCGCCATAGCCGGTCGAGACCTTGGCGATCGGTGGCAGGCCGCGCACGGCCTTGGCGACATTCCCACCACTCCGCTCGCCGTGACCGGCCTCGCCGCTGTAGCCGCCCCAGCACAACAGCGTGCCGTCGCGGCGCAGCGCGCAGCCGGTGGCCGACGGGCCATTTGGCGTCAGGGCGGCATCCACCACGTCGGTGGCCAGCACTTCGGGCTCGCGGCCGCCGGCGCACACCAGCCGATCGCGGTGGTCGATGACGCAGGCGGTGTGGTCGAACAGCCGCCGCACCGGCCCCAGGGCTTGGTACATCTGTTCGGCGGCGTCCTGCCGCTCCAGGCGCGCGGTGTTCCGGGTGCAGCGAACCACCCCGGCGCCCGTGAGCACGCACAGTTCTTCGCCAGGCGCCACAATCACTTGCCGCGCATCCGGCTCGTCCAGCGCGACGTCGAGCGGCTGCACGCGGTCGTTGGGCGCGCAGCCCACTGCGCCGTCGACCGTGATGACACAGACCTGCCCGCCGCGACCGACAAAATCGCGCACGGCAAAGGAACTGCGCCAGCGGGTCGTGAGGTGGCCGTCCGACCACGTCGACACCGGCGCGACGGTACCGTCGCCGAACTTGACCAGCAGGGGCCCATAGCGCTGGAACCGCAGCGCCACCGCGCGATCGGGTCCCGGCGGCAGAGCGGCGGCGCGCGGGCCATCCACCAGGGGCGCGCCGCATCCCACCCCGGCGGCGCAACCCGCGGTCAGCGCCAGCGTGGCAAGGAATCTTGGCAACTCGGGGCGGTGCTTGGCCATCGCCGTCCTCGCGGGCCGAACTGGCCGCCGTGCGAGCGGAGCATGCCGCGCACCGCTGTGCCTGTCACGCCGAGCTACTGGCACACTCCCGAGCTGCACGTCTTGCCGGTGGCGCATGGGGTGCCGTCGACGACGATGCTGTACAGGCAACCAGCAGTTTTGTTGCAGGTTTCGGTGGTGCAGGGGTTGCTGTCGTCGCAATAGACCTTGGCGCCGCCGCCGCAGACGCCGGAGCTGGAACAGACCTCGTTGCTGGTGCAGGCGTCGCCGTCGTTGCAGCCAGCGACCTGGGTCTGGTGCACGCATACACTGTTGAAGCACAAGCTGGCGGTGCACGGATCGCTGTCCGCACAGGTGGGAGTGACGCTGGGCACGCACTTGCCGGCCGCCGCGCAACTCACCGCGCCGCCTTCGGTGACCCGCACGCCGTAGAAGTCCGCGGTGCCGTTGGTCGACATGCGCGAGCCGAACGCGGTGAGCCGGCCACTGGCGGGGTGCCGCACCAAGGCGACCGCCCCCTCGTCGGTGTCGCTGAGGCCGTGTTCGCTGGTCCAGAAGGTGTCGCCGTCGGCGTCCAGCGCCAGCATCCACAGGTTGGACTTGGCCGTGTTGTTGGCCTCTGGGCGGCGGCCCGCCAAGAAGAACGCGCCGTCGTCCGCAGCAACCGCGGCGCGCAGCTCGTAAGCCCCAGTTCCGGTAAAGGCTTTCTGCCACAAGAGCGTGCCGTCCGCGGCCATCCGCATCACGATGGCCTCGGGCGGGTTGCTGCCCGTGGAGCGCGCGCCGGCGGCCACGATGGTGTTGTCGGGCAGGCGGGCGACCGCGTGGAACACCTCGTTCGGCGCTGCGCCATAGCGTTTGCGCACTTCGCCGGTCAGGTCGGGCTGCAAGAAAGTCAAGGTCGCGTCGTCGCCGCCCCCGCCGCCGGGCTCGTTGGTGCGCCCGACCACCAGGATCCGTCCGTCGGTCAACACGGTGGCCGCGCGCGGCTCGTTGACGTAGTTGTTGCTCGGGTCGGCGTGCTGGAACGACGTGAGCACCGAGCCATCGGCCTCCACGTTGGCCACCACGGTCTTGAGGCTGTATTCGTCGCGCAGAATCACCGCCGTCAGCACCGACTTGCCCGCCACGGTTCGGTCCAGCAGTTGCACGGGGATCTGGAAACCGTTGGAACTAGTGGCACAGATGGCGTACTTGATCTTGATCACCGTGCCGATGGTGCCGGTTGCGTCGATCGGGGCCACGAAGCCGCATTGCCCATTCATGCCCGCAAGCAGGAAGGTACCGTTGGCGCGCTTGGCCACCGTCGTCGCGTAGTTGATGCCGCTCACGTTGGGGACCGACTTGACCCACGCCCGGTTGCCGCTCGCGTTGACCTTGCCGAAGATCGCCGCGGTCGTGTAGTACGGAGACACTGCATAACTGCCAGAAAGCAAGCATGATTCGTCATCGAGCAGCACCGCGCCGGTCCAGAGCTCTTTGATGGTCGCGTTGCTGGCGTCGTCGGTCGACGACTTGTTC
>JACRCU010000499.1 GCA_016218865.1 Deltaproteobacteria bacterium | reverse complement strand
GCCCTGGTCGATGAGATCGCGCACCGCCGTCCGCGCCGAGCCCCAAGGCGAGCCCCAGGTGACGACCAACAACTCGCCGGACTCTTTGCCCAAAATCGGCGTGGCCGGGATCTCCTGGACCACCGCGTCCACCTTGGCCTGGCGCAGCTTGACCATGTTGTGGTGGTTTTGCGGGTCGTAGGCGATGTGGCCGGTCTTGTCCCACTTCTCCAGGCCGCCGATGCGGTGCTCCAGGCCGGGGTTGCCCAGCTCGATCCACGGCCGGGCCAGCGTGCCGGGGTCGCGCAGGTAGGGCAGCAGCTTCTCGCCGTTCAACTGCTCCACCGAGGTCAGCAGATTGGCATCGATCTTGGGCAGGGTGTCCACCCGCGGAATCAGCCACGGCTCGGCGCCGTTGGCGATGTAGCCGTCGCTCAGCAGCATGACCGGCGTGCGGTACTTGATGGCGACCCGGCACGCCTCGAAGGCGGCTTCGAAGGCGTCCGACGGGCTGCGGGCGGCGATGACCGGCATCGGGCTCTCGCCGTTGCGGCCGTAGATGGCCTGCAGCAGATCGGCCTGCTCGGTCTTGGTCGGCAGGCCGGTCGACGGGCCGCCGCGCTGCACATTCACGATCACCAAGGGCAATTCGGTCATGACCGCCAGGCCCATCGCCTCGGTCTTCAGCGCCACGCCGGGGCCCGAGGTGGTGGTGATGGCCAGCGCATTGCCAAAGGCGGCGCCGATGGCCGAGCAGATGCCGGCGATCTCGTCTTCGGCCTGGAAGGTCTTGACGCCGAACTCCTTGAAGGTGCTCAGCGAGTGCAGGATGTCCGTGGCCGGCGTGATCGGGTACGAGCCCAGGAACAGCTGGCGGCCCGACTGCACCGACGCCGCGACCATGCCGAGCGCCACGGCTTCGTTGCCGGACACCGAGCGGTAGCGACCGGGGGCGATGTCCTGCGCCGCCGGCACGCGGTAGCGGATGCGGAATAGCTCGGTGTTCTCGCCGAAATTCCAGCCGGCCTGGAAGACCTTGTGGTTGGCATCCTTCAGCAGCGGCTTGCTGGCGAACTTCTGGTCGATCTCGTCTTCGATGATGGCGACGTCGCGCTCGTACAGCCAGAACACCATGCCCAGGGCAAAGTAGTTCTTGCAGCGCTCGATTTCCTTGGCCGACAGGCCCATGCCTTCCAGCGCCTGGCCGGTCAGGCGCGCCAGGTCCACCTTGAACAGCTGGTAGTCGGCCAGCGAGTCGTTCTCCAGCGGGTTTTCGGCAAAGCCCGCCATCAGCAGGTTTTTCTGGTTGAAGGCGTCGGCGTTGGCGATGAGCACGCCGCCCGGCTTCAGCCACTTCTTGTGCGCGGCGAGCGCGGCCGGGTTCATCACCACCAGCACGTCGCTGCGGTCGCCCGGGGTCAGGATGTCCTTGCTGGAGAAGTGCAGCTGGAAGCCCGACACGCCGGCCAGCGTGCCCACAGGGGCGCGGATCTCGGCCGGATAGTCGGGGAAGGTGGCGGTGTCGTTGCCCGCGGCGGCCGAGGCAGCGGTGAACTGGTTGCCGGTGAGCTGGATACCGTCGCCGGAATCGCCGGCAAAGCGAATGACCACCGACTCCAGGGTCTCGACGGGCTTGCTCGAAGGACCGAAGTCGTGGCTCGAAGGGGCGTCGCTCATATGCTGTCTCCGCAACAAGAAGGGGTGAATCGTAGGTTCGCGGGCCTGGTTCGCCGGCCGCACCGGGCCGTGGGGCGTGCAAGGCACCTTGGGCGTCGCTGGCACCAGGGCGGCGCGGGTACCGGGGGCGTCGGCAGCACCTGGGGCCGCCTTGCGCTGGGGAACACGTTGACTTTGCCGCTGTTCGGCGCGATCGCGGTGCTGCCGCGGCGGAGCCAGACCGGTTTGGTCGGCTGCCACGCGGCGGTAAGCGTAGTCGCGGCGACGCCCCCGCTCAAGCGCGATTGCCATTTCGGGGTCACGAATCGGTCATATGCCTGCAACTACAACCAGTTGCGTCGTACTTGCCCGGTCAGCACCCGCGGGCCCGGCACGGCGCATCTGCGGCGGACCGATCAGTAGCGCTGGATGTCGAACTTGCCGCCGACCAGCCAGGCCTTGGTGGTCTTGTCGACGGTGTTGATGAGCTCGGCGCTGAAGCTGCCGATGATGCGACCGCTATTGATCTCGCCGAA
Source organism: Deltaproteobacteria bacterium (assembly GCA_016218865.1). Classification (GTDB taxonomy): domain Bacteria; phylum Myxococcota_A; class UBA9042; order UBA9042; family UBA9042; genus SXRM01. Next base: position 9,547 of record JACRCU010000499.1, on the reverse strand, counting down.
TTCGGTCAGCTCCATGTCGTAGTCAGCAGACTTCCAAATCCACTGAACCTGGGTCTGGTCGTTGCTGCCGTCGTTGACCATGATGACCGAGTCGGCCGCCTGGCCGTCGACCTGGGTGAAGGGGCCGGTGGCGTACTCTTCGATCTTGCCGATCTGGATCTCGACCTTGAACAGGTCCTTATCGCCCGAAACCGTCAGGATCTGCGTGAACTTGGAGTACGAGGCACTGGGCATGTCGAAAATGATCGGCTTGTCGTCGGCGCCCGGCGTCTTGGTCTTGCTGAAGGTGACCGAAAACTCGTCGGCCTTGCTGAACTGCACGTCTTTTTGCGGACCAACCAGGGTATCGCCGGTGCTGATCACCACGCCGTCGGCCGTGCCGGTGGCGGTGTCCTTGGTCGTGCTGCCGGCGTCGGCCACGGTCTTGGACGACAGAATTGGGTGGCAGACGCCGTCGAAGCAGCCCTGGCCGCTCGGGCACACCTGGTCCGTCCACGACAAGGCGTCCACGTTGCAGACCTGGGCAGTCTTGGCGTCTTTGCACTTGGCCTGGGTCGGCGTACAGGCCTGGGCTACGCAGCCCTTTCCGGCCACGCTGCACGACTGGTTGCTGGCACAGGGCGACTCGGTGACCACGCCGTTCTGGCAGATGAACGAGGTGGAACTACCGCAAACCACGTCGTCTTTCTTGCACGTGTTGGGCTTGCACACGCCGCCCACGCAGCCGGCCATGGTGGTGCAGGTCTGGACCTTGACGGGCTCGCTGGCGCCGTCGTCCGGGCACTTCATCACGTTCTTGCCGCTGCAGGTCAGCTGGCCGCGCGGGCAGACCACCGGCTTGCACTCGCCGGCCTCGCAGCGGTTGTTCTCGCCGCAGAACTGCAGCTTGTAGTCCGTGCCGGCGTTGATGCAGGTGGCCACGTAATTGCCTTTGCAGACAGGCTTGTCGGACTCCTTGCAGAAGCTGGTGGCGGGGGCGGTGCTGGTCTCGCTGCCGCAGGCGCCGAGCAGCAGGGCGAACACGCCAGCGGTGAGCCAAACGAAGGCGAAACAGCGAGGGAGCGAGCGCATGGGCGGCCTACGGGCGGACAAGTGGGTCCGCGCTCTGTCGGTTATAGAAAAAACCGGCCGGTTTGGGTAGGGGCAGCCTTGCCCCGGGCCTGTGGCGAGCGGCGGTCGCAGCCTACTGGCCGAGCTTCAGGCAGGCGTCGTCGGTCAGGCACGGGCCCCAGAACTTGCCGTCGCAGTAGTCGTTGCAGTTCTGGGTGCCCTTGACCGTCGGGCCGGTGGTGGAGCCGCAAGTGGCGACGCACTCGCGCTTTTCGCCGGCGGTGTTGCAGACGTCGTCGGGTCCGCCGCACAGGTCGGGGCAGTCGGCCATCGGCCAGCTGCCGTAGTACGAGGTGGTGCACTGCGCGCCCAGGGGCTTGGTGCACAAGTAGCCGCCCACGGCCTTGGCGGAGCCGTCGGTGCACTGCACGGTGACCGGCAACTTGGTGCCGTTGCTGCAGGTATTGCCCATGTTGCTGCACGCCGCGTCGGTGGCGCAGGGCTGCCACTGGCCATCGGCGCAGGCCTGGGTGCCCATGATCAGCACCGGCAGACCGGCGTTGATGCAGCCTGCGGTGTAGGCGACGGGGCACTCGACCCAGCAGCGCTTCAGGGTGCCGGGGCTGCAGGCGGCGGGGCCGGCGTCGACCGCGGTCGCATCGTTGCCGGCGGTGTCCGGGGCGGCCGTGTCCGCGAAACTGCTGTCGGGCGCTGCGGTATCGGCGACCGAGCTGTCGGGAACTGCTGCGTCGGCGACTGCGGTATCGCTGACCGTCGCATCGGCGACTTCGGCGTCCGCGACTGCCGCATCGGCAACCGCCGTGTCCGCCGCCGCGGTGTCTTGGGTGGCGGCATCGCTTTTGTTGGCGTCGGTGCCGGCCGAGTCGGTGACCGCGACATCGCCGCCGGCCGTGTCGGCCTTGGCGTCGCTGCCGGCGCTCGCATCCTGGTCGGCCGCGGTGTCGAAGTATGTGGTGGTATCGCCGCCGGTTGCGGCCGTGTCGGTGGTGCTGGTCGGTGCCGGATCCGAGCAGGCGATTGCCGACAGGACAGTCGCCAAAATCGCCAGGCGGGTCGCCAGAGCAGAGGGGTTGCGCATCGAATCCTCCTTGATAGATACCTGGTTGCGCGACATACGCCGTCCGACCGCTAGCGCGCGGTGCCGGCCTGCCGCTGCTTGCGCAAGACCTGAGCCCGCTGTCGCTGCTGCCCCAGGCGCTCGGCCGCCAACATCAGCAGCTTCTGTGCCCGCTCGGCCTGCTCGCCCTCGGCATCGCGCGCCAGGGCCTGGGCCGCGTGCTCCACGGCGCCGGCCCAGTCGCCTTCGCGCAGGCAGCAATCGGCCAGGTTCAAATAGCCCTGCCAGTGCTCGGGATTGGCCTGCACCGCCCGCTGGTAGGCCTGGCGCGCCGCCGCGAACTCGTTGGCCGCCCAGTACAGATCGCCCAGGCTGTTCCAGGTGCCGGCGGCGTACCACGGATTGATGCGCAGCGCCTCGGTCAGCAGGGTTTGGGCCAGACCCACCTCGCGGTTGCGCCGCAGGGCCACGTCGCCGGCCTCTCCCAGCAAGAGCCAGTTGTCGCGCTCGACCAGCAGCGCCTGGCGGTAGGCCTCGAGCGCGGCGCGGGGATCTTTGCCCACCAGTTCGCGGGCTTGGGCCATCAGCGCTTCCAGCCGCTCGAACGCCCGCTGGTCAAAGTGCAAGGCAAAGGCCGCGCGGGTGGCCGGCAGCGCCGCCGGGCTGACCAGGCGGGTCTTGATCGACGACTCGCCTTCGCCTGGGGGCACGCTGACTTGCGCGCCGCGCCCGCCGAGCTCGGTCGACCGCTGCAGCCAAGCGTCCAGGGCAAAGTGGTTGATGCCAGCGGCGGTGGTGGCGCCGTAGTGCTGGTACAGGTGGTTGCCGTTGGCGCGCGCGGCCGTGGCCGGCCCATAGTCGCGGTACAGCACGAAGCCGTTGGGTCGCAGGGCCTGCAGCTGCAGCGCCAGACTGTGCTGGGCGCCGGCCGAGTGCAGCACCCAGATGTACTGGTCTTCGCCTTCGGGCGTGGCGGGCAGGGCCGCGGTCAATTGCTCGGCAATGCGCCGCAGTTCCGGGCCCTCGCCGATGCTGTCGGGGTCGAACGGCGCCAGCGCCAGCACCAGATCCAACAGCGGATACAGCGGCACCAGCTGGGCCAGTGCCCCAGGGTCGCGCTGCTGGGCCAGCGCCTGCACCTGGTCGGGGCTCAGTGCGGCAAACAGCTGCAGGTCCGCGACCTTGTCCAGCACCGTCTGGGCGACCACCGCGCCCCAGCTTTCGGCGCCATCGGGACCGCTCCGAGTGCGGCGGAACAGGTTGGCGGGCAGCACGCACAGCAAGTAGGTGTGGAAAATCGCACGCAAACGGCCGGTCAGCTCGACGGTGGCGCCGTCGTCCAGCCGCCGCAGGTGGGTCGGATCCAGCGCGTCGACCACCGCCAGCACCACCCGGCCGGCATGGCGCTCGAACACCGCGTTTTTCTGGGCGTCTTGCACCATCCGCAGCGTGCCGTCGCTGGCGTACCAAGTCAGGCGGTCGTAGTAGTCGCGGCCATGTTCGCGGCACAGCGCCGCAAAGCGATCCAGCAGCTGCAGCGAAAACAGCCCAAGACCGATGGCGATCTCCAGGCAGGTGATGTCCTGCTCCAGCTCGCCGGCCTGGTCGAGCTCCACGCAGTTGGCGAACAGCACCTCGGCCGCGCGGTAGGCCGACAGCCCGCCCTGGTTGATGAGGTTGGGCACCTGCTGCGAGGTGAACGCCTGCGACCCGCGCTGGGCAAAGGCGAGCTGGCCCAGCTGCCAGTCCAGGCAGCGGTGCAGCGGCGTCCAGTCTTCCAGGACGAGCGGGGCCGGCGCCTGCATTTCCGCCGCCGGCTCACTCTCGGCCTGGGCCGGTTCGACCACAGCGGGTTCAACGGGGGCGGTCTCGGGGTTGTCGGACATGGAGCACCTCGGATTTTACCCGCGATGCTCGCCCGATGGGGGCTGTTGGTCAAGCGACCGCCCGTCGCCCGATCCGGCGCTCAGGGCGCAGCTGGCGGTGGCTTCGGTGCGAGACTGCCTGCGGCCGCGGCCAAGCTTGATTTCGCTGGCGGGTGATGGCCAAAGCGGCCTACAGACCTTCGCGCACGTGGCGCAAAGCCGCGCTGCCGTCGCTCAGGATGCTGCCGTGGCCGGGGATGAGGCGGGTGGTCGCCGGCGCCAGCTCGGCCAGGTGCTCGCTCCAGGCACTTTTGTCCTTGAGCATCATCCACTTGATGAGTCGCGGCGTCGACACGGTGTCCAGCGGCGCCAGCAGTATCGACATCGGGAACTTGACGTGGCGCGACGCGATGTTCAGCACCGCGTCGCAAGTCGCGACCGTCTGGCCATTGTCGTGGCGCACCACCAGCAGTGCCTCTTTGTTGCCCAGGCCGCGCGGGTGGGTCAGCAGCACGCGGTCATCGGCCGGCAGCTCGTCGCACACCAGGTCGACCGGTGCCGCCTTGGACACGGCCTTGTGCGCAGCGCGCGGCGACACCACCTTGGCCTGCGGATAGCGCTGCTTCCAGATGAAGGTGTCCTGGCGGTGGAACGGATTGGGCGCCACCAGGTAGGCGATGCGGCCGAACTGCTCCAGTTCCTCCATGTCGCTCTCGCGCAGGGCGATCGGGTTGAACACGATCAGGTCGCCGTCGCCGCGGCGCGCGACCACCATCTTGCGCTCAAAACCCTTTTGCATGCGCCCTGATACGTGCCAGAGGTTGCTTTCCAGCTTCTCGATGGGTTGGTTGTCGAGCACGGTCCAAGTGGTAAAGCCGACGGCCATGAAAGACTCCTTGTGGGTTTGGCCCTGGTCGTTCGGCCGCGGGCGCGCCGCGCGATGATCGCGACGCCGGATCGGGTGTCAATGGGGCGCCGGCAAGTTCGCCGCAATGTTCCCGATGTTCATGCACATTGGCGTTGGCGTCGCACCGCTGCGCGCCCGCAGCTGGGGCGACTTCCCTGACCCCGCTGGCGCGCGCCCGCGGGCAGCTCGGCAGAAGAAATCAGCGGTTGCCGGCCCGCAGTTTGCGAGTCGCCGGCGCGGCCAGGTACCTTCGCGTTTCCACCCTCCGCAAGGACGAACCGCCATGCAGCTTGCCCACATCTACCTGAACTTCCCCGGCAACACCGCCGAGGCCTTCCGTTATTACGAAGGTGTCTTTGGCACCCGCATCGCCATGCTGACGACCTTTGGCGACGCGACCTTCCTGCCCAATGTGCCGGACGCCATCAAGGGCAAGATCATGCACGCCCAGCTGCCCCTGACCGAGACCGTGCACCTGATGGGCAGCGACGCCGTGCCCGGCTTCGGCCCACCCGTGCAGTTCGGCGACCATGTCCACATTTCGGTCGTGGCGAGCGACAAGTCCGAAGCCGACCGCGTCTTTGCCGCCCTGGGCGAAGGTGGCCAGGTGACCATGCCGATTGCCAATGCGCCGTGGGGTGCGTATTTCGGCATGTGCAAGGATCGCTTTGGCGTGGGCTGGATGGTCAGCCTGCCCGGGCCCGCCCAGGTCAGCCAGAGCGAGGCGACCGCCGCCTGAGCCGCCGCACTGCAAGACCGGGTGCCGCGGCGACCTTGCCGCACTAAATTGCGCGAACAGGCATAGATTCGAACGCTTGAGGTATTAGCCGAACGGCACACTGGGTTGTACTGCGCCGATCCCGGCGTGGTTCTGCCGTTGACGCTGCTTTGGCCCCTTGCTAGCGTGGCGACACAGGGTACCGCCGATCGGTCCCCGCGAATCCCCCAGCGAGGTTTCCAGTGGACCAACTCCTTCTTGTTCGCGGTGGCGCGACTCCGTCGACGTTTGGGCTGCGCACTGCCTCGCTGCTGCTGGCGGCGCTTGGCCTTGCCGCAGCGATCGCCGGTTGCAGCGACGACCCGGGCGTGGCCGGTCAAGCGGCCGCGGCCGACCTCGGCGCGGGCAAGGATTCGGCGTTCGACGGCCAGGAGCTCGAGGTCGAGCCCGATCCCGGCGACAGCGTTGAGCCGGTTCCGGATGTGCAGCCCATCGACCTGAGCGGCGCCGATGTGCCCTACAAGGTCGTTCCCTGCCAGAACAATTTGGACTGCGATTCCCAGGTGTGCCAGAACACGCCAACCGGCAAAGAGTGCGCGCAACCGTGCATCACCTCGTGCCCCGCCGACTACGAGTGCGTGCAGACCACTGCGGGCGGCGACATCGCCAACTTGTGCATGCACAAGGCGCCGTTCCTGTGCGCTCCCTGCGCCAAAGACGCGGACTGCGACCTGGGCAAGGGCGGCAAGGGCCTGTGCGTCGACCTGGGCAGCGGCCGCCACTGCGTCCAAGTCTGCGGGGCGGAAAAGAGCTGCGTGGGCGATGGGTTCACTTGCGTCGGCCTGCCGGGGGCGCCGTCGGCCACTGCGCCGACCATTTGCCTGCCGCCGGCCGGGCAATGCACCTGCCCAGAAGGAAAAACCGGCAGTTGCGACATCGTCAACGCCTTCGGCACCTGCCCCGGCAGCTACACTTGCGGTGGCGGCAAAGAGGGGACCTGCAACGGCACGGCGGCCGCGGCCGAGTCCTGCAACCTGAAAGACGACAACTGCGACGGCAACACCGACGAGGCCGTGGCCGTTGTGGACTGCGACTTGAGCAACGTCTACGGCGTCTGCAAGGGCAGCACCAAGTGCGTGGCCGGCCAGGTGCTGTGCCAGGGCACGTTGGCCTCGGCCGAACTGTGCAACGGCATCGACGACAACTGCTCGGGCGCCACCGACGAGGGCTTTGGCAACCTGGACAGCGACGCGCAGGCCGACTGCATGGACAGCGACGACGACGGCGACGGCCTGGACGACAAGGTCGACAACTGCCCCGTCGTGCTGAACGCCGACCAGACCGATACCGACAGCGATGGCCAGGGCGATGCCTGCGACCCCGACGACGATGCCGACAAGGTCGTGGACGGCGAAGACAATTGCCCGCTCGCGGCCAACGCCACCCAGGGCGACAGCGACACCGACGGCTTGGGCAACGCGTGCGACTGCGACATCGACGGCGACGGTGTGGGCAATCCGCTGCCCGCCACCAGCGGCGTGATCAGCGGCGCGCTAAGCTGCCCGGCCGACGTCACCGCCGACAACTGCCCGGCGCTGGCCAACGCCGATCAGTTCGACGCGGACAAAGACGGCCTTGGCGACGCCTGCGATGCGGACCAGGACTCGGACGGCGTCCTCAATGCGGCCGACAACTGCCCCTCTGTGGCCAACCCCGACCAGGGCAACAACGACAAGGATACCGAGGGCGACGCCTGCGACGAGGACGACGACAACGACGGGGCTCTGGACCAGGCCGACAACTGCCCGCTCGCGGCCAATCCCACCCAGGTCGACTTGGACGGCGACCAGGTCGGCAACCTGTGCGACCCGGATCTGGATGGCGACGGCCTGGACAACGAAGTGGACAATTGCCCGGGCAAGGCCAATGCCGACCAGGCCGACGCCAACGCCAACAAGGTGGGCGATGCCTGCGAAAACGATTGGGATTCGGACGGTGTCGAGAACCAGACCGACAACTGCCCGTGGGCCAGCAATTCGGGGCAGCTCGACACCGACGCCGACACGATGGGCGACGCGTGCGACTGCGACATTGACGGCGACGGCGTAGACAACAACGCGGCCGGCTGCAAGGAGGTGACCAACGCCGACAATTGCCCGGCCCTGGTCAACGCCGATCAGCAGGACCTGGACAGCGACACCCTGGGCGATCTGTGTGACAGCGACAAGGACGGCGACGGCGACCCCAACAGCAGCGACTGCGCGCCGGCCGACAAGGCCATCAGCAAGCTGGCGACCGAGGCCTGCAACGGCGCCGACGACGACTGCGACGGCAGCACCGACGAAGAGGGCGCCACCGGCTGCAAGCAGCTGTACTTCGACGCCGACGGCGACGACTTTGGCGTGACCCTGGTCAAATGTTTGTGCAGTGCACAAATTCCGTATTCGGCGCCGCAAACGGGTGACTGCGCCGACAAGGACCCGAGCGTCAACCCCGACGCCAAGGAAGTCTGCGGCAACGGCAAAGACGACAACTGCAACGGCAGCGAAAACGACGTGGATGCCAAGGGCTGCGTGCCGTTCTACAGCGACGGCGACGGCGACGGCGTGGGCGTGGGCACCGGCCAGTGCCAGTGCTCGGCGACCAGCGAATTCTCGGCCAAGACCAACGGCGACTGCGCCGACAGCGACCCGCAGAGCGCGCCCAACCAGGCCGAGAAGTGCGCCGACGGCAAGGACAACGACTGCAACGGCAAGACCGACGAAGAGAACTGCGGCGGCTGCACCACGCTGTACTACGACGGCGACGCCGACGGCTTTGGCCTGGACAAGGACACCAAGTGCCTGAGCAAGCCGACCGACAAGTACACCGCGGTCAAGGCTGGGGATTGCGACGACGCGGTGGCGGCGGTGCACCCCGGCGTGGCCGAGGCGTGCAACAGCTTCGACGACAACTGCAACGCCCAGACCGACGAAGAAAACGCCAGCGGCTGCAGCCAGTTGTACACGGACCTGGACAGCGACGGCTACGGCGTGGGCACGGCCAAGTGCCTGTGCGGGCCCACGGCAAACTACAGCGCCAGCCAGTCGGGCGACTGCAACGACAAGGACGCGGCCATCAACCCCGGCACCGCCGAGGTGTGCGGCAACGGCAAGGACGACAACTGCAACGGCAGCGAGAACGACGAAAACGCCAAGAACTGTCTGCAGTTCTACACCGACGTCGACGGCGACAGCTACGGTGTGGGCGCGGCCAAGTGCTTCTGCAGCGCGTCGGGCAACTACGCCGCCAAGCAGGCCGGCGACTGCAACGACAGCGACACAGCGCAGAACCCGGGCCTGAGCGAAAAGTGCTTGGATAACAAGGACAACAACTGCAACGACAAGGTCGACGAGGCCGGCTGCCAGGGCTGCAGCGAGTACTTCAAAGACGCCGACCAAGACAACTACGGCGTGGACAACGACAAAAGCTGCCTGGGCGCGGCCAAGTACCCGTACACGGCGTTCGTGGGCGGCGACTGCAACGACGGCAATCCCAACGTGAAACCGGGGGCTTTGGAGGTCTGCAACTCGCTGGACGACAACTGCGACGGCCAGACCGACCCGACCAGCGCGACGGGCTGCAGCAACTTCTACCCCGACGTGGACAAGGACGGCGTGGGCGCCAACGTGACGCCGGTGTGCTACTGCAAGGCCACGGGCGACTGGAACGTGAACAAGACCGGCGACTGCAACGACAACGACGCGGCGGTGAACCCGGGCAAGACCGAGGTGTGCAACGGCACCGACGACAACTGCAACGGCCAGACGGATGAGAACCTCGGCATGATCACCTGCGGCACCGGCGCCTGCCAGCGCACGGTGACCAACTGCGTCGGCGGCACCACACAGCCGTGCAACCCGGGCCCGCCCTCGACGGAGGTCTGCAAT
>JACRCU010000496.1 GCA_016218865.1 Deltaproteobacteria bacterium | reverse complement strand
GTCGGCGTACTGCGCACACATGCGCTCGCGGACCACGTCGCGGCCCAGCAGAGTGGCCGCCATCTCGTGCGTCGCCTCGTGCACGGGCTCCCCCAGCCTGCCGGTGGTCATCGGCACGCCCCACCAGCCCACAACCGCGCTCCACGCCAGCAGATCTGGCCTTGCCCACAGGGCCTGGGTGGCTGCCCTTGCCCATTCGGCCAGCGCCAGCCCAGACGCCTGCCACGCCGCCAGGTCCGCGCCGCGCGGCACCGGCGGCAGGGGCAGATCCGTAGCGATGGCAGCGCCTTGCAACAGACCGCGCAGGGCCAGGGTCCCGCCCGCCAGCGGTGCCACGCCCACCGCCAGCACCGCCAGCCAGGCCACCAGCCCCTGGCCCGGCCGCCACTCGACCCCGCCCAGGCTCCCCGAGTCGGCGTACGGCGCAAACCAGCGCACGCGGACCACTTCGCGGCCCTGCAGCGTGGCCGCCAGCACGTGCGACGCCTCGTGCACGGGCACCCCCAGCCAGCCGGTGGTCAGCGGCACGCCCCACCAGCCCAGAGCGCGCACCACTTGGCGCTTGCTCCACGCCGCCAGCAGCTGGGTCAGCGGCAGCAGCAGCGCCAAGGCGGCCAATGGTGCGAGTTCCACAGGTTGCGGCACGGGGTTGCGGTGTCCAGCGGCCCAGCGGGGCGGCCGCCGCCATGGTACTGCGCGGGCGCGCCGTGGCCAGAAAGTGCTGCAGAGATCGCCACCTGCTACTTGGGCGTGAAGACACAGCCCACCTGCGGCCAGCAGGCGTCCTTGGTGGAGGCGTCGCCGTCGTCGCAGACCAGCACCTTGCCGACGCACTTGGTCTGCGTGCAGGTTTCCTGCACGGTACAGGCGTTGCCGTCGTCGCAGACGGCCTGCTCGGCCAGCGGTTGATGGCTGCACTTGCCCGAGGCGGGGTTGCAGGTGTCGGCGGTGCAGGGGTTGTCGTCGTCGCAGGTGACCGGTGTGCCAAAGCAGACGCCCTCGACGCACAAGTCCGGGTCGGTGCACAGCTGGTTGTCCGCGCACGGCGTGCCCGACAGGGCCAGGGTGCTCAGCGCCCCGGTCTTGGGGTCGCAGACCGCCTTGTGGCACAGCGGCGCCGCGGGCAGGACCTTGGCAATCCCCTTGCAGGATCCGCTGTTGCAGCTGTCGCCTTGGCTGCAGGCGTCGTCGTCGCTGCAGGGTGTCCCGGTCGCCAGCGGCGTGTGCACGCAACCCAGCTTGGGGTCACAGGTATCGCTGGTGCAGGCGTTGCCGTCCTCGCAGCTTGGGCCTGGTTTGCCGGCGCAGCTGCCGCTGGCAGTGCAGGCGTCGCCTGCGGTGCAGGCATTGCCGTCTTGGCAAGCGGCGCCAGAGGTCACGGTCAGCACACAGCCCTGGGCCGGGACGCAGCCCGCGTCCATGCACGGCTTGTCGTCGCTGCAGGCCAGCACGCCCATTCCCTTGCACACGCCCTTGGCGCACAGGTCCAGGGTGGTGCAAGCATTGTCGTCGTCGCAGCTCAGGTTGGTCGCGACGCACTGGCCCTGGTCGTTGCACTTGGCGCCGATGGTGCACGGGTCGCCGTCGTCGCAGGGGCGCCCGGGCCCCTGGCTGGCGCAGTCGCCAGACGCCGGCTCTTTGACCAGCAGTTCCAAGGTATTGCTCGTTGCGCCAGCGGCCGTGACCGCCTCGATGCCGTACTCGCCCGCCACCGTCGGCGCGCGGAACGTCAGCCCCGACTCGCTCCATGCCAGCAATTTTGCCGCCTTGTACTGCACGTGGACCTGGCCCGCCGCGACGCCCAGCCCCGCGGCAAGCACGGTCACGTCGCTGCCTGGCTCGACCACGCCCGAGGCGAACGAAATCAGCGCCGGGCCTGGCACGGGGCTGGCCTCGGTGGTGCCATCGTCCGCCAGGTAGGCCCCGAACACGGTGGGCTCCTGGACCAGGCTGCCTGCGGGATCATCGCTGGCATTGCCGGGGTCGTGGTTCATGAAGTAGCACGCCCCCGGCTGCACCGGATTCTGGTGGTCGCCCAGGGCGAATTCAAAGATGGTGTGCGGCTTGGCCTGGTTGGGCGACGGATGAAAGCCGCTGGCGCCCTCGGCAATCGGCGCGGGTTGGCCATTCAGCTTCACCTCCACGTGGTTGTCGCCGTAGACCCGCAGATCCCAGGCCTGCGCGCCGTCGCCTGTAGAGAACTGGAACAAGTTGTACATCGCCGGGGTAACGGGCTTGTCGTCGCGCAGCAGCCAGTCGTTCAACACGTGCAGGCGCTCGCCCTCTAGCCGCAGGTACAGGTAGCTGAACTTGCCCGGCATGGGCACATGGCACGGCCACTCCCCCGGGCTGAAGTCGCCGTCGATGACGGTCTTGGCCGGATCGTAGGCGCACGGATTCCCCGGCCCGTCGCCCTTGCCCTTGACGTCGTAGGGCCCGGGCTGCAGGTCAAAATCCTTGATCTCTTCGGACTCTTCTGGATCCGCGGGCAGTTCCTGCGGCACCGGCTCGCTGCACCCAGCCGCGAACGTCAGCGCGGCGATCCGCCAAAAGATCCAGGCACCTTGCCGGTCGACTGGTTTGCGCAGAGCCATGACCCACCCCGATGCTGCGCAGGCTCGCGCGGCGGGCAAGCGATCCCGCGACCGCCCGAATCCGCACGCAACTTGACCCTGCCAGCCAGGCGCCCTGGTGTCGCCATACGACCTCTGGCTGCTGCAAAGGACATGCCAGGGCCGAGCCCAGACGAATTGCACGGAACAACAAGCAGCTAGCCGGCCACGCCGCCGAGGAAACCGCCGGCAGGCGCCCAAGTCAGCCACCCGATGTGACAGAAATTGTCACTCAAGCGGCGGCGGCGGTGCGCGCCACGAATCGGGCCGGGCCGGCCAGGGCGCCAGCGCTAGGCCCCTTCTGATTCGATCGTAATTTCTAGAGCAAGCGCCCCGTCGACCTCGATATCCAAGGCTTCGCTCCCGTCGACCGGCGCGGCGGCGGGACGGACCGGCTCGATGGCCTGAACCACCTGACCCGGAGCCGGCGGCGCTGTTTCGCAAATCTCCAGGAACAGATCCGCGTCGTCCAGGGTGATCGCAGTCGGGGCCACGGGTTGAACGGCCATGGGCAGCGGCGTGGCGGGCGGGCGACTGGCCAGGCCCAGGTTGGTGTTGGTCTCCTGGTAGCTGCGCGGCTCGAAGCCGCCACTGGCTGGGGCCGCCGGTCGCCCGGCTTCGGTACCACCACTCCAGGCCGTCGGCGCGGCCCACGGCGGGTGGTGGTAGGCCCAGTCGTCCAAGAGGACGGCGAGCGTCTTGCCCTGCAGCTGACCGTGGAGCGCCGCGGGCAGCTCGTTGTCGGCGTGGGCCATGGCGGCCACCAGGTGGCCCAGTTGGCGGGTGGTGGGGTCCAGTCCGGCGGCGTGGGCCCACAGCAACAGGTGCTGGCGCAGCACGGCGGTGCTCGGGGTCCGGTCGCCGCGGTCGGTGGTCATGGCCTGATCGATCAGGTCCACCAGGGCCGGGTGCGCCGTAGGATTGAGCGCGGTCACCGGCAGACGGTTGCCCTGCACCACCGCCTCCATCACCTGCTGGGCGTCGGGGCCCGAAAACGGCAGGCGCCCGGTGGCGCAGGCAAACAGCACCACTCCCAGCGAAAACACGTCGGCGCGGGCATCCAGGTCCAGCCCCAGCGCCTGCTCGGGCGCCATGTAGCGCGGTTTGCCGGTGATCGGACCGCTGGCCTTGCCCGCCGCCTCGACCACCCGCGCCACGCCGAAATCGATCAGCTTGACCGCCCCTGTCCACGAGATCATCACGTTCTCGGGCGAGACATCGCGGTGCACCAGCCCCATCGGCTTGCCGTGGCTGTCGTGAAAAGCGTGGATATGTTCAAGACCTTCGCAGACGTGCAGCGCCAGTTCCAGCAGGGCCCAGCACGGCAGGCGCCGCTCGGGGGTCTGCTGGATCGACTGCAGCAGGCGCCGCAGCGACCAACCGGCGACGTACTCCATGGCCATGAAGTAGCGACCGTCGGCACAGCCAAAGTCGAATACCTGGACCACGTTGGGGTGGTTGATCTCGGCGGCCATGGCCGCTTCGCCGATGAACAGCTGCACCAAGTCGTCGATCGCGCACAGATCGGGGCGCAACATCTTCAGCGCCACTTGCTTCTCAAAGCCGGCGCTGCCGGTCAAGCGCGCGCGCCAGACCTCGGCCATGCCGCCCGAAGCGATCTTTTCTTCGACCTCGTAGCGGCCGAAGCGCTTGCCCACCAAGGAGCCGGCTGGGTCGTGGAATGCGGAGTCCGTCACTGCAACTGGCCAAATGGTCACCAGGACCAGACCCCTTCTTGCGCTGGAGCGCCCGCGGCAGACCACGCTGCCGAAGGCGACCACCGCCTGGCGCGGCACTGTATCACCGGCGCGGAACTCGTCAATTGACAATGCCCGCCAATTGCCATGGTTCTGTGGCGCTGTGCAGTAGCCGCGGCCTTTGCAGCCCCGGCAGGTGCCAGGCCAGGAAAGTTGCCGCCGCGCGCTCGCGCGCTATAACGGCCGCATGAACCGCTTCGCCCACCACCCTGAACAACCCATCGGCCTGGTCCTGTCGGGCGGTGGAGCGCGCGGCGCCTTCCAAGCCGGCGTCTGGCACACTCTGTACACCGACCCGCGCGGCCTGCGCCGCCAGCCCGACGTGATCAGCGGCACTTCCGCTGGCGCCCTGAACGGAGCGCTGATTGCGGCAGGTCTGAAGCCCGCGCAGATTCTCGACTTCTGGCTCGACCTGGCCGACCGGCCGCCGGTGGTGGCCAACGAGCACTTCTTCCGTTCGCTGGGCGAGCAGCTGCTGCGCCTGGCGGTGCGCGAGCCGACCCGCAGCCTGTCGCTGCGCAAGCGCGAGGCCCTGGTCGCCGTGGACCTGCTCCGCAAGCACAGCTGGTACCGCGAGAGCGGCCGCTTGGCCATGCTGCTGGAATTCCTGATGACGGCGCGGTTCGACAACTTGTCCAGCCTGCTGGCGGGGATCCAGACTTCGTACCTGTTCTCGACCGAGCCGGTGCGCGAGCGCATCGCCAAGGCCATCGGCGCCCGCGAGCTGCGCGACACGCCGGTGCGGCTGGCCATCAACACGGTCGACATCCAGACGGGCAAGGTGGTGCGCATCGTCAACCACAAGCCAGACAAGGCGATTGCGGCCTCGGGGCACTACCGCTACGAGCCGGTGCTGTCGCTGGACATGATCCTGGCCAGCGCCTCGATCCCGATCCTGTTCAACCCGGTGCAGGTGGGCACCCAGACGCTTTGGGACGGCGGTGTGCTGGTCAACACGCCGCTGGCGCCGGCGGTGGCGCTGGGGGCGCGGCGGATCGTGCCGGTGCTGGTGACGATGCCACCCAACCATGCCCCGCAACCGGTCAAGACTATGGGCAATGCCATCGAGCGGCTGGCCGACAGCTTCCTGGAAAACGCGTACAACACCGACCGCAAGCTGCTGCTGGACCGCAACGAGCTGGCGCGCCGCCACGGCGACCCCAACCTGCGCGAGATCGAGCTGTTGCGAGCGATCCGCCCGGACGAGGCCGAGCCGTTCGACGCCGGTTCGTACCTGTACTTCGAACGCCACGCCATGTTGGCGATGTACACCGCCGGGCAGCGGGCCGCCGAGCGCTGGCTGGCGCGCGGCGCCGAGGTCGATGGCCGCAACCTGGAATAGTCCAGGCTGGCCAAGTGCACGGCGCGCCCTACCTTGGTCCAGGGGCGGTTGCGAGGGTGTGATGTTCGAACGACGACCTGCCGCGGCGATTTTGGCCGCTCTGTGTGGAGCCGCGCTGTTGGCGGCCGGCTGCGACAACGCCCCTGGAGGCACGCCGGCGCCGCTCCCCGACACCGCGAGCGACACCGGGACCTTGTCCGACGGCGCCAACCTGGACACGGCGAGCGACGCCGCGACCGACATCGGCGCCACCGACAGCAGCTCCGGCGACGCCGACCTGCCCGCGGCATGGTTCGCCTGCAGCGGCGACAGCGACTGTTCCCCCGTAGAGATCGGCTGTTGCGACCACTGCAACGGCGGCGAAGCCATCGCGGCGGCCACCGCCCACGCCAGCGAGGTCAAGGCCGCGCTGGGCGCCAAGAACTGCAACCGGGTCGCCTGCACCGAGAAGGGCTGCTCGCCCGTCGTCACCGTGTGCCAGGCAGGCAAGTGCGCGGTGGGCAGCCAAGCCTGCAACTTGAAAGGCGAAGCCAGCTGCAGCTTGGATCCCGCGTGCATGCCGATCTACGGCTGGCCCAAGGCCGCCCTGTGCGCCGGCAAGAATCCGCCCAAGGAATTCCTGGGTTGCCGCCCGTTTGGCGGCTGCGACGACGCCGTGGGCTGCGCAACTTCGCCGAGCGGCGCCCAGTTCCAGGTCAGCCAGCTGTGCGCCCCGGTCGGCTGGAGCGTCGCCGCCCCCGCCTGCTGCACCGCGACCTGCACGCCCGCGCAGCCGGCCCGCCTGTGCGTGCGGGGCAAACCGACGGCCACCGGCGAGGCGCTGGCGGCGGGCGAGACCATGCAACTGCAGGTGACGCCAAAGGGATGCTACTCGTCGTCGTGCACCAAGGTCGTCACCGCCACCTGCGCCGCCAGCCTGACCGCGGGGACCTGGAGCGTGGCCGCCACCTTCTGCCTGCAGGACACTTCTGGCGCCGGCCGCGGCTGCACGGCCGACTGCGGCGGCGGCGGGTTGGCCAGCTGCAGCGGCGGCGCGTGGACGGCCGGCACCCACAAGCTGGTGCTGGGTGGCGAGAGCGTGACGGTGACGGTGCCCAGCGAGTTGCCGTTCGGCGGGGTCTGCGCGGGCAACCCGTTCTGAGCGCGCTCGGCCTCAGTCGCGGTGCAACAACTGCGCGAATTCGTCGACAATCGCCCCCAGTCCGGGGGTGTCGAGTTCCTCGTACTCGTACTGCACCCGCACTGCCGGCATTCCCAGGTGCAGCAGACGGCCCAGGTCGATCGGCGTCGCGTAGACCACCACGTCGCACGGAGTGGCGTTGATGGTCGCCTCCAGCTCGGCGACTTGCCCAGCGCTGTAGCCCATCGCCGGCAGCGTGTGGTGCAGGTGCGGGAATTTCTGGAAGGTCTCGGCCATCGAACCGACGGCGTGCGGCTTGGGGTCGGCCAACTCGGCGGCGCCGTAGCGCTGGGCTGCCACTTGCGCCGCGCCAAAGGGCATGCCGCCGTGGGTCAGGGTCGGCCCGTCGTCGACCAAAAGCACACGCTTGCCGCGGAGTTGCTCGCCGTCTGGCACCACCAGCCGCGAACCAGCCCGCAGCACCGTGGCGCTGGGATTGGCCGCCTGCGCCGCCGCGACCACGGCCTGCACCTGCCCGGTGGGCGCGTCGGTCGCCTTGGCCACGATGACCACGTCGGCAGCACGCAAGTTGGCTTCGCCTGGGTAGAATTCCGTCTCGTGCCCGGGCCGCAGCGGGTCGGCCACGGTGATCCATAGGTCGGGCCGCACGAACGGCAGGTCGTTGTTGCCGCCGTCCCACAGCAGCACGTCGCATTCCAGTTCGGCGCGCCGCACCACGGCCTGGTAGTCCACACCCGCGTAGACCACGTAACCGCGGTCGATGTGCAGCTCGTACTCCTCGCGCTCTTCGATGGTGCAGCCGTGGCGCTCCAGGTCGGCGTAGCTGGCCAGTCGCTGCACGGCCTG
>JACRCU010000495.1 GCA_016218865.1 Deltaproteobacteria bacterium | reverse complement strand
GCCATCGCGCCAAGAATCTCCTTGCTCATCGCGTCATTATGCGGGTCGAACCACCAACGGCCGTCGATGGTGCGCAGCGTGACTTCGTGGACCAGGTCCGGTCGGTACCAGCGGATCATGTTCACCTTGGTGCGGGCAGGCCGGTTGCCCACAAGGTTGATCGATCCGAGCGGTAGTTTTGCCGCGGATTTTTCCCGCTGGATGCGAAGATTCTCGACGATTTCTGGAACACCTCTGTAATATCAAGTGGTAGAAAATGGCTGCAACAGCGATTTCTTGGCACGAGTCTTGATCTCATCATGGTCGTGGCGGTCGCGTGACCGTACCAACCCTGGGGGCGAAGGTGCACGTCCGACCACCAGGCGACCGGAACTCGGGCCCGCGCACATGGCACCGCCTGCCGGCGGCACTCCTCGCCGGTGCCGTTGCCGGGGCGGTCGGATGTTCTGCCGTGCAACACGCCGGCGTGGAGCCTGCCGTCGCCGCCGTCGCGCCTGCCGCTACCCCGACGCCAACCGAGTGGCGCCCGAATGAGTCGACCGACTTCCGCTATGGCGAGGCGGCCCGCCGACCGCCGACGCGCGCGCACCAGATGGTGAGCCTCGGTTCAATCACCACGTTCTGGTCCGCGGTCGGCCTGTGGACCTACTTCGCTTGGTACGGCAACCAGACCAAGGCGCCGTTCGCGTTCTCTCACGAGGGTTGGTTCGGCGGCGACACTTACGCGGGCGGCGCAGACAAGCTGGGACACATGTTCGGCTCCTATGTTGCAGTGCGCGCGACGGCCCAGGAGTTGCAGCGCGGCGGCGTCAGCTCCGGCGCCTCCGCGGCGTTGGCCAGCATCGGCGCCCTCGCATTCTTTGTTGGCATCGAGGTGAAGGACGGCTACCACCGCAGTTTCGGCTTTTCCGGCGGCGACATGGTCGCGGACTTGGTCGGCATTGGCCTCGCGAACCTGTTCCTTCTGAACCCCAGGGTCGACGAACTCCTCGATCTCCGGATGCAATACTGGCCATCGCGGGAATACCGCAGCCGCCTGCTGCGCGGCGACATCGACACCCTCGAGGACTACACCGGCATGGAGTTCGGCCTGTGGCTCCACCTCGGCAGCCTGGCGTTGGTCAAACAGCGACCTCATTTCGAAGTATTGCGCTACGTCGACCTGGGGATCGGCTACGCGACAGACAACTTCAAGCCCACGCCGACGGACCCGGACGCAATCCGTGTGCGGCGCCCCTATCTAGGCGTCGGCCTGAATGTGGCGGCGTTTGTCGACGCATTGGTCTTCGAGCGTGGCCAGCGCCAGGGCTTGCCTCGCGACACTGCGCTGCGGCTGCTGGAGTTCTACTCCGTGCCGAGCACCTACGTCCGCCTTGGACCCCGGTTCGAATCCGAGAGGTAGCTGCCCAGGAAACATCTTCAATATTCAGTACTAGAAAGTGGATGCATCGCGATCAGGGCTGCTCAGCCGGGGGAGAGGCACCCTCGTCGCGGGCGAGCGGAGGCGCCGCAGTGGGTCGGCGATACCGGTCGTAGAGCGCATCGCGCCAGCGGAGCAGATCACTGAACTCCTCGGCAAACTCTGGGACCGTCCAGCAGAATCGACTCCTTGGCGCAATTCGCAAATACGGACCGTGGTGCGGACCAGCCGGCACGAGCATCTGGGCCGCGGTGATGTCCGCAAACGTGAAACGCCCAAGGAGCGTAGTCGGCCCTTCAGCAGGGTCGGGCCCCAACGCGCCGCGCAACGCAGCTAGGTTCTCGCGGATCACGGCGAGATACGCGGCGTCACCTGCGGTGGCATGGTACTTCGCGATGGTGCGCAAGACCCCGTAGCGGCTCAAGGCAAGCGCCCCGATGGGAGCCAACGGTCGCAATCGGCGCGGGATCATTTCGAGCAGCGCCTGCGGATCCTCGGCAATGCGGGGCAGAGCAAGGCCGCGCGCCGCCTCGAGTACGGCGTTGCTCCGGTGATTCCACTCGGCGATCTGCGCGTGAAGGTCGGCAGGGAAGAGTGGCCAGCCTCCGCCGTGCTTGTCGGCATAGCGGCCGATTTCCAGCGAGTCGGTGAGGGCGCCGTCGGGCGTCAGCAGCACCGGCACACTGGCGCGCTGCGACCAGCCGATCTTGGCCTTGAGGGCCACCTCGCCCAGCAGCGGCGTGTACACCTTGCGCTGGTGCGGCAACTGCGACAACTCCAGGGCCCACCGCGCGCGCTCGGACCACGGTGAGTAGGGCAAGTAAATCAGTGTATTCATGGACGTCGTCCGTAGCTGTGGCGCAGGTTCCAGTGCAACCGCCAGCGCTGACTGTACGTGCGCCGGTTCCAGGCGTCAAACCGGCAGGCCCGCGCTGATGAGAAGAATCACCAATATTCTTGAACAGTAGAAAGTGGCTGCATTCGCTCGACCGGGATGGCAGCGCCTGCCGGCAACGGTGACTGCGGTAGGCTCCGCGCCGCGCCGCGCCAAGGAACTGCATCCGGCTGCGGGACGGACATTTCCAAATGATTCTGCAATGTAGAAAGTGGCTGCATTCCACTCGGCAGGCTCGGGTGCGGCCACTTGTGGCGCAATGACCGTTCTGCGAAGCTTCGGGGCATCCGGCGGCCCCGCTCGGCCGATTGCCGGCACAGGGGGACAATGCACTTCGACACACTGACGACGGTGTTGCTCCCGGCGGCGACGGCCCTGACCCTCGCGCTTCTGGTCGGCGCCCGCAAGCTCGCCCAGCGGCCGCCGGCCAGCGTAGACAACCCGGCGATGCTGTCTGTGCTCGGCGGCGAGGTGCTGGCGGCCTGCATGATTGGCGGAGCGGCTGCGGCGGTCGGGGGCGCGAACTGGCCCGACCGGGTCATCTGGGCCGCGACGACGGCGACGCTAGGGGCGGCAGCCCAGCTCGGAGCGGTCGGCGTCTCGCTCCGCTGGTTCTTGGGCCGCGACGTCGCGGAGGAACTCGGCAAGGGCAATGCCGCGGTTGGCCTCGCAGCCGCCGGGTACGACATCGCGGTGGGCCGTGTGGTGTCGAGCAGCCTTGTCGGAGGCGACCGGGGCGACCTGGTACCGGGTCTTGCCTTCTATGGCTTGGGAATTACTGCGCTTCTCCTCTTGACCAGCCTTCTCCGCGCGCTGACGCCCTTCGACGACGCCCAGCAGCTGCGGTCGGGGAACCTGGCGGTGGCACTGGCGCACGCGGGCATGACGCTGGCGGTCGCGCTGCTGGTCAGCCACGCGACAGCGGGCACGTTCGACGGCTGGGGCGTGTCGCTCCGGGCCTTCACAGAGACCATCGCGTTCGCCGCCGTACTGGTGCCGATCCGCGTCGGGGTCGTCCAGGCCGCCTTGCTCCGGCAAGGTTGGCAGTGGCGCGGTGGAGCGCTGGATCGCCTCGTCGGCGAGCAACGCCACCTCGGCGCGGCGGCTCTGGAGGCCGCTGCACTCATCGGCGGCGCGCTGGCGGTCCGCGCAGTGGTGGGCTAGGCAATGCCATCGGCGCTCCCCATGCCGATCGAGGCCGCCGACTACGCCGCCTTCGCGATGCGCGTCATTGCCGACGGCTGGCTGCCCGACCCGTGGCTGGAGGGCGCGCCCCGGCTGGCTCCGACCCCCCACGTCCTGACCCCCGCCTCCGCGGCCCGCTTCTGCACCGCCGCCGAAGGGGTTGCGCTTGCCCACGACGAGTTGTGCCGCCTCCTCGCCGCCGAGCCCGACCTACTGGAACCCCTGAACCTGCAACCGGTACAGCAGGCACTGTGGTGGTCCTCGGCCCCGGCGTGGCACGGCCTGGCCCGGGCCGACGTCTTCGAGACCGCGCAAGGCGGCATCCAGATTTGCGAACTGAACTGCGACACGCCCACAGGCATCGCCGAGTCCGTGGTGCTGGGCCGCCTGCTGGCGGCGCCCGGCGGTGCAGACGCGAACCAGACTCTGCTGGACCGCTGGGTGGCGCTTCTCCGGCGGGCGGCGAGCGCGCGGGGCAAGCTAGACCGGTCCCTGACCGCCGGCTTGGTGTGGCCGACCGAGCAGACCGAGGACATGCCCATGCTCCTGCTGTGGCGGGCCGCCCTGGAGGACGCGGGTTGGCGCGTCGTGGACGGCTCGCCCTTCAACCTGGGGCTAGGTGCCGACGGCCGCGCGACCCTTCTGGGGACCGCCTGCGACGTTGTGGTCCGCCACTACAAGACCGACTGGTGGGCCGAGCGGCGCCCGGCGTGGCGCGACGAACCCCCGGTGCCGGACAGCGAGCCCCTGCTCGAGCCGCTCCGGGTCCTCCTTGAGGCCGAGGCCGCGGGGGCGACCACCATCGTCAACCCGATGGGCGCCATCGTCCCGCAAAACAAGCGCTTCCTTGCCCTGCTCTGGCGCCACCGCGATCGCCTCAGCGAAGCCGGCCGCCGCGCGGTCGAGACCTGGATTCCGCCCACCGAACTCCTGGAAGACGTACCCGCCGCGACCCTCCTCGCCGAGCAGGCCGCCTGGGTCCTCAAGTCCGACTACGGCTGCGAGGGCGACGAGGTAGTGGTCGGCGCCGAGGTGACCGCCGAGGTCTGGCAGCGCGCCCTGGAGCAGGCCGTGCCGGGCCGATGGGTGGCGCAGCGCTGGTTCGAAGCAGCCCGCAACGCCGCTGGCGAACAGGTCAACCTGGGCGTCTACCTGATCGGTGGCGAGGCCGCTGGCTTGTTGGCGCGGCGGTCCCGACAAGCAACCGACCAGCGAGCGGTCATGGCGACCGTCCAGATTGCCAACGCGCAGGAGGAGCCCGATGGCCGAAGCTGACCAGAACCCGATCGAGCGACTCACCTTCTTCGACAAGGCCGAGCTCGTCGGCGCGCGCTGGTGGCAGCCGTCGGTCGTCGACGAGGGCGGCGAGGGCTCGTCGGGCCGGCGCAAGGCCTTGATGATCCTGGGCGCCGTCGTGGCCCTCCCCATCGGCATCGCGGTGGTGGCCAACCTCGCCGACGACGACAGCGCCATCGACCAGATCCGCCCGTCGACCGACCTCCAGCGCGAAAGCGGCTGGGACGTGGGCAGCGCGGGCCGGGCATTGGACTGGACGGGCGCGCAGGCCACCGACGTGGACGGTCAGACAACCTGGCGCAGCCACGTCAAGTCGCTCGCCGCCGACCTGGCCCCGCCGGCGCCGCTGTTGCCTTGGGCGCTGCCGACGCTGCTGCAGATGCCCTCGCTCCCACTCAACGGGTCGCTGGCCAACGGGCTCCAGCCGATCCTCAGCGCGCCCAGCATGCCCGACGCGTGGCAGGTCGGCCGCGCGCTGGTGGGCCAGCTGGGCGTGGTCCCCGGCACCCACCGCGACATCCTGCTGGTAATCGACCTGCCGGGCCCGCAATCCGTCGCGGTCGCCGCCGCGCTCTGCGACGCGATGGCGCCCGTGTTCGTGCTGGACAACTGTCCGCACCCGGCGGGCGTCGTGCCGGCCCACCGCACCCTGGGCGCGGCGCTGTACCTGTTGCCGCGGTTCCTGGCTGGGCGCACCAGCCGGCCAGAGAGCGCGCCACCGGCGATCGTGCTGGATTCCGCCCGCCTTTCTCCCTACAGCGACGCCCCCGACAAGTTCGACAACCGCTACCTGGCGCGGATGCCGTCGCCGGCGCAGCTCCGCCAGGTCGGCGTAGCCCACGTGCTCTACCTGGGCGCGGGAGCCGACGTCCTCGACGACCTCGTCGAGCCCTTCGACAGCTGGGTCAAGGCTGGCATCGACGTGCGGATGCTGCAACTCGGCGATTTCTCTAGCACCGCCAGCGCAGGCGGCGAGCCCGACTTCGGCCCCGGCCGGCGAGCGTGGTACGGCGGTTCGGCCGAGTCCGATCCGGGCTTTTGGTACAGCTACGGCTGGTACCAACCGACTGTGCCGCGGCCCATCGGCTGGGTCGCCCGACCGAGCGGCGCGTGGCGCTTCCGGGCGCGGCCCACCCTCTTTGCCGGCAGCGTCGGACGGGTCCACAGCGCCCAGTGGGGCGGTCGGAGCTTCGGCTCCAGCAGCAGCCGCAGCGGCTCGTGGACGCGAACCGGCGGGTCCTCCTTTGGCTGATTCCAGCTGCGCCCTCGACGCCACCTAGGAGTGAAATGGCCTGGACTTTCTTCAACATTCAGATGGCGTTTCGCTCTCCTCCCGGCGACCCACTGCGGCAGGCCGTGCGCGACTTGGTCGTCCAGAGCGGCCGGCGCCACACCCCGAACCAGCACCGGGCCATGTACCGCCGCCTCAACGAACTCGTGCAGCGCGCCATGCCCCAACTCCAGCGGTGGGCGTGGGATCTGGTCCGCACCGACGCCGCCCGCGACGACTACCAGGAGTGGAACACGGATCTGGAGGACACCAGCGACGTTCCCGACTTGCAGGCCAACGCGGCGACGCCCTTCGAGCAGCACGCCGTCATCACCGTCATCCTCCTCGCGCCCCGCGACAGCCCGGCCGACAAGGGCCTGGGCGAGCTCTGCGACATCGAGGAGTCGCAATGGATGCGGCGGGCGACCTGCTCGCGCCTGCTCGCCGGGCTCGAGACCCTCGACTTCGCCAGCGTGCACGGCGACGGCATCTACCTGCAGCCCGGTCCGCGCGGCCACGGCCCCCTCGCCACGGACCTGGACGAGGGCTGGGACTGGCTCGGCGAGGTCGAGTAGGCCCCGAGCTCGCTGCCGTACGCGATGCAGCCATTTTCTACTGGCTGAATTTGTTGGCTAACTGGCCGACGACCCGCCGGGGTGGCGCTCGGCGCTGTGGGCCGCCAGGGTGCCTTGCAGGACCGGCAGAGCGATCTTCAGCGCCGCCGACAGGATGAGCAGCCCGGCCGCCCAGACCCCCGCCGCAATCTGCCACTCGACCAGCGACGGGCGGTACTCGACCAGCTCGTGCAGCGTACTCGGAACGAAGCCGGGGATGATGAGACCCATCCCCTTCTCGATCCACAGGCCGACGAAGGCGAGCCCGGCCGCGGTCAGCAGCCGCTTCGGGCGCTGGTACACGTCGCCGCGCATCAGCAGGAACAGGGCCACCACGTTGCAGGCGATCGCCGTCCAAATCCACGGCACCAGCGCGGACTTGCCGTGCAGGCCAAAGTAGAGGTACTTCGCCGCCGAGACGTGGGCGCCGCCGGTGTAGAACTCGGTGAACACCTCGGAACCCACCATGAACAGGTCGATCGGCAGCGTGACCTGCATGATCCGCGTCAGGGTCTTGATCGGCCCGTTCCCCACCGGCAACCCGGCGAAGCGCTGCAGGGCGAACAGGATCGCCACGATGAACGCCGGCCCCGACACGAAGGCCGACACGATGAAACGCGGCGCGAGGATGGCGGAATTCCAGAACGGCCGCCCGCCCAGGCCCGAGTACAGGAACGCGGTCACGGTGTGGATCGAGATGGCCCAGCCGATCGACAGGAACACGAACGGCACGTACCACTTCGGGTTCGCCCGCCGGCCCAGGAACCGCATATACAGCAAGTACCCGCAGATATGCAGGTTCAACAGCAGGTAGCCGTTCAGCACCAGCACGTCCCAGGTGAGCATCGAGATCGGCCAATGGAACCTGCCGATGAGCGGGATCATGTGCCAGAAGCGGTCGGGCCGGCCCAAATCCGCGACGACGAACATCAGGCACACCGAGATCGCCGCCACCGCCAGCAGTTCGCCGATGATGGTGAGGTCGTGCATGTCCTCGTCGTGGTACAAGTACGCCGGGATCACCATCATCACCGCGCCCGCCGCCAGGCCCACCGCGAAGGTGAAATTCGCGATGTACAGGCCCCACGACACCTGGTCCGTCATGTGGGTCAGCACCATGCCGCTCGCGGTCTGGCTCGCCCACGCGTGCAGCCCGACCAGGGCCACGGCGGTCAGCACCGTCATCCAGGCGTAGAAACCCAGCGACCCCGCGGTGGCCAGGCGCACGGCGTGCCACAGAAACCGCGGGTAGCTGTGCAGGTGGCTGTTCTTGGTAGACATGATCGACTCCGGCGCTATTTGTCGAAGAAGTAGAAGAACCGCGGCAGCGTGCCCAGCTCTTCCTTGAGGACGAAGACCCGCTTGTTCTCGATGACCCAGCGGATCTCGCTCTCTTTGTCGTTCAAGTTCCCAAACACCCGCGCGCCGGTCGGACACGCCTCCAGGCACGCCGGCAACCGCCCCTCGCGGGTCCGGTGCAGGCAGAAGTGGCACTTCTCGACCACACCCTGCGGGCGAATCCGGTTCGCCAGGTAGGCCTGGTTCGGGTTGATTTCCGCTGCCGGAATCTCGGGTTTCTTCCAGTTGAAGCGGCGGGCGTGGTACGGGCAGGCGGCCTCGCAGTAGCGGCAGCCGATGCACCAGTTGTAGTCCACCACCACGATGCCGTCCTGCTCCTTCCAGGTCGCCTCGACCGGGCACACCTTGACGCACGGCGCGTTGTCGCACTGCTGGCACTGGACCGGCAGGTAGTAGTTCCCCTTGCGCGGCACTGGGTGGTCATACGTCGTGTTGCCGCGCTCCAGGTCCAGCGAGCCCTGCTCCATCTCGATGACGCGGATGTAGCTGTTCCCGCTCGGCCGGTCGTGGTTGTTCTCTTGGTGGCACGCCTCGGAGCACTTCCGGCAGCCGATGCAGATCGACAGGTTCAGCGCGTAGGCGAACCCGACCCCCGGCTCGGCCTGCGGGTCGGCGATGTGGACGTCGGCCCCGTACTGCGCCTTCGTCTCGGCCTCGAGCCGCGCGCAGATGTCCTTCTTCTCCAGCGTCGTCAGCTCTTTGTAGTGGCGCTGCAGGAACCCGGCCAGCGAGGTCGTCGGCTTCCAGTCCATCAGGGGCGCAATCGCCCGCGCGGTGGCGGCGGTCCCCAAGGTCGCGGCGGCGCCCAGCATCAGCTTGCGGCGAGTGGCGTTCTCCGGGGCCTCGGGCTGCCGATTCTCGCCCAGGGGGTGCTCGATCTCACTCATGGTGACCTCCGGCCGTCGCAGGCGCATCCAGGAACCGGTCGCGCGGACGCTGCACCGGCGCAAACTGCGGGTACGCGGGCACGT
Organism: Deltaproteobacteria bacterium; assembly: GCA_016218865.1. Classification (GTDB taxonomy): domain Bacteria; phylum Myxococcota_A; class UBA9042; order UBA9042; family UBA9042; genus SXRM01. The sequence continues at coordinate 274 of JACRCU010000495.1, read as the reverse complement.
GCGGGTTGTGGCAGTCGACGCAGACGTTGCGGAACCGATCGCCGCGGCGCAGGTCCCAGTAGCCGGTCATGCCGCCGTGGGCGCCGTGCTGGTAGTCGCGGGCCTGCGGGCCGTGGCACTGGCTACACAATTCGATGACAGACGACATGGATATCCGACGATCGTCGGCCAGTCGGAGCTGATCGCGGTCCTGCAGATCGTGGCAAGCCCCGCAGGCGATGTTGCCGTGGCGGAACTGGAAACCGGCATGAAATTCTTTCAGATCTTCAGCGGT
>JACRCU010000050.1 GCA_016218865.1 Deltaproteobacteria bacterium | reverse complement strand
GGTTCTGCCAGCTGCCCTGCGCCGCCGACCTCAGCTGTCCAGAAGGCTCGCAGTGCGCCGAGCGCGTCACCGCCGAGGGCGAGGTGGCCAAGGTCTGTGCACCCGACAGCGGCACTTGCGCCTGCAGCCCCGCCGCGGCCAAAGGCGGTTGGACCACGCCATGTTTCGTGCCCGCCATCGGGTCCAGCGGCTTGGTCGTGGGCAAGTGCGCCGGCACCTGGACCTGCAGCGCCGGCGGCTGCGACGCTCCCCAACCAGCCACCGAGACCTGCAACGGCCAAGACGACGACTGCGACGGCGCCACCGACGAAGCCGAAGCCAGCGGCGATTTGTGCGACGACGGCGACCCTTGCACGGTCGGCGAGACCTGCGCAGCCGGCACGTGCAGTCCGGGCACCGACCAGTGCAGCTGCCACAGCGACGGCGACTGCGCCAGCGGCAACGCCTGCCAGGGCAAGTGGTTCTGCGACAAAACCACCCCGCAATGGCACTGCGCCACCGTCCCCGCCAGCGCGCCGGACTGCAGCGGCCTGGTGACGGGCCCTTGCGCCACGCCGGGTTGCGACCCCAAGAGCGGCGCCTGCCTGGGCCAGGCCAAGCCGGACGGCAGCGCCTGCGACGCCGACGGCAACGCCTGCACCGTGGGCGACAGCTGCCAGGGCGGCCTGTGCCAGCCCGGTCCCAAGCTGCCGTGCGACGACGGCAACCCGTGCACCTTCGACAGCTGCGGAGCCAAGGGCTGCGGCCACCAGAACACCGCTGGCCCCTGCGACGACGGGCTGGTCTGCACCAGCGGCGACACCTGCAAGCAGGGCGCCTGCGTCGGCACGGCCAAGGCCTGCAGCGACGGCAACCCTTGCACCATCGATAGTTGCGACCCCAGCACCGGCGAGTGCGCCACGGCCCCCAGCCAGGGCGGCAAGTGCGACGATGGCGACGCCTGCACCCAAGGCGAGGTGTGCGCTGGCGGACAATGCGGCGGTGGCAAGGCCGCCACCTGCAGCGACAGCAACCCTTGCACGGACGACAGTTGCGACCCCAAGCAGGGCTGCGTGCACACCGCCAACAGCGCCCCGTGCGACGACGGCAAGGCCTGCAGCCAGGGCGACACCTGCGCCGGCGGCACCTGCCAGCCCGGGCCCAGCGTCTGCGACTGCACCAGCCAGGCCGACTGCGACGCCAAGCAAAAGGCCGACCCGTGCCTGGGCGCGCTGATCTGCAATTTGGCTGCCAAGGAGCCAACTTGCGTGCCCAAACCCGGTGCGGCGCCGCTCTGCCCGGCCGGCGGCCCCTGCGCGACGGCCACCTGCGAAAAGGGCGTCTGCGGCCAAAAACCCAGCGCCGACGGCACCGCCTGCAGCGACGGTCAGGCCTGCACCAGCGGCGACGCCTGCAAGGGCGGAGCGTGCCAAGGTAGCGCGGTGGCCTGCGACGACGGCAACGCCTGTACGGTCGACGCGTGCGCCCTCAGCGGCGGCATCCCGACTTGCAGCCACACCGCCAGCGCCGGCGCCTGCTCGGACGGCAACCCCTGCAGCGTGGGCGACACCTGCACCGCCGGCAAGTGCGCACCGGGACCGCAAAAAGACTGCAGCGACGGCACCGCCTGCACCATCGACACCTGCTTGCCGGCCAGCGGCGCCTGCGCCCACGACAGCGCCCCCTTGCAGGGCAAAGTCTGCAGCACCGGCCAAGGTGCTTGCGGCCCGGCAACTTGCAGCGGGGCCCTGTGCCTGGCCGCGGCCGCCACGCCGTGCGACGACGGCAACCCGTGCACCGCCGACAGCTGCACCCCGGACGTTGGCTGCACCTTTGTGCCCAACACCGCGCCGTGCAACGACAACAATCCTTGCACGATCCAGGACGCGTGCAAGGGCGGCAAGTGCGCGGGCGGCAAGCCCAATCCGTGCGACGACGGCAACGCCTGCACCGACGACAGCTGCGCCGCACCCGCCGGCTGCCAGCATGCCGCCAACACCGCGACCTGCGACGACGGCGATGCCTGCAGCGTAGAGGACCACTGCAAAAACAGCGCCTGTGCCAGCAAGCCGCTGGACTGCGGCGACGGCAATCCGTGCACCGTCAGCACCTGCAGCGCCGGGCTGTGCAGCCCGCAAGTCGCGGTTGCCGACGGCACCAAGTGCAAGGGCAAGTCGGCGTGCGTGGGCCAGGCCACCTGCCAGGCGGCGGTATGCGTCGACGCGCCAGCCAACTGCCCCGCCAAAAAGGGCCAAGAGATTGTCCCGGTTGCGATTCCCAGCACCTTTGCCCCGGCCCAGACGCTGTTCGATCCCTACGGCTTCCACGAAGTCAAGCTGACGGTGGCCACGTCGGACTGGACCAAATACTTGGAACTGGTGGCCAAGGTCCAACAAACCAACACCTGGTTCCAGGCCCAGGCCACCTTCGACGGCAAAGACTACGGCCAGGTCGGCATCCGCCCCTTTGGCTTCGGCAGTCTGACGGTCAACCCACAAAAGCCGAATATTCGCGTAAAGTTCGATGCCTTTGTTGAGGACCAGACTGGCCCGGACGACGTGCACAGCCTGCGCTTCAAGCCGTCGGGGCAGGACCGCACCTGGCTCAAACAGATTCTGGGCCCCGTCATCGTGCAGCAGGCCGGCGGCTACGGTCCCCGCTTCAGCTGGGTGCGCATCTGGGTCAACGGCCAACCCTATGGCCTGTATCAGATGATCGAGCACGTGGACAAGCACTTCTACAAGGTCAACTTTGGCAACAACGACGGCAACGAGTACCAGCGCAAGAAGTCGTGCATGGGCCTGAACTGTCCTGGCGGCAATTGCGGCAATTTGCCCAGCTACTACGTGGGCGATCCGGGGGCCGCCACCGAGCTGGTCGAAGCGGCCACGCTGGCCCAAAGTGAGCCCGACGCGAGCTTGCCGGCCAAGCTGGCGGCGCGCATCGACTTGGCCTCGCTGTACGCCGAGTACGCCTGGGAGGCGATTTCGTCGGACTTCGACACGCTCAGCGCCGCCGGGCAGAACTACACCATCTACGTCAACCAGTTGACCGCACAGATGGAATTCATCCCCACCGGCCAGGACTTGAACCAGGGCCTGAACGGCTCGTGGTACGACCTGTGGAAGCCGTGGGGGCCGCCCTGCAACTGGTGCGGTGCGCGCGTAGACGCCATGTACAGCCGCATTGCCAGCCACGCAGTACTCAAGCCGCAACTCGTGGCCGTGATGCAGAAGATCCACTGCGGGCTGTACGCGCCGGCCACCTTCGTGCCGATCATCCAAGCGTACAAGAAGCTGTTGTGGCCCGACTTGACCCAGGACCCCAAGGGCTACCTGACCCCGGCGCAAATCAACAAGGCCTATGACGATCTGGTGGCGTACGTCCAGAAGCGATCAGTCTACCTGGATGGGATCATAGGTGTTTGTCCGTAGCGCCCCAGTAGGCGGCGGCGGCAATCCGCGCTAGAATCCTGGGAACCCCTTTTGGAGGATTCCCATGGACGCGCCCAATGGCTCGCCGACCGGCACCAGCCCCAACAACACCATGAAGTACTTGGCCATCGGCTGCGGTGCGCTGCTGCTGCTCGGCCTGCTGGCGGGCGCCGTCGTCACCTGGTACGCCGCCAAGAAAGCCACCGAATTCGCCGAGAATCCGGGCTACGCCACCTTGCGCCTGGCGGTGGCCGCCAACCCCGACCTGGAGACCGTGTCGGCCGACGCCAAAGCTGGCACCTTGACCGTGCTGGACAAGCGCACCGGCAAGACCACCACGCTGACCATGAGCTCGGTCAAGGACGGCAAGCTGGTCATCGAGGCCGACGGCGCCAAGGTCGAAATGCGCGGCGGCGATGGCGGCCAGGGCGAGATGGTGGTGCACGGCAAGAACGGCGAGGTCATGGTGGCGCGCGGGGGGCCCGGCGGCGGCAGCGTGGTCGTCACTGGCGCCGACGGCAAGGTGCAGGTCAACGCTCAGGGCGGGCCGGGCGGCGCGGTCCAGGTCAACGCCGGTGGCGAACAGGTCAAGGTCGAGGGCGGCGAAGGCGCGGGCGGCAACGCGGTGATCCAGGGCCCGGAAGGCACCGCCAAGCTGGGCAACGTCCAGGTGCCGGCTTGGGTGCCGGTCTATCCCGGCGCCGCTCCGGCCGAAGGCGGCGGCATGGTCGCCACTACGGACGAAGGCGTCAGCGGCACCGTGCCCTACACCACTGCCGATCCCGTCGCCAAAGTACTGGAAACCTATGCGGCGCTGCTGGGCAAGGGCGGCCTGCCGGTCAAGCAGAAGCTCCAGACGGGCGACGGGGCCATGCTGATGGCGGCGACCGACGACGGCAAGCGCACCGTGACGGTGATGCTCGGCGTCGACGATGGCAAGACCACGATTGCCCTGGCCTTCTCCGAGAAGAAGTAGCGGCGGTCAGGCGACGGTCTGCTTCTTGACCCACGCCGCGAACGCCGCACCGGTGAAGTACATCAGCAGGCTGTAGACCGCCGCCGGAATCGCCAGGTTCAGATTGCCCAGCACCGTGCCCGCCACCGCGATGGCCATGGTGCCGTTGTGGATGCCGATCTCGAAGGCGATGGCCGCCGACTGGCGCTGGTCCAGCTTCATCAGGCGCGGCGCAGCGTAGCCCACACCCAAGCTGATCAGGTTGAAGGCCAGCGTCGCCAGGCCCACTTGGGCGAACCAGGTCGACAAGCTCTCTCGCTGTTGGTACGCGGCGCCGGCGATGACCAGGAGCAGGAACACCGCCGAGGCGATCTTGACCGGTTTGTCCATGCGCGCCGCCACTTCCGGCTTTTTCTTGCGGATGGCCATGCCGATCGCGACCGGCAGCAAGACCACCAGCAACACCGACAGAACCTTGCCGAACTGCAGCGGAATCTGCTGATCCTTGGCCATGAAGTGCGACATGCCCAGGCCCACCAGCAGCGGCACCGTCACGATGGCGAGCAGGCTGTTGATGGCCGTCAGGGTCAGGTTCAAGGCCACGTCGCCACCCGACAAGTGGCTGAAAAGATTTGCCGTCGGTCCGCCGGGCGAGGCGGCCAGCAGCACGAGGCCCACCGCGAGTTCGGGCGGCAGGCCAAACGCGTGGGCCAGCCCAAACGCGGCGCCCGGCAGCAGCAGCGCCTGCACCAACAATCCGGCGGTCACGGCGCGCGGATAGCGGGCCACCCGCTGGAAGTCGGCCCAGGTCAGCGACAGGCCCAGGCCCAGCATGATGACCGCCAGAGCGATCGGCAGTACCACAGACAACAGCACCGACGGCTGCATAGTTCCCCCCAAGCAGGTGCGGCAGAGCGAAGACCGGCCTGACCGTCGCCCAGTGCGGCCGGGCAAGTGCGGCTCCGCGATGCGTTCGCAGGTGCGGCGAGTCTGGTCGGGATTGCCGCAGCCGTCAACCTCGCGCGCTCCGCCCGCCGGGCAATTCGGCCAAAGGTTGGGCGCTTTGCGGCTGCCCGCCCCGGTCAAGACAGCGACCGGCGCATCCGCTAGACTGGCTGCCAGTCGCCTTGCCGTCGCGGGCCACATCGGGGATGGACAACATGAAAGTGCAGAGCGCGTGGGCAGTTCTTGTGCTGGCGTGGGCGGCGGCATGTTCGTCGACACCCAGCAACTCCGCTGGCTTTGGGGCAAACGACTCGGGCGGATCCGCCGCGACCGACGGGCAGAGCGGCGATGCCGGCGCCCAGGCCGATGTCGCGACCGACAGCGTGGACACGGCCGGGGCCGACGCCAGCGCCGAGGACGCAGCGAGCGATGTGGCCACGCCCGACGACGCGATCGATTGGGATCTGCTGGACCCCGAAGACACCGGCACCGCCGACGCCGCCGCCAGCGATACGGCGCCAGCCCCCCAGGGCTTGGGCGCCATCTACGCCCACAGTTCGGCAGTGCTGTACAAGCTGGACAAGAACGTCTTCACCAAGATCGGCACCTTCAACTTCGACAAGAGCTTTGGCGAAGTGACCGACATCGCCTTGGACGACAACGGCAACCTGTTCGCGGTCACCTTCAACGACGTGTTCAGCTGCGACAAGAACACCGCCAAGTGCCAGCACCTGGCCAGCCTGCCGCAGAGCTTCAACGGCCTCACCTTCGTGCCCAAGGACACCGCCAAGACCGGCGTACCGGCGCTGATCGGCATCGCCAATTCGGGGGACTGGAACCTCATCGAGGTCGCGGGCGGCAAGGCCAAGGTGAGCAAGCTGGGCAGCTACGGCGGCTACTCGTCGTCGGGCGACGCATTTTCGGTCGAGGGCGTGGGTACTTACGCTACGGTCAAGGCCGGGCTATTCGGCAGCGACAAGCTCGTGCAGGTGAGCCCGGCCGACGGCAAGGTGATGAAGGTGGTCGGCGACACCGGCGTCAGCGATCTTTGGGGCGTGGCCTGGTCCGGCGGCACCCTCTACGGCTTTTCGTCGGCGGGCGGCGTCTACAGCCTGGACATGCTCACCGGCAAGGCCAGCACTGTCCCCGGGCTGGTGGTGCCGTCGGGTGTCAGCTGGTGGGGCGCCGGCGTATCGACCCGCGCGGCGGCCGAATGAAAAGGCTGCAATTTCGGGGCTACAGTCCCAGCCACTTCTCGGCGTAGCTGCCGCCCTCGGCTTCGTCTTCAGGCGCCTTGCGGTAGTAGTTCTTCAGAAAGTCGTCGGCTTCCGCAGTGTTCCAGCACGGCGCCAAGTACACGTGGCCCCACGACACCAGGCCGACCGCGCTGGGCAGGTTGGGGTACGGCGTCAGCACCCAGCGGAACGCGCCACCGGCATCGGCGGGCACGGCTTTGGCCCAGGCCTTGAGCTTGGCGACCTCGGCCTCGGGCAGGCAGGGGTGGTACAGGATCGCCACGGCGCCATGCTCCAGGTTGTGCAACCAGCGCTGCGGCGGCAAGAAGCTGTACGCGCCCCACTTGCCCCAGGCCGGCCGGTGCGGTCCCGACGCCGGCGGCACGTCGGTGTAGCTGATCGGCGTCGGCAGGTCGATGTGGTCGGCCTTGCCCAGCGGCGGGTGGCTCACGCTGCCGGCGGCGCAAGTGGGCGGCGTCCAGGTCGGCGTGGTGCAAGTCCAGTCCACGCCCTGCAGATCCACGTTGACGACCGTGGTGTCGCCTTTGGCGTCGCTGGTAGTGGCGGGGGTGGTATCCGAGCCGCAGCCCACGGCCAGAAAGGCCAGCGCGGCGGTCAGGGTGGGCCAAAGCGTGTCGCGAATCCGCATCCGTGTCTCCGTGGGTTGGGTCTGCCGCGCGCCATGGCGGCCCGCCTATGGTGCGGCATTTGCCGAGATCTGCCAACGGTGTCGGCCAACGGGCAAGCCGAATCACCAAGATTGTTTCCACTGCGGCAACAGACATTCAACAATCTGGTGTATTGTTTCCGTTTCGCCGGCGACTATGCTTGGGTTGTGGCCGCAACTGCCGCGGTCGCGTTTCTCCCCTCGCTGTTTTGACCCACCCAGGAGTTCCCATGCGTACCTTCGCCGTCTCGGTTGTCGCCCTCGCTTGTTCGTTCAGTGCCCACCTGGCCGTCGCCGCCACCCCGGCCGCCGCCACCACCCCCTTGACCGGCAGCATCGGCT
>JACRCU010000494.1 GCA_016218865.1 Deltaproteobacteria bacterium | reverse complement strand
CGCGTCTTTCGCGCCCTGGCCCGCACCGCCGATCTGCAGTCCAGCCTCGGCCAGACTGCCGCCGCCACGGCCACGCGCCGCAAAATTCTCGCCCGCTTCGCTGCCATCGCCGATTCCGACAAGACTCGACCCGGGGTGGCGCCCATCGCCGCGCAAGCCGCCTTGGACCTCCTACAACCGCAGCTCCAGGCCTTTCTCGCCACCAAGCCCGAGCCCGGACAACTGCCCAAGCGCCAAGCCGATCTTGCGGCCTTGGTCACCGCTGCCCGGGCCGCCGACGCCTACGGTGTGCCAGCCGTCCAAGCCGCGACGGCGGTGGTGCGCTCGCGGCTCCGCCGCCACTTGGCCCTGCAACTCCCGGCCGCGACCCCGGATCTCGCCGCCAGCCTGCAAGCCGACGCCATCGCCGACCTGGCCGACCAGCTGCGCTCGCACCCGCGCCACGCCGAATTGCGCCGTGAGCTTCGCTACTACCAGCCAGACCTCGCGCCGCCGCCGGGTGTGGGCGTGCTGGCCGAGTACGACCTGCCCGGCACCCTGCCCGTGGCCATCGAACTGCCGGCCCCGGCGAGCGATACCGCCGTTGTTGGCGCTTACAACCAGGCCCTGGCCCACTACCGCGACGGGCATCTGGACCAGGCCATCGCTGCGGCCCGTACGGCCGTGAAGCTGGATGCGAACCACTCGCGGTCCAAGGTCTTGCTCTCGACTTTGCAGCTGCGCAGTGGCGACCCGGCTGGGGCGCTGGCGACTCTGGACGCCGGCTTGGTCGCGCGGCCGACCGACGTGATGCTGATGGCGCAGAAGATTCAGGTTCTCGGCGCCGCCGGCAAGCTCGACGAGGCCGTGAAGCTGGCGGACGCGGCGCTGCGGCTGGACCACACCAATCCCGAAGTGATGTGGTCGCTGGGACAGGCGTACCGGCGGGCCGGTCGCGACGGGCTGGCCAGGCTGGCGTACGAACGGGCGATGGCGGTCTACCTCGAGGATTTGCCACGGTCCGACGACGACAACCGCCGCTCCGTGCGCCAATACGACGACCGCAAGCTGCGCAGCTTCGGTACCTTGCAAGGCGTCGACGCCGAGGCTCTGCCTCACGACGCTGGTCTGGCGCAGATCCACGCCGCCTATGCCCAGCTGGCTATGCACGCCACGCCGGCCGAGGTGGACATCGCACGCGCCAAGTTCGAAAAGGCGCTGACGTACCGACCGAATTGCGCCGATTTCTACGCCAACCTGGGCGCCGCGCTGCTGACCGCGGGCGACCCGGCGGCCTTGGAGCCCCTGCAGAAGGCCATGGAACTGCGCCACAACGACCCCCGCCTCCTCAACAACCTCGCCCTGGCCCAGCGCCTTTTGTCCCAGCCCGACCTGGCCCGCGCGACCTTGCTGCAGGCGCGCCGCCTTGACCCAAAGCTGCCGGAACCGCTGTACAACCTCGCTCTGCTGCGGCTCGACACCTTGCGCGATGCTGCGGGGCTGGCGGAAATTCGCGAGCTTCTGACGCAGTTCAAGCAGCTCCGCGGCCCGCTGCCCGCCGACCAACCCGACCCCGCCGACGCGCTGCTGGCCGAGGCGGAGGCGCTGCTGGCTTGGCGGCTGGCTGTAACCCATTGAAACGGCGGCCGTGGTCACACTGTCACATGTGACAATGTGAAAAGCTCGGCCCCGGGCGCGCAGCGGCCGGTCTGCGCCACGGACACGAACCCGAAGGGCGGCGCCGCGCGCCGGTTTGGGCCAAGGGACCAGGAATTCGGCAAGACTCCCCGCGCCCAAACTCGTGGCCGGGTCGCCGCTTGGCGGCGAGGCGCCATGCTGCCCCCTTCTCGAGAGGTAACGCCAGCAAACACGAGGTGTTTCACGGAACCGGGCCAAATTAGTTTGGCAATGGGAAATACCTGACACCGCCTCCGGGCCACCCCTTTCCGGCTTGTCCCGCGCCCCAGAAGCGCCTACGCTTGCCTTGAGCAACCTGACTCGGTGGCCTACGGCCACAAGGACCACTGGCGAATGGCGTATGGCCCGCAAGAACGGCCGCAAGTGCCGGGCCGCCCGACCCTCGAACCCGGGCAGGTCCCGCCTGCGTCGCGGTGGTCCAAGTCAAGATCGCTTCCGCGTACAGAGTCTTCGACGGTTTTCCAGCTTGCCGCCGCAGTCTTCGTCCTTTGGGCAACGCTGCATTCCAGCGCCGTCCACGCCGCGCGTCAGAATGGCCCGACCCAGCTGCGCAATCTGCTCGCCCTGCCCGACGGCGACCCGCCCGGCCTGTGCCGCGAGCCGGTCGAAGCCCGCCAGAAGCGCAACGCCGAGCGCGTGACGGTCGCGCCGCGCCTCCCCCCGCCAGCCAAGTCGAGCGGTTCCGAGCTGCCGGCGATCCTGCCAGCGCATCAGTTTACCGCACACACGCAGGAGTTCGGACCGCCCGATATCCAGGCCGCCTTGAGCCCGGACCACGTGGTCGTGGCCACCAACTGGTACGTGCGCGTGCTGCGCCGGTCCGGCGAATTGCTTGCCGCCAAGTCGACGTACTGGCTCATGAAGGACAGCGTCTTCGACCCGGGCCTGGTCCGCGACCCAGCCAGTGGCCGGTGGATACTCACGGCTTCACTCAAGACCGGAATAGCCGTTGCTGTCTCGGTCACGTCTGACCCGCTCGGCGACTGGGCGGTCCGGGTCATCGACCTGGGGCTGACGCCGCACTGGTGGTTCGACCAACCCCGCATCGGCCTGCAGAAACCTGGTCTTCTGATCTGTGGTGCCCTGCTTTCGACGAAGACCGACGACTCGGTCGGTCGCTGCCTGCTCGTGCCCGTGCCGCAGCTGCTGAGCAACGCGCCGCTGACGGATGTGCTCGAGTACGGCGGCCTGTCGCCCATGCTGTGGCCCGTCGACGACCCCGACCTGCAGCTGGACCGGCCCTTGGCCATCGAGGCGAGGACCGACAAGGCCGGGCTGCAGTTGCTCGGGTTGCACTTTCGGCTGACTGACTTGGCGCCTGAAACCGTCGCTACCCTTTGGGTACAGCAGGGTGCCCAACCGATACTGGCGGATGCGCCCCAGGCCGGCGGTCCGGCGATCGATGCGGGCTTCACGCAGCCGCGCTGTGTGGCGCGGCTCGACCGGCTGTGGTGCACCTGGAATGCCCAGATCAGTGGCGAGGTTGCGCTGCTCGCCGGTGTGGCTCCCGCCAATGGTTCTCTGGCGCTGCTCGCGACGCCCGACGCGGCCGGCGTGGTCCGCGCCTACCCAAGCCCTGCCGTCAGCCCGGCCGGCGACTTCTTGATTGGCTACACGCGGTTTTCCGCCGATACCTGGCCCAGCGCAGCCTACGCTCTGCGGTTGGCGGGCGACCCAACCGGCACACTGCGCCCAGAAGTCGTGGCCAAGAAGGGGCTTGCCGCCTTCAACGCCCAGGCCGACGAGTGGGACCGGGTGCGCTGGGGCGACTACACCGCCAGCTTGGCCGACCCGGAAGCCCCCGACACGCTCTGGACCTTCCAGGAATACGCCGAGGCGCCGGTGTCGGCACCCAGCCGGTTCGGAGTGGCAGCCGTGGCGGTTCGCGTGCCGTGTAGCGCAGTGGTGTGTGGTGAGTGTGAACGCTGCGCGCAAGGCCAATGCTCGCCGGCCCCAAGCGGAGCAGTGTGCAACGACGGCGATGGCTGCACGCTGGGCGACACTTGCCTGGACGGACTCTGCACCGGCAAACCCCGGGTCTGCACCGGCAGTTCCACGTGCATCGCCGGCTACCAGTGCCGGTCCAGCGACGGCGCCTGCGTCCCGCAACCCGTGGCCGGAAAACCGGTTTGCGACGACGGCGACCCGTGCACCGTCGACAACCACTGCGAAGGCGGCGCCTGCCTGGGCCGGCCGGTTCTGTGCCCCAGCGATGGCTGCCATCTGGCCTATTGCTCAGGCGTGACAGGAACTTGTGTGTCGCAGCTCCTTGGCGACCCGGCGTGCGTTCCGCCAGCTCCGCCCACAGGCTGCAGCGCCGGGGGGGCCGGCTCGGTTTGGCCTCTTTTGGCCACGGCCGGGCTCGTCTGCAGCCTGGTGGCCATGTGGCGGCTGCGGCATCAGCGCAAGAACTCCTTGGCGTGGGTGTGGTTGCTCAGTCTTGGGGCCTGCCAGCCGCCCGAGGATCCGCGCCTGTCCGCCGTGGCGACCTTTGGCAGGTTTGCCGAGCAGCTGCGGAGTCGCGCCTGCCTGCGCATCGGCAAGTGCTCGGCCGTACACGACTTGTTCGCCGACATCGCCCACTGCGACCGGTACTTTCAGCAGCACTACGCCTACGGCTTGTATCCCCTGGATCCGCACCTGCTCTACTCGCCAAAGGCCGCGGCCGACTGCCTCGACTGGCTGGATCGCGTCATCGAACCGTGCCTGTTGAGCGCATCCATTTACGCTGGCGACGGCCCGTGCGCGCAAGTCGTGCGCGGCACTTTGCCCGACGGCGCCGACTGCACCTGGCCTGCGCACGGAGATCGGTGTCGATCTGGCAAGTGCATGGCCGCGCAGGACCAATGCACCGGCATCTGGTCCGCGACCTGCGCCGCCGAACTCGCCAGCGCCCGGGCCTGCGCCGCTGCCAAGGACTGCGCACCTGGCGAGTTTTGCACTGGCGGACTCTGCCAGGTAGCCAGCGACAGCCGCGGGGCCGGCGAATCGTGCGGCGACATGCATGGGTGCGCGCCCAACCTGACCTGCCTGGAGGGCGCCAGCGGCGGCACGTGCGTTCCCAGAGTCTCCAAGCCAGGGGCCGCCTGCGTGCCCGGCGCTTCCAGCCCGTCGCCGTGTGCCTACCCGCTCCACTGTAAGCCGGGCACAGGCGGCGCCACGTGCAGCTACTGGGCCACGGGGCTTCCGTGTGCGGGCGACGGCGACTGCGACCAGCGCACTGTCTGCAAGCAAGGCAAGTGCCTCCTCAAGCCGCGGCTGGGCGAGCACTGCGTCGTGAGCGAGGGCTGCCGCGAAGTCGACACCACCTGTGTCGCGCAAGGTGGCAATTCGGTCTGCGTCTTTGCCCTGGCCGAGGGAGCAGCCTGCAAAGTGAACAGCGACACTTCTTTTGCCTGCGCAGCCGGGCTGTTTTGCCACTTCGGCCATTGCCGGGCGGCCGCGAGCCTGGGTGACGCCTGCGACGACTCGCTACCGTGCCAAGTACCCCTGGTGTGCGCCGCCGGCGTGTGCCGACCCCCGGGGCCCCTGGGCGGCACCTGCGACAGCGCGCTGGACTGCATGTCGGGGTTGACCTGCGTGAAGGGCAAGTGCGTGATCCCGCCCACCTTGGGCGAACCCTGCGGCATGGGCGGCCAATGTGGTACCGACTTGGTCTGTCGCGCCGGGACGTGCGGGCCGCGGATGGGCCCCGGCGAGCCTTGCGCTTGGGACGGCGACTGCGTGGCGGGCACCTACTGCAACGGCGCGGAGTGCGTGGCGACCCCGGTTTGCGAGAAGTAGCCAGAAATCATGCGAGGTTTCGTGGCCCCGGGCGCGCAGCGGCCGGTCTGCGCCACGGACACGAACCCGAAGGGCGGCGCCGCGCGCCGGTTTGGGCCAAGAATCCAGGATTCCAGCAAGACTCTCCGTGCCCAAACTCGTGGCCGGGTCGCCGCGGAGCGGCGAGGTGCCCTGTCGCCCTTGCCGGAGAGGTAGCGCCAGCAAACACGAGGAGTTTCGCGGATCTGGGTCGAATTGGTTTGGCAATGGGAAATACCTGACACCTTCTCCACCTCAATCCGCCCCCGGCTCCACCGCCTGCGCACGCAAGCTCGGCAGCTCGATCCCCCGCGTCTCGGGCAGGACCCACACCCACGTCGCGGTGGCCAGGGCCAGCAACATCGGCACCGACAGGCCGCCCGACAGACCGTTCCACGCCACCGCCTGCGCCACCAGCACCGGCGCGGCCAGCTGCACCGCCCGCGCCATGTTGTAGGTGGTGCCCATCGCGGTGGAGCGGACTTCGCTTGGGAACAGCTCGGCCAGCAGCGCGCCAAAGCCGGCGGTGCAGCCCGAGCCGACGCCGAGCAGGAACATCGCCGTCCAGAAAAGCACCGGTGTGGCCGACAGTTCCTGCCAGGCAAACGCCAGCGGGGCGATGGCGGCGGCGGTCAGGAGCGAATAGCCGAAGAACGCCGGGCGCCGGCCGATGCGGTCCGACACCAGGCCGAAGCTGAGCATGCCAAGGAATTGGCCACCTTGCGCGGTCAGCATCCAGGTCAGCGAGCGGCCGATGCTCTGGTGCATCTCTTTGACCAGAAAGCCGGGCAGCCACGTGTAGCAGGTCCAGTAGGTGCCCAGCTTGAACACGCCCAGCAGCCACGCGCGGACCATGCGGCTGCCCACCTTGGCCTGGCGCAATTCCGCCCAGCTGGCGCGGTGTTCGTGCGGGGTGTCGGGCAGGTGGATGCTGCGGCGCATCGCGAAGGCCAGCAGCGCCGTGGCCGACGAGCCGATCATCACCGCCCGCCAACCCAGCCAAGGTACGAGCAGATAGCCCGCGATGGCGGCCAGCGCCACCCCCACCGGCTCGCCCGCCTGCAGCGCCGCCGAGGCCCGCCCGCGCCAGCGCGGCTCCACCGCTTCGGCCAAAATCCCGTGGCCGATCGCCCACTCGCCGCCCACGCCCAGGCCCACCAGCGCGCGGCCGACCAGGAACCACACCGCGTCGGGCGCCAGGCCGGCCACCAGCGAGCCCGCCGAGTACAGCAGCACCGTGGCCGCCAGAATGGTCCGTTTGCCCAGGCGATCCGCCAGGTAGCCGGCGACGATGCCGCCCAGGCCCGAGGTGCCCAGGGCCACGCCCAGCATCCACGACTCGGTGGTGTGCGTCAGCGCCAGGTCGCGGCTGACGGGCTCCTTGACGAAGCCGAGCAGCACCAGGTCGTAGAAGTCGAACGTCCAGCCCAGGAACACAAAGGTAAACAGCGCTGTAGGAAATTTGCCCGCCACCGCTGCCTCCGCCGCGCCCCGCCAACCATGCCCGCGCTGGGCCCATGCTACCCCGGCGGCTCCAGCAGGTCACCCCTGCGGCCCCACCCGTGCACGTCCCTACTAGGCCACCCTTGCACGTCCCTACTAGGGGTGCGATCCTCGCCAACCGCCGCCCCCACTGGACGGCCAAGGCCCGCGACATGACCGCAGCAGCTCCCGCCCGCAAGCCCGCCACCACCGACCGCCTGTGGGGCGGCGGCTACGACGAAGCGACCCACCCGCTGGTCCAGCAGCTCAACGCATCGATTGGTTTCGACTGTCGGCTCGCGGTGTTCGACATCATCGGCTCGGTGGCCCATGCCACCATGCTGCGCGACCAGGGGATCCTGACTGCCGCCGATCACGCCGCCATCGTCGCGGGGTTGCGCGCCATCCTGGCCGAGGTCGAGGCCGGCCGCTTCGTCTGGTCGGTGGCGCGCGAAGACGTGCACATGAACGTAGAGGCCGAGCTGCGCGACCGCATCGGCGACCCGGCCGGCCGGCTGCACACGGCGCGCTCGCGCAACGACCAGGTGGCGCTGGACGAGCGGCTGTACCTGCGGGCGACCCTGGCCAAGATCATGCAGGATATCGCGCGTTTGGTGGGCGTGCTGGCCGAGCTGGGCCGCCGCTACGCCACCTGGCCGATGCCCGGCTACACGCACCTGCAGCGCGCCCAACCTGTTACGTTGGGTCACCACCTGCTCGCCCACGCCGAGGCGCTGCTGCGCGACGGCTCGCGGCTGGCCGACCTGTTGGTGCGGATGGACGCCTGCCCGCTGGGCTCGGGGGCGCTGGCCGGCACCACGCTGCCGATCGACCGGGCCAAGACCGCACAGCTCCTTGGGTTCTCTGGCTACACCCACAACTCGCTGGACGCCGTGTCGGACCGCGACCACTTGGTCGAAGCGCTGGCCGCCGCGAGCCTGGGCATGGTGCACCTGTCGCGGATCGGCGAGGAGCTGGTGCTGTACTCGTCGGCCGAGTTCGGCTTCGTGCGCCTGACCGACGCCTTCACCACCGGCAGCTCGCTGATGCCGCAGAAGAAAAACCCGGACATGGCCGAGCTGTTGCGCGGCAAGTCGGGGCGGGTGGTCGGCGACCTGGTGGGGCTGCTGGTGGCGCTCAAGGGCCTGCCGCTGGCCTACAACAAGGACCTGCAAGAGGACAAGGAGCCGCTGTTCGACGCGCTGGACACCTGGGCGGCCTGCCTGCAGGTGACGGCTGACATGCTGGGCGCGGCCAAGTGGAACCGCCAGGCGCTGCTCGAGGCCCTGGACCGCGGCTTCCTGCTCGCCACCGACCTGGCCGACGAGCTGGTGCGCTGCGGCGTGCCGTTCCGCACTGCGCACGAACAGATCGCCGAGCTGGTCGCCGATTGTGTGCGCCACCACACCACTTTTGCCCGCATGGGACCCGCCGCGATCGCGCAGCGGCTGGGTGTGCCGGCCGCGGGAATTGCCCAGGCGCTGGATGTGGAACGCAGCTTGAACCTTAGGGATCTTCCCGGTGCGCCGCACCCCAAGCGCGTCCGCAGCGAGGCTGCCCGCACCCGCCGCGCCAGCGCCAAGTTGCAGCAGCAGGCCCAGCGCTGGTTGGCGCCGTGTCCGGCCGAAGGCATGCTCCGCGGTAGCGACCCCCAAGTTTCCAGCTAGCCGCGCCCGCGGTCCCGGGAGAACGTGCTCAAGACGGTCGACGCCATCGGCAGCAAAGTCCTGGGCCTGGTGCGTTACACCTGGTTTCTGCTGGCTTTTCTGTACCTCGCCGTCAAGATGCTGTGGGTGGGCCGCCACCTGGGCCAGCGCGACCTGCTCCGGCAAGTCCTGATGCAGGTCTACTTCACCGCCGTGCAGGCCATTGGGCCGATCGTGGTGCTGGCGCTGGCGGTGGGCGTGTTCGCGATTGTCGAGGGCGTGGGCGGCATTGGCACCCTCTCGGGCGCGGACAACCTGGGCCGGATGATCACGGTGGTGGTGCTGCGCGAGGTGGCGCCGCTGCTGACCGGGGTGGTGGTCATCGTGCGCTCGGTGACGGCCATCGCCGCCGAGCTGGGCTCGATGCGCGTGCACCGCGAAGTAGAAGCTCTGGAAGTCATGGGAATCGCCCCGATCCGCTTCCTGGTCACGCCGCGCCTCATCGGCGGCCTATTGTCGCTGTTCGGCCTGACCGTGCTGTTCGCCGCGACCGCTCTGCTGGGCGGCTTCGTGATTGCCCAGCTCTTGGTCAAGCTGCCCGCCAACGTGTTCTTCGACGCGGTGTTGTCGGCCACCCGGCCCGCCGACCTGGGCATGTTCCTCATCAAGGTCTGCGTGGGCGGCGTGGGGTTGGTGCTCATCGGCTGCTACCACGGCTTGGATGTGGTCGACTCGCCCACCGAAGTGCCGGTGGCAGTGTCGCGCGCGGCCTTGAACAGCTTGATCTTCTTGGTCCTGCTCAACGGCGCCGTGTCGGTGGCGAACTTGGCCGGCCGCGACCCGACCTCGCTGCTGCTGGGGGGCCTGCCATGAGCGGCGCGCCCACCGTGCTGAGCTTGCCCACCGGCCTGACCGTGGGGAGTGGACCGCTGCAAGTGCAGATGCCGCCTTTGGAGCTGACGGCGGGGCAGTGGGCTGTGCTGGTGCCGCCGACCAACGCCGACCTGCCCGAGCCCGCCACCGACCTGGCGCGCCGCCTGGGCACCCTGGGCCTGCCCACCCGCGGGACCATCGAGCTATTGGGCTATCCGATCGCGACCTTGACGTATGCCGAGCTGATGCGCCTGCGCAGCCACATGGGCTACGTGCCGCACCGCGGCGGCCTCTTGGCCAACCGGAGCATCGTCGACAACCTGGCGTTGCCCCTGTCGAGTCACGCCCGCCTGGGCAGCCAGGCCGAGGCGGCGCGCGTCCGCGAGCTCCTGGAGCAGTTCGAGCTGAGCGACCGGGCCGACAAGCGCCCGCACCAGCTGGATCCCACTCACTATTTCCGGGCCCTGCTGGCGCGCGCCCTCACCTTGCGGCCGCAGTGGCTGGTGGTCGAGGGCAGCGGCGACTTTGACAGCGACACCGACGGCGACGGCTCGTGGCCCGCCATCCGCGCGTGGTGTGACCAGGGCCAAGCGGCGGCGGTGGCGGTCTTGGCGCGCCGGCACGCCCGCTTCGAGAGCTGGGCCACCCGCCACGACGCCCGCTTGGTCGAGTGGGGGGTGGCCGAGTGGCAGACTGTGCCGGGCAGGGTTGGCGCAAGTGAGGTCAGCGCATGAAGATTTTCCTGACCACCCGCGAGCGGATGGCGGGCCTGTTCATCGTGGTGACCGCGCTGCTGGTGGCCGCGTTCTTCGTGGGCGCGGCGGTGCGCAACCGCTGGCTGGCGCCGCGGATTTCGTACCACACGCTGGTGACCCGCGGCGACGGCCTGCGCTCGGGCTCGCCGGTGCTGCTGGCCGGCGTCGAGGTCGGCGAAGTGGGCAGCATCGAGTTCCGCGACGACGAGCACCTGGACGTAGAGCTGGTGGTGCTGACCCGCCACGCCGGCCGGGTCCGCAAGGGCACCACGGTCAATGTGCGGCGGGTGCTGGGCATCGGCGAGAAGCGGCTGGTCCTGCAGCCCCCGGCCCACGTCAAGGAAGTGGTGGCCGCCGGGACGCTTTTGCCCGCCGTGGAGCCGATGGACGTGCTGGACGTGGTGAGCGAGCTCGACTTTGGCTCGCTGGTCAAGACGAGCGGCCGGGCGCTGGGCGTCGTTGAGAAACTCCTTGGCACGCTGGAGGAAAACAACCGCTTCGACCGCATGGTCGCCACCTTCGACCGGGTCGGGCCCACCTTGGACCGCTTGGACAAGCTGCTGGACGACGTGCACAAGCCCGCGGTGACGCTCTTGACCGACCCGGCGCTGCACGGAGCCCTGGCCGGCGCCGACGCCCTGCTAAACGACCAGGCCACCCACCGGGCGGTGCGCAATGCCGCGCAAGTGCTGGAGCCCAAACGCGTAGACCGCCTGGTCGGGCGCGCCGATCAGCTGCTGGACCGCCTGGACGCGCTGACGGGCGAGAAGGGCCACCTGCCCAGCCTGCTCGAGCACGCCGACAAGCTGCTGGCCGACGACCGCATCGGCCGCCTC
Organism: Deltaproteobacteria bacterium; assembly: GCA_016218865.1. GTDB lineage: Bacteria > Myxococcota_A > UBA9042 > UBA9042 > UBA9042 > SXRM01. The sequence goes on along the minus strand of JACRCU010000494.1, from coordinate 17,437 downwards.
ATCGGCTCGATGGAGCGCCTGGCCGACGAGAAGAAGCTGGCGCGGCTGCTCGACAATCTCTCGGTACTGGCCGAGCAGACCGGCAAGGTGGCGCCCGAGCTGCCGCACCTGACCAAGGAGCTGACCCTGACCCTGCGCGAGGCGGTCGTGGTCTTAAAAGCCCTGCAGAAGACTTGGGTTTTAGAGGGCAAGGCCGACGACGCCCGCCGCGAACTCAAAAGGGACGAGAAGCCGCCGCAGCCGGCACCGTAGCTGCGTGGGTTGTGCTACCGCATCCGTCGGATTTGGCCCTTCGCGACAACGCCGAACGAATGCCGCGGATTGGGCGGGACCCTACAGCGTCAGCAGGTAGGCAATCAAGTCGTCGCGGTCCTGGTCGCTGAGGTCCGAGGTATCGCCCATCGCCCCCAGGTCCGAGGTCTGGGACAGCACTTCGCGCAGGGTCAGGGCGCTGCCGTTGTGGAAGTAGGGCGCGCTGCGGTAGACGCCCGCCAGGCTGGGCGTGTTGAAGCCGGTCGGGGCAACGTTCTCCGCTTTGACAGCGCTGAAGAGCACTTCCTCGACCGTGGCGACGCCGACGTCGTGCAGTTCGCCGTCGCTGCCGCCGCCCGCTGTGTGGCACACCGCGCAAGCGGCCTTGGGCCCTTCGAAAATCGCCTTGCCGCGCGTCTGAGCCTCGGTCAGGCCCCCGGGCTGGCGATTGGGATTGGGCGGTGTGGGCAACCCCACCAGCAGGAACTGCTCCAGCGACACGAGCTCCGCCTTCGTGAGCCCGGTGCCGTGCATGCGCTTGACGGTTTCTTCCATGTTCGACTGCAGTTGCATGTGCGTGCCCTTCCAATTGAACGGCCCGGTCCCCGCCAGGCGGCCGCCCAGGGCGGGGGTCTGCCGCGGGCCGTCCGCCACGAACCAGACCTGCTGGTCGTCCTCGCCGTCCAAGTGGCAGGTGGCACACGCAAACTGGCCAGCCTGCGACAGGCGCGGATTCTCGGAGTCAAAGAAGACCGCCCGGCCCAGGCGCGCAGCCTCTGGCAGCGGGTCGACCCCGTAGGGCGCCGACACCCGCTTGGCTTGCAGCACCGTGAGCGTGTGGTTGGCGTTGTTCAGCAGCGGCTGCAGGTCCACCTCGGCGACGCGGAACGCGTGATCCAGCTTGACCCAGGCCGTATCCCCGTCGGCAGCGATCACCACGGCACCCGGCGCGCTGGCAGGCGGCAGCTCGATCAGGCCGATTGGCCCGTGACGGCTGCTGTCCATGGCCACCACGTTGTGGGTCCCGCGGCCGACCAGCAGCGCCATGCGGTAGGTCGGGTGGAAGGCGAGCGCCGACGGTTGGTCGATGCGCGCGGCCACCCGGCGACCTTGGTAGGCCACTTGCTCGCTGTCGCTGGCCACCGCGGCGCGCCACGCCAGCATGGACACGCTCGTGCCGCCCCAATCGGAATTCACCTCGGCCAGTGCCGGTTCCACCGGTCGCACGCCGCCGCTCGCGAGGATCGCACCTTCGCTGGCCTCGCTGCCGCCGCCGTAGCCGCCCGATCCGCCGCCGAGCATGCCCGAGTCGCTGCCGGACCCGCCGGCGTTGCAGTCCGGCTTGGCCGGCGCGTTGGCGACCTTGAGCAAGTCGCCCATGGTGCCCGAGCGCACCAAGGCGTAGGCAACGACCGGCAGGTTGGTGGCCGGATCGACGGCCGCAGCCACGGCGCGGGTGGCGTGCCGCACACCCATCTGTTCCGGCGGAATGTCGCCCAGCAGCGACGTGAAGGGGCTCAGATTGCACTGACCCCGCGAGCTGAGATTGCCCTTCTGCTGCATGGAAAAGGCCATGACGCCAGCGTTCTGGTGTACCACCGTCACGCGGCCGGCGTTGTCGATGGCCACCGCGCGCGGGCGGTCCAGGCACTTGGCTTTGGCGAGAATTTCGCCCGTCTGCGGGTCCAGCGCCAGCAAGTCGCGGGTGCCCGCGACGGCGACGAAGAGGCTGGAGCCCAGGGCCAGGCCGGTCGGCTCGGTGCCCACGGCGAAATAGGTGATGGCCCCAGACTCCAAGGTGATGTGGGCGACGGAGCTGCCGCCGCGCAGGCTGACCCAAGCGTCGGTATCGGTCGCCACGACGTGGTAAGGCCGCGCCCCAACGGGCCACGTCGCCGCGACTTGCAGCGTAGAGGTGTCCAGGGCCACCACGGTACCGTTGTCCTCGTCGGCCACCAGGAGCAGCGGGCCGGCTTGGGCCATGGGCTGGCCTTGGGCGCTGGCCGGCGCGACCTTGCCCGCAGTGAAGGTCTCCAGGCTCGGCAGGTCCGACACCTCGCGTCCGGCTATGGCCGGTGCGGGCGCCGCCTTGCACGCGGTTGGCGGATCCTCGAAGGGGTCGACCTGGGGCGTACATCCGCCCGCCATGGCCAGCACCGCCGCCGCGCGCACCCACCTAGGACCGCAATATTCCGTTGCTTTCATACTCACCCCACCTGCTTGTCGCACCCCGCTCCAGACCATAGCGAGCCCCGCCTCTCTGCGCAAACGAAATCGACGCTCTGGCCTTTGGCACGCGATAGGCCAACCATCCGATGGACCCATGGGGCGGGCCGGATCTTCCCGGCCGCACGCGAGCCCTCGGCCTGCCTGCAGCCGGACGCTGGGCCGGCGCTCCGGGCGCCGCTCACCACGATCCGCCGACGCCCACCACCGGCGTGCCGTCTGCGGCGATGGACAGCCGTGGAACCACCCCGGCGAGGCGGCCGGCGGCACTCCAGTCGGGCAGGGCGATCATCGTCAGACCGCCGCCCACGGCCATGCCCAGCGCCGCGGCGCGCGCCTGAATCGCAGAGCTCTGGCCCGTGGTGGCCATGCCGCCCACGACCAACCCCGCGGCAATGGCGAGGTCGATGGCCCAGACGCGGCCGCGGCTCAGCTGCAACTCCCTGCCCAGCAAGGCGCCGCCCAGAATGCCCACGCCAGCGCCGACCACGGTGCCCACCGCCGACGCCACGTCGCCGTGCCGCCGGGGCCTGAAGCTGGCCGTCGACGCGGGGGACCAGCCTGCACGCACCAGCTCGATCGCCACCGCCATCCACATCCCACCCGAGTTGGCCATGGCCACCGTGCTGCTGTCCGGGTGGGTCTTGGCCAGCAGAATCCCGCCCAGCGGACCCAAGAAGTAGCCGCCGATCATCACTCCCAGGCTGAGGTCCTCGGACGTTTGGCTCAAGTGGTTGGCGACAGTCAGGCGGGCCCCGGCGGCCACCAGCCAGGGCCCGGCCGACTCGATGACCTGGATCTGGCCGGGCTCAAGCCCGCGCGATGACTCGGCGATTGCGAAGCCCAGACCCACCGTGGCGCCGGAGCCAAGCACGATCGTCGCGCCGACACTTTCCGACGTGGCGCCCACCGCTGCAAACACAAGCGGGGCCAGGTACACCGCTTGGGTCACGCCCAATTCGGCGGAGGCCTCGCCGCGCGGGTCGGCGTTCTCGGGTCCGTCGTCGTCGTCGCGTGGCAGGGGCGGCATGGGCGAGCGGCGCGGGTCGGGCAGCGGCGGTGGGCGCGGAACCGCTGTGGCGACCGGCGGTTGGCTGCCTGCCACCCCCAGCGGGCGGTGTGGAAGCGCACCGCAAGCGCCAAGGCCTGCCGCGGTCCATACGGCCAGCGCGATCGCCGCCGTGCCCCGGCTCGCCATCAGAAGCAAATCCCGACGCGCAAATCCCCGCGCGGTTCCAGAGTGAAACTCTCGACAGTGCGCAGCGTTCCGCCCTGACTCGCCACTTGCGACCAGTTGCCGCCAGCGCCGAACTGCGCTTCGGCCACCACGCCGCGCCGGCCGGTCCATTTGGCCCCCAGGAGCAGTGCGGCGCGCCAGCGATCCCCTTGACCCACGATGCCGTCGCCCGCAAGCCAGCTGTGGCCGTACTCCACGTCGGCGGCGACCTGCAGGCCGCGCGCGAAGTGGCCCGCCGCGTACCACACCGCCTGTACGCCGGTGACCAGCAAGGTCACGCTGTCCAAGTGTGCGGTTGGATAGCTGCCGACGCCAAGCCGCGCCGACGCGCCCACCCTCGGCTCCAGCGGCACCTCGACCTTGAGCCCGTAGCGCGGTTGGATCAGGTCGGATACCGACGTGGTCACGGCCAAGGGAGGCGCGGCCCTGGCGGTTTCGGGCGCGGCCGCCGCCCACACAGCTGCGGCCACGGCGAGCGATCGCCACGGCGCGCGGTGCGGCTCCTGCGCCGACCGGACCGCCAGTGCGCGCGCGCAGCCCAACGGCAAGGAAGTCCCCGCTGCGGGCAGTCGATGCGGCGCCGCGGCCAGGTCGCACGGTTGGCGCGCCGGCGCCGTTCGGTGGCTCAGACCAAAGCCGTCCAATTCGCATCGGAGAGCTTGGCAATCCTCCATGCCTGTGCCGGGGCCCCCGCCTGATCCTCGCCAGTTGCAGAATGGGTCAGTCCAGCCGGCCATGCGCGAATCCGGTGGGGTGCGTATCAGGGCAACCAGCATGACATCCCCGGATCCGGTGCAACGCGATCGCTCGCCGACGACGCCACCATGGGGCCCTCTCGGTCGCGTGCGGACACCCGAGCGACCTGCCGCGACGACGCCAGGCCGGCTTGGGTCTCGGACTGGAGTTCCAGACCGGCACACCCCTGCGACTGCGCCCATGTAGCCAATCTACAGAACTTGCCGCGGCTGCACAGCCTTTGGCGCTGCAACCCGCGAACTCCACAACCAGAGAGTGAAGTGGCGCCGCGCGCACAGGCTGCGTGCTGGCGCGCGCCGGTGGCCCTTTGACGGCGGCCTGGCGCTGGCGTAGCTTGGCCACAGCTTTCGCAGCCGAGGTTCCCGTGAAGAACGTGTTGCCCACCGCCACGGCCGACTGGATCGTCCACTTGGACGACACCGGCTTTGGCTGCAAGATGGTGCCCTTCGACGTCTGGCCCCTGGTCCACCTGGGCGCCACGCTTGAGGAATTGCCGCCCGGCCGCGCCATCTGCCCGCTGCACTACCATATGCTCGAAGAGGAATTTCTCTACGTCGTGGACGGCGAGCTGACCATCCGCGAGCTGGCCGAGGGCGTGCACCGCGAATTTTCCTTGCGGCAAGACGAGTTGATCGCCTGGCTGCCCGGCACGCGCATCGCCCACCAGACCCTGAACCGCAGCGGGCGGCCGGCGCGCTATCTGGCCATGTCGGACCGGCAGGCCCAGGAAATCGCCGTGTATCCGGACAGCGGCAAGGTGCTGCTGCGCGGCGTGGGTGTGGGTGTGTGGACGCCGGCTGGGCAGACCCCGGAGCCGTTGGCCGCCCACTTTGCCGCCGCCCGCGCCAAAACGGCCTTGCCGGTGGTGCGGTTGAGCGACGACGAGCGGCCGGCCCATGTGGTGGGGCGCGGTCAGGTGCCCGAGCGGTCGCTGGGGGCCCTGGGTGGCTTCGGGCGGCCGCTGTCCCGCGCGGCGGGGGCCAAGTCGGTGTTCATCAACGTGGATCGACTGCCGCCGGGGGCCCGCACCTCGGATCTGCACGCGCACCTGGGCGACGAAGAGGTGGTATTCGTTCTGGAAGGCACGCCGACCCTGCGGCAACAACAAGGTCGCCGCGAAGGCCGCACGGCGGTGTTCGACGCCCCGGCCGAGGGCCTGCAGTTGGCCCCCGGCGATGCCGTCCACTGGGCGCCGGGCGACCTGAAGGCGCACCAGCTGCTGAACGAAAGCGCCAGCGATGTCCGCCTGTTGGTCCTTGGGACCGACCTGGACCACGACATCGTCCTGTACCCCGAGCGCGGCCAGGTCTACTCACCGGTGCTGGGCTCCGTCGGGCGCCTGGAGCCCACCGACTACCTGGCGGGCGAGGCAGGGCCGCGCGGGCCCGCGTGATAGGCACCCCATCGGACAGGCACCCCACCGGATTCGCGCGGGAACGGCCTTGCAGGTCCGATCGGTCACTGGCGAGAATCAGGAGGGGACGCCGGTTCGGGCCCAGGGAATTGCCGAGGAAGCCGATTCGAATTGACCGGATTCGGTCGGAGTGCTCTGGCGAAGCCGCCGCCGTGCCTTCCGGGTGCATTGACCTTGCCCATTGCGGGAAGTAGCCTGACGCTGGAATTTCCCAAGGGAGGGCACCGTGGTCCCGAATTTGCCTTGCGCTCGGTCGCGCTCGCTGGCCACATGGCTGTGCTTGGTTGCCTTTGCGGTCGGCTGTGGCGCCGATCCTTCGTCCAACGCTGCCGGAGCGGGCCAGGGATCCGAGCTGCCGGGCGCCGCCACCACCGAAGTCGAGTGGAAAAGCTGCGATGTCCACGGCCCGGGCGGCTACGAGGTCAGCTGCGGGACCGCGAGCGTGCCGCTGCGCTGGCAAAACCCGACCGGCCCGGCGATCGACGTGGCGGTGGTGCGCGTGTCGCCCAAGAAGCGGAGCGTGGCTGGGCAGTTGTGGATGCTGCAGGGCGGTCCCGGCTTTGCCGGCAAGGGACTGCTGTCGATGGTCGACTGGTACGCCGATCATCTGCCGGGGTACGAATTCTACCTGCCGGACCACCGCGGCGTGGGCGAGTCGACCCGCCTGGGGTGCGCGCAGGCCGAGAGCAATTCGAGCCCGAACGGCGCGGTGGTCACCAAAGAGGAATGGCCCGATTGCCTGGCCGCGGTGGTGGGCGAGTGGGGCACAGACTTGCAGGCGTTTTCGGCCACTCAAGCCGCGGTGGACCTGGGCAAGCTGATCGAGGCGACCCGCAGGCCCGACGTGCCGCTGCGCGTGTACGGCGTGTCGTACGGCACGTTCTGGGCGCTGCGCTACCTGCAGCTGTACCCGCAACAGGCCGGCGCGGTGGTGCTCGACTCGGTGTGTCCGCCCGGAATCTGCTCGATGACCACCTACTGGACCGATTTCGAAGCCACCGGCAAAGAACTGCTGGCGCGGTGCAGCCAAAACGCCACCTGCCACGCCAAGCTGGGCGCCGACCCGTGGGGGCGTCTGCAGAGCGTGGCGAGCAAGCTCGACAGTGGACACTGCAGCGCCGTGTTGCCCGGGCAGCCCCTGCGGCCGCTGCTGCGCGACTTGCTCGCCTCTGCGGTGGCCAACGACGACGCGCGCCTGTTGATTCCCCCCATCATCTTCCGGCTCGACCGCTGCGACAGCCAAGACGTGGCCGCGCTGCAGCCGCTGTTCAAGACCATGGCCAAGTCGCAGGTGGTCGATCCCGGCGAAAGCAAGGCGATGCGCGAGCAGTACTCGAGCGTGCTGCACCACAACGTGGTCTTTGCCGACCTTTGGCACGGCACTCCGCCGCCGTTGGCGCCGCTGCTGTTCGCCCCGGCCGATGGGAACGCCGACCTGGCCATCCAGCCGAGCTGGCCCGCCGCCGGCAGCGACCCGCTGCGCAACACCATGCCGCAACCCATGACGCCAGTTCTACTTTTGTCGGGCGATTTGGACCCGCAGACGCCGCTGGCCTTTGCCCAGGCGGCGCACCAGGCGCTGGCGGGCTTTGGCGCGCAGCTGGTGGTGGTGCCCGACAATCCGCACGGCGTCGCCACCAACGCCGACCACGAGCGGACCCAGTGCGGCGGGGCGATCACGTTCCAGTTCCTGCAGAATCCGGAGAAGAAGCTCGATGTTTCGTGCCTGGCGAACCTGCCGCCGCTCGACTTTGCCGGGGGCGGTCCGTACGCCGAGATGCTGTTCCCGAGTGGTGCCTGGGGTGGCGAGGCCAAGGGCCTGCCCCTGCGCACCCAGACGCCGGCCCAGGCTGCACAGGAGCTGTGGCGCGAGCTGCGCCGGCCCTTGCGGTTGTGATCGCCGCGGGTGACCGACCATTGCCGTGCATGGGGCCACCGGGACGTGGCGAAGCTCCTTGGACGGGCATGGCCGGCCACCGAAGGTCGCATTGGCCGTCGACTCTGAATCGAGCGTAGCCGCGATGCTTGGAGCACGGCCAGAGGTGCCTGCATGACTCTCGCCAGCGGGCAGAGGGGTCAGGCATCCTGTTCGCGAGCGCCAGGCATCGCCGCGGGGGTCGCAAGCTCGCCCTTTGGGATTCGCCGCAACCTGCCAGTCGGCTGGCTCCCGATGGCAGTTCGGCGCGCTACGGCGGGACCGTACCGATGACCGGCTTGGGGCTGGTAGTGTAGCCGCCGATCACGCCCGTGCCGAGGCCATTGCCGGTGGAGTTGTAGCCCCAGCACCACACGCTGCCGTCGACGCGCAGGGCGCACGCGTGGGTGGGGCTGGCGGTCATCTGCTTGACTCCAGTCAGGTCCGGGATGACCAGCGGCGTGTTGGAGCCGTAGACCGACGGGACCCCGAGCGTGTGGTAGGTGTTGCTGCCCCAGCACCACGCGGCGCCGTCCACGCCCCAGGCGCAGGTGAAGTACAGGCCGGCAGTCACGCCGGCGGCCTTGCCGGGCTGGCCAAAGACCTTGACCGGCTTGGGTTGAGTGGCCTTGCCGCCGTCGCCCAGCTCGCCGCTCGTGCCCAGTCCCCAGCACCAGACCTGACCCTGGTCGTCCAGGGCGCAGCGGTGATGGATGCCGACCGCAACCGAGACGACCTTGGTGGGAATGGCGACTTGCAGGGGCACGGCGCTGCGGATCGTTCCGTTGGCGTCGCCGATGTAGCTGTAGCTGCCGCCGTAGCTGTCGCAGTAGCTGTTGTTGCCGAAGTAGCCTCCTGCGCCCCACAACGTGCCATCGATCTTCAAGAAATCCCCCATGGCGAAGAGAGCGTTCTGCGTTCCCGTCTCCGAGACTCCCACCGTCGCCTGGGCGATGCCGGTCAGCGTGGGGTGTTGCTTGACCGCCGGGTTGCAGGCGCCACAGGTGCCCAAGCCGAGCTGCCCCGAACTGTTGGTGCCCCAGGTCCACAGGGAGCCGTCCTTGGTCACGGCCGTGCCGGTGAGCCTGCCGATGTCGATCTTGACCACGTCCGTCAGATTCGGGATCAGCTGCGCGGTGGGGTTGGACACGCCCTGACAGGTCAGTTGGCCAAAGTTGCCGTCGCCACCACCGCGATAGCAGCGCACCAGGCCGTCGGCTTGCACGCCGCAGACTCCTGTCGGTGCCGCATCGATCTGCACGATGTTGGCCAGGCTCCCCACTGCCATGGGTGGCGCCACGGCCGTGTTGCCGTTGGTGGGGTGTACGTAGCCCCAGCCCCAGACCGTGCCGTCGTAGCGCAGCGCGTAGGTGTTGGCCTCGCCGCCGGTCGAGATGGCTTTGGCAAACCGCTCGACGCACTTGCCCTGGGCGCAGACCTTGGCGCCGCCGCACAGGGTCTCGTCGGGCACCGGGTCGTGCAAGCAGCCCGCCGACTTCTCGCACGAGTCCTGGGTGCACGGGTCGTTGTCTGCGCAGTCGAGCTGGCTGGTCTTGCACACCGGGCCCAGGCACGTCTCGTTCGAGGTGCACACGCTGTCGTCCGGGCAGGGCGCGCCGTTCGTGCCTTGATGGGTGCACCCTTTCTGCTTGTCGCACGCGTCGGCGGTGCAGGCGTTGCCGTCGTCGCAGTTGACCGCCTTGCCCGGCACGCACGCGGCCTGCACGCAGCTGTCGCCGCCGGTGCAGGCGTCGCCGTCGCTGCAGGGCAGGGCGTTGTGGAGCGCCACGCAGCCCTGCAGGCCGTCGCAGAGGTCGTCCGTGCACGGGTTGCTGTTGGCGCAGTCGGCGATGGTCTTGGCCGCGCAGACGCCGGCGAGCGCGCAGTTGGCGTGGCCCCAGGCGTCGGTGCGCGCCACCAGGCCCGTCACGGTCTGGGGTTTCTTGGGGTCCAGCTGGCTGCCGACCGCGACCAGACCGCCGTCGGTGGTGGCCGCCAGCGCATCGAAGCCTTCGCTGAGGCCCACATCGTGCTCCAGGCTCCAACTCATGTGCCCCGACGGGTCGGCGCCGGCCAGCCACGCGTTGCCGCCGGGATCGGCATAGCTGCGCCCGGCGAGCCACAGCGAGCCGATCGGGCTGACCAGCAGGTCGCTCAGCAAGTAGGCGCCAGGACTCAGGTAGGCCGGGCCGGTCGGTGCTCCCGCCGACGTCACCGCCTGCAGGTACAGGCGCGGCTGCCCGGCCACGGTGGCCCAGCCGCCCGCCACCAGCGAACCACCGGGCAGGGGCGCCAGCGCGACAAAGCCCTGGTCGCTGGCCTCGCCGAGCTGGGCGCTCCACAGCGGGACGCCCTGCGCGTCCAGGCGCTGTAGCCAGGCCTTGCCTTGCCCGCTCACCAGGCTGCGGCCGGCCGCCAGCACGCCGCCGTCGGGCTGTGCGAGGCCCGCCCGCAGGTCGTTCTGGGTGCCGGCTCCGCCCAGCCAGGTCCACAGCTGCAGGCCGGTCGCCGACAGGCGCATCACCATGGCTTGTTGGGTGCCCGCCGCCGCCTGGGTGCGGCCGAGCACCGCGCTGCCCGCCGCGAAAGACACCAGCCGGGCCGGGATTTCGTCCAGGCTCGTCTGACCGTACAGGTGATCCCAGCTCACCGCCCCGCTGACCAGATCGATGGCGACCAACCGCACCTGGTCGCCGGCGTTGGCGCTGCCGACCCGCCCGGCCACCAGCGCCAGATTGTCCACCACCGCGGCGCCCACCACTTCGGCGGTGCTCGACGCCGCTGACACCGGCAGCAGCAGCGGCTTGCTCCAGACCGGCTTCAGGCCCGGAGCGTAGCGCTGGACGAACCACACCGCGCTCAGGTCGGGCTGGATCTGCCGGCCGGCGACCACCAGGTCGGTGCCGACCGCCGCCACCGCCCGCAGGCTGATGCCAGCGCCCACCTCTTGCACGGTCTGGATGAACAGCTTGCCCGTCTTGCCCGCCGCGCACTGGCCAGACTTGCAGATGCCGTCGACCGCGCAGCCGTCGTTGCCGGTGCACACTGCGCCGTCGGGCTGGGCGACCGCCACACACTGGAAGGACTTGGCGCCCGTAGAGACGCAGGTGGCCTTTTCGCAAGCGGCTACGCTGTTCTTGCAGACGATCGGCACGCCCGCTTTGCACTGGCCGGCCAGGCAGGCGTCGCCGGCGGTGCAGCCATCTTCGTCGGCGTTGCAGGCCTTGCCGTCCAAGTCCTTGGCGACGAACGAGCACTGGCCGGTCTTGGCGTCGCACTGGTCGGCGGTGCAGTCGTTGCCGTCGGCGCAGGCCGTGGCGCTGTGGGTGCAGCCCTGGTCGCCGCAGCTGTCGACCGTGCAGGGGTCTTCGTCGTTGCAGTTGAGCAGCTGCCCGGCGCACTTGCCGGCCAGGCAGGCGTCGCTGGCCGTGCAGACCGAGCCGTCGTCGCACGGTGTGCCCTTGGGCTGTGGGGTCAGGCCGCACACCCCGGTTTTGGCGTCGCAGGTATTCTTCAGGCAAGCACTATCCTGGCCCGGGCTGCAGTACACGACCGAGGCCGGATTGGGTAAGCACTTGGGGGCCGCCCCGGTCTTGTCGCAGTACAGCACGCCGTTGCACAGGTCGCCGTCGTCCTGCTTCAGGCAGTCGGCGTTGCTCGCGCACTCGCAGGTAAAGGTGCCGGGCACGCACTTGCCCTGCAGGCACAGGTCGTTCTTGGTGCAGGCGTTGCCGTCGCTGCAGGTCGCGAAGTCATCGGTGGGGGTGAACTGGCACTGGCCGGTCTTGGGTTGGCAGAGGTTCTTCAGGCACTCGCTGTCGTCTACGCTGGGACAGCTGATCACCGTTGCCGGATTCAGCTCGCAAATCGCTGGCGACTTCAGCTTGTTGCAGTACATGGTGCCGTTGCACTGGTCGCCGTCTTCGTACTTCTTGCAGTCCGCGTCACTCTTGCACGAGCAGACGTTGGTGCCGGGCGTACACTTGCCGTCCAGGCAGGTGTCACTGGTGGTGCACGGGTCGCCGTCTTCGCAGACCACGGTGGTGGGCGAATTGGCCAGCACGCAGGCGCCGGTCGTGGGCTCGCACACGTTCTTCTTGCAGTCGGTGTCCAGCCCGGTGGGGCAGACGACCACGGTGCCCGGATTGACCTGGCACTTCTTGGTGGCCTGGTTGCAGAACATCGTGCCGTTGCAGGCGTTGCCGTCTTCCTGGCCGGCGCAGTCGGCGTCGCTTTGGCAGATGCAGGTGTCGACGCCGCCGCCGCACTGCCCCAGCGAGCAGACCTCGCCCGCCGTGCAAGCGTTGCCGTCGTCGCACGCCGCCGCTTGGGTGGTGGTGCCCGGCGGCAGGCTCTCCCAGCGGCAGATGCCGCCGTCGCACACCTCGACAGCGTATTCCGTGGGCGTGAGGTCGCAGAACTTGGCCCCCGGCGGGCAGGCGCACAGGCCGGTCTTGGGCGAGCAGGTGTTCTTGCGGCAGTCGGTGTCGTCCACGATTGGGCAGAAGACGACGCTGGCCGGATTGGGCTGGCACTTGGGTGGCGACAGCGCCTGGTTGCAGAAGGCGACCCCGTTGCACAGGTTGCCGTCGTCTTGGGCCAGGCAGTCGGCGTTGCTCTTGCAGCTGCAGGTGTTCGCGCCCCCCTGGCACTTGCCGGCGCTGCACAACTCGCCGACGGTGCAGACGTTGCCGTCGTCGCAGGCCGCGGTCGGGCCGCTGGCCTCGCCGGCCGCCTTGGCGACCCAGGTGCAGCCGTTGGTGCCGGCGTCGCAGACTTGCTTGGCATCTTCGACCGGCACCAGGGCACACGTGCCCGTCTTGGGTTGGCAGGCGGTCCGCTGGCACGGCGGGTCGCTGTCGCTGCCGCAGCTGACGACGCTGCCTGGATTGAGCTTGCACGTGTGGGGCAGCTTGGTCGTGTCGCAGTACAGCTGGCCGTTGCAGAGGTTGCCGTCCTCGTAGGGCGCACAGTCGGCGGTCTTCTCGCACTGGCACCACGACGGCCCCACCGCCTGGCAAGCGCCGGCCTTGCACGCGCCGGCCGATGCGCACGGATTCTGCGGCTTGCACGGGGTGCCGTCGGCCGCGGCTACCGGCTTGCAGGCGCCGGTGCTGGGGTCGCAGGTCGGCACCGAGCAGCTGTCGGTGCTGCTGGGGCAAACCGGTACCGTGCTGGGCGCCACCTTGCACACGTACGGAAAGACTGTCTTGTCACAGACATTCTTGCCGTTGCAGGCGTTGCCGTCGTCGCCGCAGTCCTGGTCCGTCTGGCATTGGCACGCGGGCGGGCCGTCGGCCACGCAGGCCCCGGCGGCGCAGTACGAAGACAGCGTGCAGGGGTCGCCATCGCTGCACGGCAGTCCGTTGACCTCTTTGGTGACGCACGTGTGGTTCGAACTGCACACGTTTTGGCTGCACACCGACGGGCTGGCTGGGCAGTCTGCGTCGACCTGGCAGCTCTGGCCGCTCGCCGTGGCGTCTGCGGTGCCGGCAAGGGCATCGACGCTGTCTGGACCGCTCGCGGCGTCGGCTTTGACAGTCGCCGAGCTGGGTTCCGCGGCGTTCTTGCCGCAGGCCGGCGCCAGCGCGAGCAGCAGGCCCAGGATGGCCGCCTGCCGCGGCGCCGTTCGCCTGGGCGATGGATGGCTGCAATTGGACATGACCGCTCCACGCTGCCGACACGCAGCTGTCCGGTTGGCGCCACATCCCACCCGACCATCCGGGTCTGCGGCTTCGGTGTCCCCAGCGTAGCTCGTATTCTGGCGAGAGTACAGCGCTTCGGGTTGGTTGTGACGGCCGGTGGCGACTGCGGTCCCTACTCCGCCAAGGCGGCCAGCACCTGTTCGGCCAGCGACTTCCAGGCCAGCGCCCGCTCGCGGGTGGTCGCGCGCTGTTGGTCGGTCCAGCGCCCGGCCTCGCTGCGGATGCGCTCGACGTCGACCGCGCGGATGGCCCGCTGGGCCGCCGACAGGTGCCGCAGCGTGGTGGTGGTCCGCGGCCGCCCGCGCGAGGGCGGGTTGGCCAGGGCCTGGGCCACCGCTTCGCTCAGCTGGGCCGCCGTCAGCTCTTCGACGATGGCGCGCTCGGCCAGTAGCTCGCGGGCCTTGGCGTCGGCGAGCGGCAGCAGCGCGCGGTGGTGCTCGACCGACAGCTGCCACGCCAGCTCCGGGTCCATGTGCCGCAGCTGCTCGCCCACCCGCACCCACAGCCGCAGCATGTCGGCACCGACCCGCAGGTCGGGGTGCTGGCACAGGGCGGCAAAGGCCGCCTGCTTGCTGTGCTTGGGGTTGACGAAGAGGTCGTAGCGGCCGTCGCAGAACTCGTCCAAGACGTAGTTGCGGATCTCGACGGCGATGCGCAGCCCGCCGGTCACCAGCGTGCGGTTGATGGTGCGGACCGCCTGCTCCACCTGGGCGCGCTCGACCTCGCTCAGGGGCGCCAGCGGATCGGGCAGGAACGAGGCGCGCTCACCGGCGGGGCGGCTGGCGGCGCGCAGGGCAAGAGGGGTAGTCATGGCCGGCTCCTTGGGGCGCATGGGGCGCGCCTGCTGCGGTTTTCGCGCAGGCCCGGGCTCGGGTCAAGGGGTCGGCAGGTGCGGGGGGGAATTGAGTTGCACTCAAATCGGCCCTGGGGCCGCCGGTCGGAGGTGTCCAGGTGGAGCGCGGGGTTCTGGTTCGCCGTGTGGTGGAAAGGCGGCGCTACCTGAAGCGCACGGGCAGAGACCTTCCTTGCTTGTCTAGTGCCGCTGACGGCGTAGTGTCGAAGCGGTTGGCCGGGCCGCTGGCGCTATGCGTCCTTGATCCTAAAGCCATAGACCTGAAGGCAGTAGGACGCGAAGTCGTGACCAGCCCTCACCGGCACGACGCGCTCCCACCACGTCGATGCGGTGGCGAAGTGCCAAGTTGCATGACCTAAAGCCTTAAACCGCTCGTCAATCGCCCGGACTATTGCGACGAACGAATCGTGATCTTTATACCGGCGCAGGCGCTCGGACGACACAAGCACCTCAATTTCGTTTCGCACTCGCAGCTCGTTCCGATACTCGGCGATGTCGAAAGAGTATCCAGTGGCACACTCTTCCACGAACGCCTCCCAGGACTCAATCAAGGCGGCACCTGTCCGCGAAATTCCGTGCGCTGCTCGAACGGCGTCCTGGGCGCTGGTGTAACTGTCCACCGGTATCCTCCTCAAACTTGTCTTGAAAGTGACGCGTAGAAACCGCAGGCACCTCCGCCGCTAGGCCGACCCCGCCTTCGCGCACCTCGCAATCGCACACAACCCAGTTTCCGGCCTCGCCGCCCGATCCTGCGTCAGCGCTCGATCACCATCAACCCGACAGTACTCACGAATTTCAAGCGAGCCCTTCGCGCAACCGCCGACTTTGGCCAACATTCCCTCTACGTGCCAGTCCTGGCAAGTGCTATGCTGCGCACAGAGGCCCACGCCTCACGAGGGTGTTTCCGATGCGCTTCCGACTTCTCGATGTGCGTTCCAGCCACTGGCGCGCGGCCGCGTTTGGCCTTGTTGCCATCTTCTCGTGCGGCTGTTCGGCCAAGGACAATACAACTGACGCCGCGGCGGCCGCGTCCGACACGGGCCAAGGCACGGGCATCGACACCATTGCCGGGGATACCACTCCCGGCGACCAGAGCGCCTATGACTGCGACAAGGCCCAGCAAGAGCAGGCCGCGGCTATCGCAATGGCGGTTGGGCTGGCCGGGGACTGCAGCTTGGCCAGCGACTGCACTATCACGATGTCCATCAAGACCGACTGCGGCGGCACGTGCGGCCAGGTCATCGCCAAGGGCAAGGAAGCCGAGTTCGCGACGGCGATGGCGGCGGTAAACAAGGAGTTCTGCAAAGACAACGGCTACAAGGAGCACTGCACCATGCCGATACCCAGTTGTGGCAGCATCGTTGTGGCTTGCACGGCTGGGAGGTGCAAGGCTGAGCACTGACGGGCCGCGCGCGTGAGTGACCGCCGGATCGGGTCGACTGTCGCCGCGCCAAGGCGCCCTTGCTACATGGGGTGAGCGCCCCGACTGCCGTAACTCGGCATTCCTGTGCGACCCGAGCCAGACCGCACGCCGGGCACTGGCCGAGGCGCAGGTCGGTAAGGCCGCTGGTTGAACGGCAAGCCGATGACATTCAAGACCTACCCGCTTGCTGATGTGCGCAGTTTATCAGGTATCTGCACGGGGCAGGGTGCATACGGTTTCGAGCACCTGCCCCCTGCCGCCCTCATCCCCGGCAAGTCAGCGAGCGCGCAAGTCCGGAGCCGCGGCGTCGGGGTCGGGGGAATTGAGTTGCACTCAAATCGGTGCTGGGCTGCGGGGCCGGCGTGCCGAGGTGGGGCGCGGGGATTTCGGTGCGCCGGCGATTGGGCAAGTGTCAATACCTGACACCCGCCTCCCCGCCCACCCGCGCAGCTACTGCTTCATCCCGCCGTCGATCCAAGCCTTGACGGTGTCCTGTTCGGCCGCGGTCAGGCACTTGCTGTTGCCGGCGTCGGTCGCCGGGTTGCCGGTGCAGCCGCCGCCCGCCGGCATCGAGCCGTTCTGGATGCGCACCAGGGTGCACTCGCCCTTGGTCTTGCCGGCGCAGAAGTACGACGACTTGCTGGCGTCGGCGTAGACGGTGCCGATGTTGTGGCCGCCCGAGCCGCCGCCGGTGTGGCAGCCGCCGCAGTACTTCTTGTAGATGGGCTGGACGTCGGTATACGTCACCGCTTGGGGGCAGGCCGAGCTGTCGTGGGCGCAGCCGGCCTTGGCGTCGCAGCTGTCGACCGTGCACGCCACGCCGTCGTCGCAGTTGGTCTGGCCGGCGCCGCTGCACTTGCCGCCTGCGCAGGTGTCGCCGCTGGTGCAGGCGTTGCCGTCGTCGCAGGCGCTGGTGACGGCCGTATGCTCGCAACCCGTGCCCGCGACGCACGAATCGGCCGTGCAGGGGTTGCCGTCGTTGCAGAGGTCCGCGGTGCCCGACTTGCAGGCGCCGTTCTCGCAGAGGTCCGTCAGCGTGCACGGGTTGCCGTCGTCGCAGCTGCCCGGGGCGGCGCTGTTGCTGCAGCCCTTGCCGGCGACGCACGTGTCGACCGTGCACGCATTGCCGTCGTTGCACGCCGCATCCTGGGTGCAGGCGCCGGGCAGCCCGGTGCTGTCGCCGGTGTCGGCCGTGTCGACATCGTCGGCGTCTGCATCCGCGTCGACGGCGTCCGCATCGCCGGCTGCGGTGTCCTGGCCGGCATCCCCCACGGCCGCGTCGTCCGCTGCGTCGGCGTCCGCGTCGGCATCCGCATCCTGCGTCGCCGCGTCCTGGGCGCTCGTATCCGCGGCCGTGTCACCGGTGGTGGCGTCGGGCGCGGCAGTGTCGGCCGAAGCTGCATCCACGGCGACGTCGGCGCCGCCGCTGTCCGGGCTGGCGCTGTCTGTGGTCGCGCTGTCCTTGGCCGCGATGTCGCCGCCCGCCGTGTCGGTGGCCGGGCTGGCAGCCGTCGTGCCCGCGGCCGAGTCGCAACCCGCCAAAGCGCCGCCGAGTCCCCCGACCAGCAGCCAAATCATCCAAGTCTTGCGCATCGTGTTGTCCATCGTCTGGCGGCACCCCTCGCCAGGCTGCGGCAATGCAGTTCGTGGCGCGGT
>JACRCU010000493.1 GCA_016218865.1 Deltaproteobacteria bacterium | reverse complement strand
TGAAGTAGCGGTAGGCCACCGAGCGGACAGTGTCGCCCAACTTGGCCACGGTCTTGCCCAGGCGAATGGTGTTGCGGGTCGGCGCGGCAAATGACCGCTGCGCCCCTTCTTCGACCGCGTCCGGGCGGATGCCCAGTTCGCGCAGATCTTCGGGCGAAATCGTCTGATCCTCGCCGATCTCCTGGCTGTCGCTCGAACTGGCCAGCGCCGGGGCGGCCGCGCCGAACGTGCTTGCCGCAACGACTGTCGCCGCGAGCGGCAGCAAGGCACGAATCAAGAAGGGGTTCTTTTTCAAAGTCATGCAGTGGTCCTGCGCCGCTCGGAGGGCGCATGTGGCAGTTGCGCGTTGTGGGGAGCGCGTTCACGAGTCCGAGAACAGCAGCGCCCAACGAAGGTACGCGAGCTACCGCCGGGCGACAACCCAAAACCGCCCAGACGGCGGCAAACCGCGTGCATTTTCCAGAAATACGTTTCGTAGTTCCGTAGTTACGCAACGCTCGCCCGCCGCGCCGTTCTGGACCGCGGCCCATCTGGGAAAACCGTGTTACTTTAGGCGCTTGGACCAGACACGATGGACTTGCAGGGCAGAAGCGCGCCGCGGGCCGCGATCGGCGGTTGTCCAGCGATTATCTGTGTACTTTCACACTGTTCTACTCTTGGGTCGCCAAAACCGGCTCCAGGGCCTCGCGGACGATCAGGGCGGCGGCCAACCCGGCGGTCTCGGCGCGCAGCACGGCGCGACTCAGGCAAACCCGTTCGAATCCTGCCGAATCTAGGCACTGCCACTCGGTGGTCGACAGGCCGCCCTCGGGCCCCACTACGGCCACCAGCTGACGAATTCCTTGACTTGCCGCCAAAGCCTGCTGGACGGCACGCTGCAGCCCCAGCGCGGGCATGGCCTCGTCGCAGGTAAAGGCGGCAATCTGCGAGCGCAATTCGCCGCCACAGCGCTCCACGAACTGCGCCACGGTCATCGGCGCGGTCACCCGGCACAAGTGCGCGCGGCCACACTGTTCAAAGGCCTCTTGGGCAATCGACTGCCAGCGCGCCTGCTTGTCGGCCGCCTTGCCGGGATCGATGCGCACCACGCTGTGCTCGCAAGCCAGCGGCACCAGGGTATCCACGCCCAGCTCTGCGGCTTTTTCGACCAGCCAGTCCCAGCGGTCGCCCTTGATGAGGCCCGCGGCCAAGGTGACGGCCACGGCCGGCGGCGGCTGGGTTGGCTCGCGGCGCTCGACCGCGAAAAACTCTTGATGATAGCGGACCTGCACCCGTCGCCCGGCGCCGTCGGCCAGGGTGAGCGCAGTCCCAGGCGCCAGGCGCAGCACCCGATCCAGGCGATGCCGCACCTCGGCGGGCACCGGCAGGCGGTCGCCAACGATCTCGCCAAAGGGTACAAGGAGTTGCCGCATCGGGCGCTACTCCGCGGCCCGCAGGACCAGGCACGCCCAGGCGCCCTGGGTGGCCGTGCTGAGCAGCTGCATGCCTTGGTCGACATAGACTTGCGCCACGTCGTCGGACTCGCGGGCCAGGATGCCCGACAGAATCAGCGTGCCCCCGCGCTGCACCGTCCCGACCACCTGCGGGCACAGCGGCACCAGCACGCTGGCCAGGATGTTGGCGACCACCAGCGGGAACTGCTCGGGCGCCACCACCTGCGGATCACCGGAATGCAGAAGCGTCACCTGGTCTTGCACGCCGTTGAGCGCCAGGTTGGTGCGGGCGGTCGTCAGCGCAGCGGCGTCGACTTCGGTGCCCACGGCGTGGCCGATGCCCAGGCGCACCGCCAGGATCGCCAGGATCGCCGAGCCGGTGCCCAGGTCGAGGGCCCGCAGCTTGCTCACGTCGACCGCGCGGGCAGCCTGCACGTCGGACCAACTCAGGAGCGCCTGGGCACACAGTTGCGTGGTCTCGTGGCTGCCGGTGCCAAAGGCCATGCCTGGGTCGATGGCGATGCGCACCAACCCGGGGCGATCCGGCCCCTGCTCCCAGGCCGGCTCGATGCGCAGCCGCCCGCCCAGGTCGATCGGCTTGTAATGCAGCTTCCAGACGCGGTTCCAGTCCTGCTGCTCGACTTCGCGGGCGATCACCTCGATGGCAAGGCCCACCAACTCCCCTTGGCGGCGCAGCGCGGTCACGGCCGCCTCGGCGTGCTCGGGCGCCACATACAGCCGCACCCGCGAGTACCCCTGATCCAGGTCGCCACCGGCCAGGCACAGGGCGTCTTCGACCTGGATTCCGTTGGGCGACAGCAGCCACAGCACACCCTCCAGCTGCGGCAGGATCTGCTCGGGCAGGGTGAGCTGCAATTCGACGCAGTCGATGGCGCTGCTCACGACGCGGCCTCCAATTCTACAAGCACGGCGCCGGTTTCCACGGCCTGGCCCACGGCCACGGCCACGCTTTTGACCACGCCGCCCGCGGGCGCTCGCACGTCGTTCTCCATCTTCATGGCCTCCAGCACCGCCACCACGCCGCCCTCGGGCACCACGTCGCCGGGCTGCACGGTCAGGCGCACCACGCGGCCTGGCATCGACGCCTTGATGTGACCGCCCTTGCCGCCCTTGCCGCCAGCGCCGCCTTGCAGCCAGCCCTCGCGGACATCGGTGACCTCGTAGCGAAAGTCGCAGTTGCCGCTGACCACCACTACCTCGCCCCGCTCGCGGTAGTGGCGCGCCAGGAGCTGGCCCAGGCCTTCGCTGCGCACCGCCGTGCGGCCGTCGGGCAGGCGGTGCAAGTGCAGCACGATGTCGCGGCCGTCGGCGCGCACCACCACTTCGCTGCCCCGGTCGGCGATCAACTCGACGCTGCGGCTGTGTCCGCCGCGGCTCACAGAATACTCAGTGCCCATGGAACTCCCCAATCTGCAAATGGTTGCCCCGGTCCGGGTCGGCTCAGCGACCGCGCAGCCCCTGGGCGCGGGCGTGGTAGGCCCAGGTCGACTCCTGCTGCGGCGCGGCTTCTTGTTGGTGCTGCGCGGCTTGCCGATGGGCCACGACCACCGCGTACAGCGCCGCCAGCTCGGGGTCTTGCGGAATCGCTTCCAGCGCCGGCAGCGTCTTGACCAGGCCAGTGTCGTAGGGTCCGACTGCGAACGCCTGGCTGGCCAGCACCTGCTGCAAGTGCGCAATGTTGTGCGAAATACCCGAGATCTCGAACAGGTCCAGCGCCGCCTGCATGCGCGCGATGGCGTGGTCGCGGGTGGGCGCCCAGGCCGACAGCTTGGCGATCATCGAGTCGTAGTGGTTGCTGATCACGTCGCCTTCGCAAAAGCCGTCGTCGACGCGCAGGCCCGGCCCGGCCGGCGGCCGGTACACGTGCAGCGGCCCGGGCGACGGCAGGAAGCCGCGCGCCACGTCCTCGGCGTAGATGCGGCACTCGATGGCGTGGCCGCGCTGGACGATCTGCTCCTGCGACCACGACAGCGGCAGCCCTTGGGCCACGCGCAATTGCTCCACCACCAGATCGGTGCCCGTGACCAGCTCGGTAACGGGGTGCTCGACCTGCAGGCGGGTATTCATCTCCATGAAAAAGAAGTGCTCTTGCGGGTCCACCAAGAACTCGATGGTGCCGGCGCCCTCGTAGGCCACGGCCTTGGCGGCCTGCACCGCCACTTGCCCCATCGCCAGGCGGGTCGCGTCGGACAGGTGCGCCGCCGGCGACTCCTCGATGATCTTCTGGTTGCGCCGCTGCACCGAGCACTCGCGATCGAACAGATGCACGGCGTTGCCGTGGCGATCGGCCATCACCTGGATCTCGATGTGGCGCGGCCGCACGATGGCCTTTTCGATGTAGACCGTGGGATCTTTGAAGTAGGCGACCGCCTCGCGGATGGCGCCGTCGAAGGCAGCCGGCATTTCTTCGGCACTGTGGACCAGGCGAATGCCGCGGCCGCCACCGCCCGCCGCCGCCTTCAACATCACCGGATAGCCGATCTCGCCGGCGATCTGCTGGGCTTCGGCCAGGTTCTGCAGCGGCTCCAGCGAGCCCGGCACCACCGGCACGCCGGCCTTGTGCATCACCTGCCGCGCCAGGGTCTTGGTGCCCATCTGCTCCATGGCGTGCGCGCCGGGCCCGACGAAGGTGAGCCCAGCGGCATCGCAGGCACGCCGAAACTCGGCATTCTCGCTCAGGAAGCCATAGCCCGGGTGGATGAGCTGCGCGCCGGTGTGCTTGGCGGCCGCGATGACCTTGTCGCCGCGCAGGTAGGACTCGGCGGTCGGTGGCGGCCCCAGGCGCACCGCTTCGTCGGCAAACCACACGTGGCGCGCATCGGCGTCGGCGTCGGAGTACACCGCCACGGTGCCCAAACCCAGCTCGCGACAGGCGCGCATCACGCGAATGGCGATCTCGCCGCGGTTGGCAACTAGGACTTTGGGTCGGATGGACATGGTGTTGTGGGCCTCTTGCAAGCGAACGGCCGCGGATTCTGAACTGAGCGCAGGGCCCTGACAAGCACCGCTGCACCGCAGACCCACCCACGGGTTGCGCTTGATCTATGCGGCCGTCGCCACTAATTTGCGCCGCCCGCCGCCGCGGGTCGCGAGCTCAGGATGCATGTGGGAATTGGAGTGCTGCTGGCGCAGGTGACCCCGAGCGAGGGGCTGTCGCCCGGCGGGATTGCCGCACTGGTGGCGATGCTGGTGCTGGTCGGTCTGGTGGCGTGGCGGGTACTGCGGGCCCAGCGCGGCCAGCAGCAGCAGCGGATGGCCGATCTCGACGGCCCCACGCGCCGCGACACCCTGCTGGAACAGGCCACACAAGTTGCGCCGAACAAAGGGCGATCCACCGAGCAGGAGTACCTGCGCGCCGGCCTGAAGAAGACCCGGCAAGAGGGCTTCGTCGCCCGCCTGACCAAGCTGTTCGGCGAGCACCAGCTGGACGAGTCGCTTGTCGAGCAAATCGAAGAAGTGCTGTTCCGCGCCGACCTGGGCGTCAAGACCACCCAGAGCCTGATCGCCGAGC
>JACRCU010000492.1 GCA_016218865.1 Deltaproteobacteria bacterium | reverse complement strand
GCGCCGCTGCCGTGGCGCGAGAATACCCAGTGGTTTCGCTCGGATGCGCCCGATCAGGGTCGCGCCGACATGCAGGCCGCCGAGCGACTGGTCGAGGCCCACGTGCGCTCGGCCCCGGGGCGCAAGGTGGCGCTGCTCGGCTTCTCGCAAGGCTGCTTCGTCGCGGCGCATTTCGTCGCCGAGCACCCGTCGCAGGTCGCCGCGGCGGTGTGCATCGCTGGCGCGCTCGCCTATCCGCTGGAGGCCAAGCAAGCCGCCACGGCGACGCCCGTCCTGTTCGTCCACGGCAGCGAGGACCAGATCGTGCCCCTCGCCCGCGGCCGCGACGCCGCCGAGCAACTCAAGAAGCTCGGCATCGCCGTCGAGTTCGCCCAGCACGGCGAGGCCCACACCATCCCCGACAGCGAAACCGCGCACGTCCGCGAGTGGCTCGAGCGCCAGTTGCGCTGACCGACGGCGGCTGGACGGGCCCGATGACGGGGCGCGGCGATGGCAGCCAAGATTGTTCGGCTTTTTAGGCAATGGCTGGCGGCGGTGCCGCGGCCCCGCCCAGCGATGACGAAGTCCTGACCATCGGCGCAACCGGCGCAGGCACCTGCATCGACACGCCGCCAGCGCCCGCCTACACTGCTTCCTCGCTGCAGGCCCGCTGGCGGGCCTTGTCGCAGGCGCCTTCACTGCCAAGTCATTGTTGCGCCAACTGTTTTTGACCCCAATTGGAGCGTCTTCCGGCGGGTCAGGTCACCATGGGGCTGCGGCTCCGCGCGAGGTCTTCTATGTCTTTGCACCGCATCAACAAAGTCGGTGTCGTCGGCGCCGGTGTCATGGGCACGGGCATTGCCTGCCACCTGGCCTCGGCCGGCATCGACGTGCTCCTGGTCGACATCGTCCCCAAGGACGCGCCTGCCTTTGCCGCTGGCGATGCCAAGGTCAAGAAGGCCCGCAACGCCATCGCCCAGGGCGGCCTGGATCGCGCGCTCGTGCTCAAGCCGGCGCCCATCCACCGCGCCAGCGAGGCCGCCCGCATCCGCATCGGCAACCTGCAAGACGACCTGGTCGAGCTCGGCGCCTGCGACTGGGTCGTGGAAGCCGTGACCGAGCGCTTGGACATCAAGAACGCGGTGTTCTCGGCCATCGACACCCACCGCGCGCCGCACACCATCGTCAGCTCGAACACCTCGGGCATCCCGCTGGCCAAGATGGTCGAGCCGCGCAGCGAGGGCTTCAAAAAGCACTTCCTCATCACGCACTTCTTCAATCCCGTCCGCTACATGAAGCTCGTCGAGATCGTCGCGGGCGAGTTCACCGACCCGGCCATCGTGCAGAAGATGAGCAAGTTCTGCCAAGACGACCTGGGCAAAGGCGTGGTCGACGCCAAGGACACCATCAACTTCATCGCCAACCGCATCGGCGTTCACGACATGATGCAGGCGGTGAACCTCGTGTTCGGCCAGGGTTACCGCATCGACGAGGTCGACGCCCTGTTCGGCGAGCCGATGGGCCGGCCCAAGAGCGCCGTGTTCCGCACCGCCGACGTGGTCGGCCTGGACACCCTGGGCCACGTCGCCCAGAACTGCTACGACAACCTGCAGAGCGACCCGAACCGGGCCATCTTCGACCTGCACCCGGTGCTCAAGGCCATGATCGCCAAGGGCGCCATCGGCCAGAAGGTCGGCGCGGGCTTCTACCGCAAGGTTGGCGCGGACATCCTGGTCCTGGACCCCGCCAAGCAAGACTACGTGCCACAGCAGAAAGCCGACTTCCCGTGCCTCGCCGCCCACGGCAAGGTCCGCGACACCGGCGCGCGCATCAAGGCGATCGCCTTCTCGGACGACCGCGGCGGCAAGCTGGCTTGGGACACCCTGAGCCGCTCGCTCTGCTATGCCGCGAATCTCCTGGGCGAAATCGCCGACGACGTGGTCAGCATCGATCGCGCCATGCGCTGGGGCTTCAACTGGCAGCTCGGGCCGTTCGAGCTGTGGGATGCCCTGGGGGTCGCCGCGGTGGTCGAGCGCCTGCAGGGCGAGGGCCGCGCCATCCCGCCGGCGGTGCAAAAGCTGCTGGCGAGCGGCAAGTCCTCGTTCTACGAAGGGAAGCAGCAGACCAACTTCAAGCTGGAGCGCCTTGCCGTGCCGGCCCTGCCCGGTCTGCACCTCGCCGACGTCCGGGCCGCGGGCAAGGTGGTGGCCGAGAACCCCTCGGCGCAGCTCCTGGACCTGGGCGACCACGTGCTCTGCCTCGCCTTCCGCAGCAAGGCCAACGCGCTGGACGACAAGATCATCGAGATGGGTTACAAGGCCCTGGAATTGCTGGATCGCGGCCCGTGGGTCGGCCTGGTCATCGGCAACGACGGCGGCAACTTCTCCGTCGGCGCCAACCTGGGCTTCATCGCCCAGTTCGCCAGCGAGGGCAAGTGGGACGAATTGGCCGGCGCGGTCAAGATGTTCCAGAGCCTTTTCATGCAGCTCAAGTACAGCCACGCGCCGATCGTCGCCGCCCCGCACGGCATGACCTTTGGCGGCGGCTGCGAAATCGCCATGCACTCCAGCCGCATGCAGGCCGCGGCCGAGACCTACTTCGGCCTCGTCGAAGTCGGCGTGGGCCTCATCCCCGGCGCCGGCGGCACCAAGGAGCTGGCGGTGCGCGCGCTGAACGGCATCGACCCGGTCAGCCGCCTGGACCGCACCCTGGCGCTGCAAAAGGCCTTCGAGACCATCGCCCTGGCCAAGGTCTCGACCGGCGCCGGCAATGCCCGCGAGCTGAACTTCCTGCGCGCCGAAGACGCCATCAGCTTCGACGGCGATCAGCGCATCGGCCACGCCAAGCAGAAGGTGCTGAACCTGGTGTCCGAGGGCTACCGCCCCGCGATGGCCCCCGACAACCTGATCATGCCGGGCAACGAGGGCATCGCGCTGTTCGACTTTGCGCTGTACAACTTCCGCTGCGCCGGCCAGGCCAGCGAGCACGACTGCGCCATCGGCCACGAGGTCGCGCGCGTGCTGTGCGGCGGCGAGGGCGGCGGCAAGAAGACCGAGTGGGACCTGCTGGACCTGGAGCGCGAGTCGTTCCTGCGGCTGGCGGGTATGCAGAAGACCCGCGACCGCGTCGCGCACATGCTCACCACCGGCAAGCCGCTGCGGAACTAACTAAGGACTTCAAAGACCTCCACACCACTGTCCACAACTTGTCGACAGCTTGTCCACGGGACCCAAAAACGGACACAGAAAGGAGTACCCCATGTCTCGTACCGCCGTCATCGTCGCCGCCGTGCGCACCCCGTGCGGCCGCGGCCTCAAGGGCAGCTTGGCCCGCGTGCGCCCCGAAGACCTTGCCGCCACCGCCATCCGCGGCGTCCTGCAGGCCGCTCCGGGCGTCACCGGCGCGCACATTCAAGACGTCGTCCTGGGTTGCGCGATGCCCGAGGGACCGCAAGGCATGAACATCGCGCGCATCGCCGCCCTCCGCGCCGGCCTGCCCGTGGAAGTGCCCGCCGCGACCGTCAACCGCTTCTGCAGCTCGGGTCTGCAGGCCATCGCCCAGGCCGCCATGTCGATCCAGGCCGGCCATACCGACGTGGCCATCGCCGGCGGCGTGGAGTCGATGAGCCAAGTGCCGATGGGCGGCTTCAAGATTGCGCCGCACCCCGCGGTGATCCGCGACTGGCCCGAGGTGTACATGCCGATGGGCAACACCGCCGAGCTGGTGGCCAAGCAGCACAACGTGTCGCGCGCCGACCAGGATGCCTTTGCCCTGCAGTCGCAGCTCCGCGCCAGCAAGGCCCGGGATGAGGGCCTGTTCGACGCCGAGCTGGTGGCGGTGAATACCCCGGAAGGCAGCCTGGCCAAAGACGAACTGCCGCGCGGCGACACCACCTTGGAGGGTCTGACCAAGCTGAAGCCCGCGTTCCAGAATCCGGGCACCGTGACCGCGGGCTCGTCGTCGCCGCTGACCGACGGCGCTGCGGCCGCGCTGGTGATGAGCGAGGACATGGCCAAGGCCCTCGGCCTGCCCATCCTTGGCTACTTCCGCGGCTTTCAGGTCGCCGGCGTAGCCCCCGAGATCATGGGCATCGGGCCGGTGGCGGCGGTGCCCAAGCTGCTGGACCGGGCCGGCCTGAAGCTGAGCGACATCGACCAGTTCGAGCTAAACGAGGCCTTTGCCGCACAGTCGTTGGCGGTCATGCGCCAGCTCGACCTGGATCCCGCCAAGGTCAACCCGCTGGGTGGCGCGATCGCCCTGGGCCACCCGCTGGGCGCGACCGGCGCCAAGCTGACCGCCACGCTGCTCCACAACCTGCGGCGGACGGGCGGCCGTTTTGGAATTGTGACAATGTGTGTGGGCGGCGGCATGGGCGCTGCCGGGCTTTTCGAGCGGGCCTAGCGGCCGAACGCGCCGACGGCCAGCCAACCGGCAGACGCAACGTCCTGGGCTGGGTCGGCTGGCGCAAGACGCGGCCGGTCGCGGCTCGTCCGGTGCCAGCGAAGCCCTGGGGCAAACCGGACTTGAGGGCGGAGCACGTTGCCCCGCCTCGTCGAGTCGGCTAGTGTTGGCTTGGGCGGTGCGACACCGCGCCTGCGACCTTTGACGCGACACACACCCCACCTGATTCGCGCGGGAACGGCTTTCCGGACCCGATTGGCAAGTGACGAGAATCAGGTGGGGGTCCCGGTTCGGGCCCGGAGAATAGCCAAAGCCTCCGAGCCGAATTGAACCGATTTGGTATGACCTATGATCGAGGACCGCCGCAAGCATCCGCGCCATACCGTGCTGATCCGCTGCGTCCTTCACTGGTCGGGCGGGCGGCGCGAGGTCGTATGCACCGAAGTCGGTCCGGCCAACGCATTTCTGCACACACGGCCCGACGGCTTTGAAGTGGGCGCCGAAGCGACCCTGGAGATGCGCGCTGGCGGGCTCGGCTCCCCGCTCGTCAAGCTGAACTGCACCGTGGCGCGGTTGGTGCCGGTCGGCGGGCCGTGGCCGTCGGGCGTGGCCATCCTCTGGAAGTCGGCGGCCTGCGACCTTGGCTTGGACGCGCTGGTGCGATTCCTGACCACGGTGCTGCGACTCCACGAGGTCACCGGAGCAGAAGTCACGCTGGGCGGCCACGCGGAATTCGACATCGCGCGGTTCTTGAGCCACGCGGCGGACTCCCAAGCGGGTGGAGCCGCGGACCCGCGCACGGCCTCGCGGTCGGTGAGCAGCAGCCGCGTGGCCGCCGCCGGCGGGACCACGCTGAGCGCGGCGGCGGTGGGCGCGTCGGGCCAGCGCATGGCAATGCCGCCCTCGATGCAGGACGACACCCGCACGCCGCACGCCAGCCCCAGCGGCCAGCACGCGGCGGTCGCCGCAGCTTCGCGGCCGAGTGGCGCCCACCCCAGCTTGCTGCCGCCGCGCCCGGGGACCGGGCCCCTCGAACCCTCGCCCTGGTCGCGGCCGAGCGGCGAGAGGCCGGCGCTGCACACGGATCCGCCGCTGGCCGGCACGCAGCGCATCTCGCAGCAAGCCCTGAAAATGGTGCAGGCGGTGGCGTCCGAGGCCATGGGCGCACCGCCGCCACCGGCGAGCCAGACGACCTCGGTAGCGACCGCGCCGACGCCGAGCATCGAGCCCTTGCGGCGCAGCTCGCAGTCGCGGATGCGCATCGAGGAAATCTCGGTGGCGGCACCGCGACCGGCGACCGGCTCCCATGTGTCGTTGGTGCTGCCACCGGTCGAAAAGACCCGGCCGTCGGTAGGCGAGCGCACCCCGGCGCTGGGCTGGAAACCGCCGACTTTCTCGCCGTCGAAGTCGAGTTCGAACATGGATCCGTTCGGGTTCGGCGACCTTTCGTCGCCCCCGCCGGCGGCACCGCCCACCGCGACCCGCCCCAACCCAGCCGAGGGCACCCAGCAGAGCTGGCCGGTGTACGCCCTGGCGCCCGGCGAGCGCCGTTCGGGCACGGACGCGGTCGGCACTCCGCGCGGGGCGCCGACCGGGCCCAATCCGGTGACGGCGCCCGAGTTGCATCCCGGCAGCGGCGCACCGAAGCCGGCGCAGCGGCGCCATGACCGGTCGCTGCTGGTACGCGTCGACCACCCGATTGCGTACGAGCGCCGCGAGCGGGTGTTCCGCGGCCGCGCCGTCTCGATCGGCCCGCAGGCCATCGCGGTGGTGACCCACGAGGAGCAGCCGCAGCTCGACGAGTGGGTGGTGGTGCACTTGCCGCTGGGCACCCGTGAGCAACCGTTCACCATCTACCTGTGCGGCAAGCTGCTGCAGGTGACCACCGAGACCGAGCTGGGTCCGCGCTTCGTCATGCACATCGAGCGGGTGGAAGAGGGTCGCTACCCCGGTTCGTTCCAGCGCTTTCTCGAGAAGCTCGGCCCGTGACCGACGACCGCCGCACGGCCGCAGTCGATGCCTTGGCCATCACCGCCGCAGTCGCGGTCGCCCTGGCGGTCGGCGAAGTCCTGGCGCGCCTGGGCGGGCCGTGGGCGAGCGCCGCTGGCGTGCTGTCGGCGGGCGCGATGGTGGGCTTGCCGCTGTTGTGGGCACGGCGGCGCAAGCTGTCCGGCGACGTGCTGGCGGTGGACCCGCCGCTGCTGCGGTCGGCGTGGCACG
>JACRCU010000491.1 GCA_016218865.1 Deltaproteobacteria bacterium | reverse complement strand
GGGAGTAGGTCGTTTGGGGTCTGGATGCGGATGAGGACCACCACCGGCGCATCCGAGCGCAGTTGCATGTCGCCTACGAAGCCCTCGATAGTCTCGCCCAGCATGTTGCGCGAGCGGGCGCAAATGCCGCTCAGCTCCAGGCGAACCCGGTCCTTGGCGCGGTCGATGCGCTCGGCCAGCATGTCGATGGTCGGGCCCAGGGCGGTGTCGTGGCGGCGGGCCGGCCGTTGCACAGCGACCTGAGCGGCGCGCGACGACCGCGACTCGGCCAGCAGACCTTCCAGCTTTTCCAGCTCTTGCACAAAGGCGCGCGCGTCGCGGGGCCGCTCGGCGGCCGACTTGGCCAGCACCTTGCGGAAGAAGGCATCGACCTGCGGCGGGAACACCAGGTCGGTGCGGCGCACGTTGACCGACACCGGCGCCTGCAGCTGATGCGCCCGCAAGTAGTCCTGCGGGGTTTCGCCATCCACGGGCAGGAAGCCGGTGGCCATCTCGTACAGGATGACCGCGAGCGAGTACAAGTCGCTCTGCGGCCCCACTTCTTGGCCGGCGGCCTGCTCGGGGCTCATGTAGGCGGGCGTGCCCACCACCAGCCGCGACTGCGTAAGGCGGGGATTCTGCTCGCTGCCTTGGGCGGCGATGTGCTTGGCCAGGCCCAGGTCCACCACCTTGACGTAGTCGTCGACCGAGCCGATGCGCGTGAGCAGGATGTTGTCGGGCTTCAGATCGCGGTGGATGATGCCCAGCTTGTGGGCTTCCATCAGCGCTTCGCACACGCGCTGGGCGATGCGGCAGGCGCGCGGCAGCTTGAGCCAGCGCTCGCGATCGAGGAGATCGCCCAGGCTCTCGCCGTCGATGTACTCCATCGCGATGTAGGTGCGGCCCTGCTCGGTGGCGCCGATGTTGAACACCGTGGCCACAAAGGGCGAGCGAATCCGCGCCAGAATCTTGGCTTCTTGGATGAACCGCTCGTCGGCCTGCAGCTGCTTGGCCAGGTCCGAGCGCAACACCTTGAGCGCGACGGGTCGGCCCAGGCGCGTGTCTTCGGCTTCGTACACCGAGCCCATGCCGCCGCGGCCGATCAGGCGCACGACACGGTACATGTTGTCGACAAGTGCCGAGGATGGCAGCTCGTCGGGGTCGGGCTTTAGAAACGGGGTCGGTGACATGGAGCCGCCAGGGGGGTCGCCCCAGCCGCCAAGCTAACCGATGCTGTGCGCCGCTTCAAGGCGGGTGCGCACGAGCGCCAGCGGCGCCGCCACTTCCACGCGTTTGTCGCGGCTGGTTTCACCGCTGACGAGCCGCAACTTGGCGCGCGGCAAGTCGAATAGCTCGGCGAGCCAGGCGATGAGCGCGGCGTTGGCCTTGCCGTCTACCGGAGGCGCCGCGAGCGAGACCCTGAGGCGGTCGCCATACATTCCAAGGACGTGCGACCGCTTGCTGCCCGGCTGAACCCTTAGCCACAGCTGCACCGCACCGTCGGTCCCGCGCACTGCGGCGGCAAAATCCGCGGCCTCGCTCATACCAAATCCGACCAATTCGGCTCGAATCCTGGGCAATTCTCCGGGTCCGAACCGGGGTCCCCGCCAGATTCTCGCCAGTTGCCGATTGTGTCCGGGAAGCCATTCCCGCGCGATTCAGGTGGGGTGCACATCACAGCAGCCTCTGCTGGCCGTCGTCGCCCGGCAGCCGTTCGGGTACCGCCAAGCCCAAGTGCGTCCAGGCCTTGGCCATCGCCACCCGACCGCGCGGCGTGCGCGCCAAGTAGCCCTGCTGGAGGAGGTAGGGCTCGGTCACGTCCTCCAGGGTGTCGCGTTGCTCGCTGAGCGCCGCCGCCAGCGCCTCGATGCCCACCGGGCCGCCGCCGAATTGATCAATCAGCTTATGCAGGTAGGCGCGGTCGGTTGGGTCGAAGCCGGCCGCATCCACCTCGAGCAGATCCAGGGTGTGGCTGGCCAGGGCGCGATCGATGGCCTTGTTGCCCGCCACTGCGGCAAAATCGCGCACCCGCCGCAGCAGGCGGTTGGCGATGCGCGGCGTACCCCGCGAGCGCCGGGCGATCTCCAGCGCACCGTCGCGTGCCAGCTCGACCTGCAGGGTCGCGGCCGAGCGCTGCACAACCTGCGCCAGTTCCTCGGGCGTGTAGAACTGCAGCCGCGCCACGTAGCCAAAGCGCTCGCGCAGGGGCCCGGTCAGCAGGCCCGGACGGGTGGTGGCCCCCAGCAAAGTGAAGCGCGGCAGCGGCAGCTTGACGGTGCGAGCATGCGGCCCGTCGCCGATCACGATGTCGAAGCGGTAGTCCTCCATCGCCGGATACAGGTTCTCTTCCACGATGGCGGTCAAGCGGTGGATTTCGTCGATGAAAAGACAATCGCCCTCTTGCAGGCTGGTCAGGATGCCCGCAAGGTCGCCCTTCTTCTCCACGGCGGGCCCCGAGGTGACCACCAAGTTGCCGCCCATGGCCGTGGCAATGAGATTGGCCAAGGTGGTCTTGCCCAGGCCGGGTGGGCCACAAAACAGCATGTGATCCAAGGGTTCGTTGCGAGTCTTGGCCGCGGCGATGAACACCTGCAGGTTGCGGAGCACCACCTCCTGCCCCACGTATTCGCCAAAATGACGCGGACGCAGCGCGCGGTCGCTGTTCGGCTCCACGGGCAAGGGCGTCAAGGGGTCGTCGGGGTTGCGCTGGTCCATGCGGTGGGTCTCGCGGGGCAGGCTGGCCTGCCGATACTAGTCTGGTGAATCGCTGGGTTACACCGCGATGGTCGGCCGCCGCAGCAGGGCCAGGGCCGCCCGCAGGGCCTGCTCCAGCGCCGCTTGCGGCTGGTCGGTCAGGACTTGGTGGGCTGCGGCCTCGGCGGCCTGCTGGCGGTAGCCCAGATTCAAAAGCGCCGAGATCAAGTCACCTTGCAGGGGGTGCCCACCCGGCAGCGGCGCCGCGACGGCCGCCCCCGGCACCCCGGGCAGGATCGGCAACCGGTCGCGCAGCTTGACGATAATGGTCTCGGCGGTCTTCTTGCCGATGCCTTTGGCGCGGGTCAGGTCGGCGACGCGACCGCCGGAAATCGCCGCGCTGAGCTGGGCCGGCTCCATGGCCGAGAGCATCGCCAGCGCCGCCTTGGGCCCCACACCCGGCACACTGAGTAGGGCTCGGAACAGCTCGCGGGCACCCGTGCTGGAAAAACCGTAAAGAAGAATCGCGTCTTCGCGGACCTCGGTGTGCACCAGCAACTCGGCGTCGTGGCCGCGCTGGTGGCGCAACCGGTCGGGCTCGGCGACGTAGACCAGGTAGCCCACGCCGTGCACGTCGATGACCAGCGCGTCGTCGTCGACGGCCTGGCAGATGCCGCGCAGGTATGCGATCACCGCGCCCTCCCTTTGGACTTGGCGGCCATAACCGCCTGCAAATACAGCGTATTGGCTGGGGTAACCGCCGGTGTGGCTGCGGCGACCGCCGCCGTGGCGCTGCTGCGGTTGGGCTGGGCGACCATGGCGAAGCCGGCCTCGCGCGCGTGGGTGATGGCGACGGCCAGGGCGTCGGCCTCGTCTTCGGCGGGGAGCGCCGTCAGCGCGAGCAGGGTCTGAATCATATGCTGCATCTGGCTCTTTTCGGCCCGACCCGAGCCCACCAGCGTGCGCTTGACGGTCGCCGGCGGGTACTCGAACACTGGCAGGCCGCGCGCCGCCGCCAGGGCGATCGGGATGCCGCGCGCCTGCCCCAGCACCAGCGCCGTGTGCGGGTTGTCGCGGACAAAGGCCGCCTCGATGGCTAGGACGTCGCAGGGGTAGGTGCCCAGCAAGCGCTCGCTGGCTTGCAGCACGGCCGCCAAGCGCTCGGGAAGCGGTGTGCGCGGACTCAGCCGAATCGTGCCCGAGTCGATGCGCCGCAGCAGCGGCCCTTGGCAGGCCAAGACCGCCCAGCCCATTTTCAGCGAGCCGGGGTCGATCCCCAGGATACGCAAGCTGTTTTTGGTTGGGCCCTGGTCCACCGCACCACCTCGGCCCCGCAGCCTACATCGCCGCCGGTCCGGGCGCCACCGCGACGGCGCGGCCGAGCCAAAACTACCAGCGCTCCGGCCGGCTTGCCCGCAGGCAGCCCGACGCCGGAGTGCACTGGGCGCGGTCAGCCGGCTACGGGCAGGTGGTGCCGTCGGCGAACCACTGGGCAATCTTGGCCTTTTCGTCGGCAGTCAGGGTCGGCGAGCCCTTGGGCGGCATGATGCCGGCGGAGACGTTCGACTTGACCTTGGTGGCGGTCATCGACGTGCAGACGGTGGCGTTGTAGCCCTTTTCGGTCGTGTTCGGGTCGTGGCAGCCGGCGGTGGCGCACTTGGCGGCAAAGATGTCCTTGACATCGACCCACGTCGACTTGGCTGCGGTCGTGTCCTGGGCCGTGGTGTCGCTGCTGGTCGACGTGTCGCTGCCAGTGCTGGTGTCGGTGCCGCTGCTGGTGTCCGCGGTGGTCGCGGTGTTGGACGACGAGGTGCCCGAGTCGCACGCCGACAGGCCAAGGGCCAGGGCGAGGGCGGCAAGAACGGTCAAGGTGCGCATAAAACTCCTGTTGCGGGCCGCGTCTGCGGCTGCGGTGGCGGTGCTCGGGGCATCGTGCACGGGCGGCGCGATTGAGCCCCAGGCGACCGGTCGTGCCGGTGCCGAGCTTGGCCATGGTACGCAGCCCGGGGCGCCAATTCAATTCGCTGGCGCCAAGGCCCCGTGGTCGCGGCGAAAGCCGAAATCCGTTTGGCGCGGCGGACCTGCTGGCGCCAGCCTACTCGGGACTGGGCGGCGCCGTGGGCTTGGGACTGGCCACGTCGATGAGGGCGGTGTCTGCGCGCAGGCGCATGGTCGGCCGCGCCCGCCACGTGCTCCAGCCCGCGGTGATGGCCCGCCGCCGCGTCAGGGTCCAGTCCGAGGCCAACCGCAGCACGCCGCCGGCCTCGGGATCGACCAGGCCCTCGACGCGCTGCTGCACTGCGATTCCAGGGTAGCCCGGCCGCTGGCTGACCTTGGGCTGCAGTTCCACGGTCACGGTGGCGTCGCGCATGTCGGCGTCGCCCAGGTTCCAATACAGGCCGGCCGCGATCCACTTGCCGCCGCGCTGGGCGAGCAGCGGCTGCTGGATCACCGGGCAGAGCGCCCGCGCCCGCGGCCAGTCGGGAAAGCGGCCGTTTTCCTGCACGGCGATCTTGCAGAAACCGGGGATTTCCACACTCCAATTGCTGGTGGGGGCGCTGAAGTTGGGTTTCTCGGGGTCGCTGGGCAGCCCCAGCCAGCGCGCGCCGAGGCGCTGCTTCCAGGCCTTCTCGCACCACCAATGCAGGGTGTGGCTGAAGATGCCCAGGTCCTCGTGGCCGGCGATCGCTACCCCCGGCACCAGAATTCCGACCACGTTGGCGCGCATGGTGCCGATCGGGAAGACGGACAGGGCCAGCTGATAACCCTTGGCCACCATGCACAAAACGGGGTGGGAGCCCTCGCGGCCGGGCCCGCGCGCGGCCAGGACCAACCCGGGCGGCAGCCATTGCGCCACCTCGCTGGCGTCCAGGTACATCACGGCGACGGTCGTGTCGAAGTGGCCAAGCAGGTGGCCAAATCCAGGGTCGCGCAGGTTCGCCGCCATTGCGTCGCTCCGTCAGGGATCGGCTAGGGTTCGTACAGAAGGTGGCGCGCGCGCACGCTGCCAAAGGCGGTCAGCTCATCTTGCCACGAGGCTTCGATGCTCTGCCAGTCGCGGCCGGCGCGGAGCATCTGCAGGACTTCGTCGTTGCCCCAGACGCGGCCGAAGCGGTGCGGGTCGGCGATCTTCAGCTGGTTGCCAAAGTGCTTCTGCAGGGTGGTCAGGATGAGCAGGGCGGTGCGCAGGGGCCGAAAGTCCTTGTACGTCTTGAGGTGGAGCTGCACACCGTGGACGGTCTTGCCGTTGTACTGGCCGTGCCAGGGCAGCCACGTCATGGCGCGGAAGTGCAGGTTGCGGACGCCGTCGGTGGACTTGGCTTGTTCGTTCAGGGCGTTGGCGAGCACGCTCGGGTCGATCCACGGCGCGCCGATGAGCTCGAAGGGCATGGCGTTGCCGCCGCCTTCGTTGCAGTTGGGCCCTGAACCGCACACCATGCCTGTTGCAACATAGAGCACTGCATTCAACGGCTTGGGGATGCCCGGCGACGGCGGCACCCAGGTGAGGCCGGTGTCGTCCCACAGCATGCTGCGGCGCCAGCCTTTCATCTTCACGACTTCTAGCTTGCAGCCGATCTTGAGTTCCTTGTTGTAGAAGTCGGCGACCTCGCCGATGGTCATGCCGTGGGTCACCGGAAAGGGGCCCCAGCCGATCAGCGACTTGTACTTGGGCAGCCGCGTCGGCCCTTCCACGGTCAGGCCGCCGTGCGGGTTGGGCCGGTCCAGCACGATCACGGTGATGCCCGCGGACTTGGCGGCGTACATCAGCTTGCCCAGGGTGGACACGTAGGTGTAGGTGCGCGAGCCGATGTCCTGGATGTCGAAGACCACCGCGTCGAGCTTGCTCAGGCTCTCTTGGCTGGGGGCGCCTTGGCCGCCGAACAAGCCCTCGATCGGCAAGCCGGTGCTGGGCTCGATGCCGGGGCGGTTGCTAGTGCCGTTGGCGGTGGCGCCGGCCAGGCCGTGCTCGGGGGCGTAGAGCTGGACCAGCTTGACCCGGGGGTCGCGGCGCAGGCGCTCCAGGGTGGTGACGAGCTGGCCGTCGACCGCCGACGGATTGGTGAGCAGACCCAGGCGCTTGCCCTGCACCAGCTCGATGCGGTCGCTGAGCAGGACGTCGATGCCAAGGGTGACCTTGGCCGGCTCGTCGGCCTGGGCCGCGGTCGCCAGCAGCCACAAGCTGGCCAGGACAATCAGGAGTAGGCGATGCGGATGACGTAGTAACACTTGACTCCACTTGGGGTTTGCACCCGGACTTCGTCGTCTTGTCGCTTGCCGAGCAGGGCGGCGCCCACTGGCGAGCGGTGGCTGATGCGGCCGGCCGACAGATCGGCCTCGTCTTCGCCTACCACGGTCCAGGTGCGTTGGTTGCCGTCGTCGTCTTCGGCGGTCACGGTGGCGCCAAAAAACACCTGATCGGTGCGGGCGGCCTGCTTGGGATCGACCACCACCGCGCGATCCAGGCGCTGGTCCAGGAAGCGGAGCCGGCGGTCGATCTCGCGGAGGCGACGCTTTCCGTAGATGTATTCGGCATTTTCAGAGCGATCGCCCATCGCCGCCGCGTCCGCGACCTCGTTCACCACCTTGGGGCGTTCGACCCGGCGGAGGTGATCGCGCTCGGCTACCATGGTGGCAAAGCCGTTGGGCGTCATATAGTTGGGGCCCACCTTGACCGGCTTGTCGTCGTCGTCGTCGCTGTTGGTCAGCTGGCTCATGGTGGCGCCCGTCCGCAACCGCGGCAGCCGCCAAGTATCGGGGGAAATAGCTGAATTGTCGAGTGGCCCGCTGCGGTGGTGGCGCTGGCGCGGCGTTGCCCGCACAATCCGCGTCTTGGTGGCGCCATGGTGGGCGCCGGCGCGGTTGCGATGCGACGTTGGGGCTGGATTGCGCTGGGTCTGCTGGTGGTGGTGACCATTGCCGCGCTGGTGTGGTCGTTGACGGCAGACCCCGAGCGACCGCCGGCGCTCGCCGACGATCCCGAGCCGGAACAACCAGTTGCCCAGCCCGTGCCGCGGCCCGCGGCGCCGCCCGTGGCCCCGACCCCGCCGCCGGTGGCGCGCCCGCACGCTCCGCCGCCGCCGGTGCTGCCGCCAGCCAGCGGTGAGCCGCTGCGCCTGGTGCACGGCAGCGTGGTCACACCCGAGGGTCAGCCGGCGTCGTTTGCCCAGATCGTCACGGCGGACCCGACGCAACGAGTTGTGTCGGTGGCCGACGCGCTAGGCCAGTTCGACGTGGCGAACGACGTGGGGCCGGTGGTTGCAAGTCACGAAAACTACAGTCCTTCGGAGCCAAGCACGCCGCAGTTGGGCGGGCGCTGGCTGCTGACCCTGCGGGCCGGCGGCAAGCTGCAGGGCCGGGTGATCGACCCGCAGGGCCGCGGCGTACCACAAACTCGGGTGATCGTGACGCAATTCCGCCCGGAGCCGGGTTCGCCGCCGGCGCACAAGCGCCCCGATCACCAGGTGACGGACGC
Organism: Deltaproteobacteria bacterium; assembly: GCA_016218865.1. Classification (GTDB taxonomy): domain Bacteria; phylum Myxococcota_A; class UBA9042; order UBA9042; family UBA9042; genus SXRM01. The sequence continues at coordinate 840 of JACRCU010000491.1, read as the reverse complement.
CGAGGGGCGGTTCGAGTTTCCGTCTGTGAAGCCGGGCACCTACGACCTGCGCGCCGAGCAGCCCGGCCGCGTGCCCGGTGTGGCGACCGGGGTCAGCGTGCTCCGCAGCGGTCGCGCCGACGTGGTCATCACCCTGCCGCTGGGCGCGAGCGTCCACGGCCGCATCACCTCGCGCAAGGACGGCCAGCCGATCGCCAATGCCCAGGTCCTGTCTGCCGATCCGATCGCCAGCGGCCCCGGCGCGATGGCCACCTCCGACGCCGACGGCAAGTTCGAGCTCAAGGGCGTCCCGCCCGGCCGGGTGTCGCTGCGGGTCGCCCACCCCGAGTACCGCGCCGAGATCGTGAGCGGCATCGAGGTCGCCGACGGCGCCGCCGCCCAGCGCGACGTCACCCTGGCCGTCCGCCAACCCGGCGAACACTTTGCCTTCCAGGGCATCGGTGCCAGCCTGCGCCGCGACGGCGACGCCATCGTGGTCGGCAGCTTGATGGACGACTCGCCGGCTGGCCGCGCCGGCTTGCAGGTCGGCGATCGCATTGTCGCGGTCGATCGCGGCGGGGTCGAGGGCCTGCAGTTGTCGCAGGTGGTCGAGCGCATCCGCGGCGAGGCCGGCTCGTCCGTGCTCATCGAGGTCGATCGCCCCGGCCAGGGCCGTATCACCATCCAGGTCCAGCGCGGCGAGGTGGTCGTGCGCGACTAGGGTGTCAGGTATTGACACTTGATCCCTGAGAAGAAACCTTGGATCGCCAACACAATTCAGTTGTGCGATCATGCAGCATGTTCAAGAAGACCTCGCGACAGATTGCATTGTTCAACCCGCAAACGACCTTGAGCGACAGC
>JACRCU010000498.1 GCA_016218865.1 Deltaproteobacteria bacterium | reverse complement strand
CGGCTGTCCGAGCTGCTCCGCGGCGCCTGGTGCCGCAACCCCAGCTTGCGCATAGGCCTTCTTGGGGTCCCAGTTGCTGTCGGCGGCGGCTTCGTCGCGGTCGGCCGTCGGCGCTGCCACCGCAACCTTGGCTTGCGCCGAGCCGCCCGCCGGTGCCGGCGGAGCAGCTTGGGCCGCTTCGGCTTTGGGAGCACTGGCCGCCGCCGCGGGCTCGGCCGCAGTCGGGGTGGGCGGGGCACCGGCTGGCGCCGCCGTCTCGGCGCGATTCTGGGCTTTGCAGCCGACCACAACCACAGCCACCATCACGACAATCTTCTGGTACAGGTGCATGGTGTTCCTTTGGGGCGCGCGTGCAGCGGCCAACGGCTTCGACGCGCCGCTGCGACCGCCGATCTGCGGCCAGAGCGTCCACGGCGTTGGGCATCCAGCGCGACCGCGCTATGCTGCCACGAACGGAGGTGCCCGGCGATGCCCAAAGCGTGGCGATACCAGAACTGGCGGATCTCGCGGACCTTGATCGCGCCCAGCTCGGGGCACAATTGCCGGCTGGAGGTGTGCGGTGGCGCCTGCTGCGGCGGCGGCATCTGGACCGACGCGGATCAGGCCCAGGCGATCCTGCAGCACGCCCCGGCGATCGCCCCGCACCTGCCCGCCGAGCGCCGCGACCCGCAGCAGTGGTTCAGCGGCGAGGCCATGGAACATGCCGATTTTGCCAGCGGTCTGGGCTTGGCCACCGCGGTGCTGCCGCGCCTGGATGGAAGCGATCGCCGGGCGTGCGTGTTCGCCCTGGCCGACCACACCTGCGCCGTCGAGCGCGCCAGCGTGGACCTGGGTCTGCCGTGGCCTGGGCTAAAACCCTTTGACTGCGCTACCTTTCCCGTCCTCCGCTCGGAAGGCGGCGTCGCCTGGGACCGCACCACCGAGTCCATCCCCGCCAAGGCCGACTGCCAGCGACCGCCGGCCGACCAGCCGGGCGCGCCGTTCCATACGGTGTTTCGCCGCGAAATCGAGCTCGCCATTGGCCGCCAAGGCCTGGAGTTCGTAGAGCAACGCTTCGCCGCTCGCCGCAAGAAACCGTAGCTGCGAGCCCACATCGGCGCACCAATCTTGACCTGGGTCAATTTCTTTGCTTCCATGACAATGGCGTGACCGCCTTGCCGTGGAGCCTTTTTCATGCACGATACCCTACGCAATCTGAGCCATCTGCCCGCCCGGCAAGAGATTTCGCGTCTCTGCCGCTTGTTCTGGGAGCAGGGCTGGGCGAGCGGCACGGGCGGCGGTATCGCCGTGCGCGACGGCCACACGCTGCTGATGGCTCCGTCGGGCGTCGAGAAGGAGAACATCCGCCCCGAAGACATCTTCGAGGTCGATCTGAACGGCCATGTGACCCAGGCGCCGATCACGCCGGGCCTCAAGCTCACCGCCTGCGCGCCGCTGTTCTTGGCGGCCTTTCGCCACCGCAACGCTGGCGCAGTTCTCCACTCGCACTCGCTGGACATCGTGCTGGCGGCCATGACCGTGCCGGCCGGCGAACCGCTGCGCCTTACCCGCCTGGAAATGATGAAAGGCCTGGAAGGGGTAGGGTATTTCGACGTCCACGAGATCCCGGTCATCGACAACACCGCCCTGGAGCACGAGCTCGAAGAGCGGGTCGAGCAGGCGATCCTCGCGTACCCCAAGGCGAACGCGGTGATCGTGCGCAACCACGGCGTGTACATCTGGGGCAAGTCCACCGTCCACGCCAAGACCCAGGCCGAGTGCCTGGACTGGCTCTGCCGCGCGGTGATCCGCATGAATGCGGCGGGCATCAGCCACCTGACCCACGACCGCTCGCAGCCCGAGGCGGCGACTGCGCAACCGGCGTCGGCGAGCCGGGCCCTGGCCGTGGTCAGCTAGTCATCCGGGTATCGGCAACCAAAAGGTCACACCATGAAAGCATACTTCCTGGATCAGCCCGAACAGGCGATTGGCGCAGACTATTTGGCCAAGCACGGCATCTTCTATCGGCAGATGCCGGTCGACGAGAGCGCCTATGCCGAGCCGCTGCAAAAGCTCCGCGACGAGCGTGGCTACGTGCAAATGGATGAAGTACGGCTGAACGATCAGACGCCCAACCTGCCGGCCCTGCTGACCAAGTTCTTTGGCGAGCACCTCCACACCGACGAGGAGATCCGCTTCGTCACCGCCGGCGCCGGCATCTTCGACCTGCGCGACGCCCAGGACCGCTGGATGCGGGTGCACGTGGCGCCCGGCGACCTGATCATCGTGCCGCCGAACCTGTACCACCGCTTCGCCCTGGACGACCAGAAGAACATCGTCTGCAAGCGCCTGTTCCAGAACACGCTGGGCTGGGAAGCCGTGCCGCGCAGCCTGTGAGCCGAGCACTGCCAGCAAACACCAATAAGATCGCGAAGTAGAAAATGCCCGCGATCTGCATCGACCGCGGGGCCTGGGCAGCCCAACTCGGAAAGCCGCGCATTGTTGGCGCAGCGATGCGGCAGGCCGCCCGCCAGGGGGCGAAACGGGCGGTAAGACAAAAACCCTGCAAATTCCAACAGTAGAAAATGCCCGCGACTTTCGGCCGGTCGCTTTGCTAGCGGGCTGGCGGCTCGTCCGGGTCGCTCTGCGGGTCAAAGTGGACGAGCACCTCCGCATCGGCAAACGCGGCGCGCACTTCGTCTTCCACGGCCTGGCCGATGGCGTGGGCCTCTTTCAGGCTGATGTCGCCGTCGAGCTCCAGGTGGAACTGGATGTGGCTGTGCAGGCCGATGCGGCGCGTGCGCAGGTCGTGCAGGCCCAACGCCTCGGGATGCGCCTTGACGATCCCGATAATGCGCTGGCGATCGTCATCCCCCAGCTCGCGATCCATCAGCAACTGAGTCGAACTCCAAGCGATCTGCGTCGCGCTGCGCCCGATCAGCACCGCCGTCACCAGGCCCAGCAGCGGGTCCAGCCACAGCCAGCCAAAGCCCCAGGCGCCCACCAGGGCCACCGCCACCGCGCCGTTCATGGCCAGGTCGGTGCCGTAGTGCAGCGAATCGGCCGAGATCGCCGTGGAATCGGTGGCCAGGATCACCTTCTTCTGGAAGCGCATCAGCGCCAGCGTGGCGACCGTGGCCACCGCCATCACGGCCAGACCCACCGCACCTTGCTCGACCGGCCGCGGCGCCAGCAGCCGTTGCACCGCCGATACGAGCAGACCCACCGCCGAGGCCAGCACCAGCGCCGCCTGCGCGAGCCCCGCCAGGGGTTCCAACTTACCGTGACCAAAGCGATGTTCTGCGTCGGCCGGCTGCAGCGACCAGTGCACCGCCAACATCGCTACCGCCGAGGCCAGGGCGTCCAGCGTCGAGTCGGCCGCGCTCGCCAGCATCGCCACCGAGTCGGTCAGCTGCCAGGCCGCCAGCTTGGTGAGCAGCAGACCCACGGCCACCGCCAGCGACGCCTGGGTCGCCCGCCGCATCAGCTGCTGCTTGACGGCCAGCGCGGGTTTCATGGCTGGGCCACCACCGACCGCGGCTTGCTCCCGCCTTCGGCCGTGTGCTCGATGTGCTGCACCAGGTCGCGCGTCATGTCGCGCAGAATGTCGCGCATGGCCGCCTCCACCTTCTTGCGTAGCTCCAGCTGACCTTCTTCGGGGAACTCTGCCGCCAACCGCGCCGGCAGATCCTGATACGAGGTGCGATCGTACACATCGTGCACCGAGCGCAGCAGGATCGCCAGGTCGCGCTTGCGGCACTCGAGCAGGAACTCGCGCACGCCCACGTCGACCAGCTCCAGCACGTGGCGAGTCTCGGCCTCGTCGGGCGACACCGCCGGCAGCGAGAGCAGGGCGTCCAGGTCCAGGTAGCGGGCGCCGGGCAGCTCGGTCGAGGCCACCTGCGCCGGCGCGCCCAGGTCCACCACCAGCAGCGCCGGGCCATTCTGCGGCCGCAGCGGCACGATCTGCGCCAGATCGACCACCGGGTCGCGCGCTCCAGTGGCCACCACCAGCGCATCGGCTTTACTCAACAGTTCTGGTAGCTTGCTCAGTGGTTGATAGTCATTTTCATGTTCCGCGGCCACAGTGCGGTTGACGCGCGTCACCTGGCAGTGCCCGGTCGAAGCCAGCAAGGTCGCGGCCTTGCGCCCGATCTCGCCCATGCCCAGCACTACCACGGCGGGCCGCTGGTCGCGGGGCTTGCCCAGCTCCTTCCAGTAGGACTGCACGGCCTCCAGCGCCAGGCTGTGCACGCCGCGGGTGTGGTGGCGCCAGGTGGTCAACCGTTGGACTTTCTTGACCGTTCGCCCCAGCGCCGTCTGCAGCGCGTTGTGGAACGGCGAGGCCTGCCCGGCCACCCGCGCCGCCGTCAGGGCCCGGTTGAGCTGGCCGGCAATTTCGCGCTCGCCCACCACGAACGACTCCAGGCCCACCGCCACCCGCAGCAGGTGCGCCACGGCGGCGCGACCCCAGTAGACGTACGGCTTGGGGGTCTTGACCTTCTTGCGCCTGGGCTTGGGCACGTCGGCCAGCCAGCGCTCGACCATCTGGGCGCGCATGACCTCGCCGGCCCACTCGGCCTCGCTGGCGGTCACCAGCCATTCCACGCGGTTGCACGTCTCCAGCACCACCAGACCGGCGGCGCCGCAGCTGGTGCGCAGCTCCTCGGTCATGCGGGCGCGCTCGTCGTGGTTCAGCAGCAACCGGCCGCGCCACTGGGTCGAGGCCACCCGAAAATCACAGCCGACCACCGCAAACGGTAGCCGACTCTCGACCGCGTGGGTCGCAGCGGCAGAATGCGCGTGTGTACTCATGTCGACTCCCCCAAAACCCCAGAAACTCTTCACGAAACCAAGAAACTCTCAGGCCTCGGCCAGCGCCGCCACCGCCGCCAGGCCCGATTGGGCCGCCGGTTCCGCGCCCAGGCTGCCCATGTACGATCCCGCCAGCGCCACGCCCGGCAGCTCGCGCAACACCCGCCCGGCCAAGCCCTGCATCGCCGCCCGGTGGCCGACCCGCGGCTGGGCAATCGCGTCGCGCCAGCGAATCACCGCCGCGAACTGCACCGGCAGCGCCCGCGCGCCCTGCAGGTCAAAGGCCTGCTCATGGGCCCGCTGCACCAGCGAAATGAGCGTGTCGTCGGGTAGATCCACGGCCTCGGGATCGGCAGCGCCGCCCACCAGGCCAGTGTGCAGCCAGTGCCCCGCTGGCGCCCGATCGGCAAACAGCGACGAGGGAAACGCGATGCCCAAGGTGCGCAGCCCTTCGCCCGGCACCATCATCACGCTCTGGCCGCGCGGCGCCACGCCGTTGGGATCCGGACCGCCCAAGTGGACCACCGCGAGCCGGGCACAGGTGACCTCGCTCAGCACCTGGGCCAGCGCAGGTGCCAGCGGCGCCAGCAGGTCCGCGCTGACTTTGGCAGGCGTGGCCACCACCACCCGCCGGGCCAGGATGGGGGCGAACTTGTCGGCCAGGGCG
>JACRCU010000497.1 GCA_016218865.1 Deltaproteobacteria bacterium | reverse complement strand
CAAGGGCCAGGCGAGCGACCCCAAGCTGCCCAGCTACAGCCCCGACGGGCTGGCACTGGAGCCGGGTATCGTCGAGCTCATCACCGCCGAGAGCAGTGCCCCGGGCCAGCGCCACCACCACCTGCGCTTGTGGCAAGGGCAAGTGGCCGTCCGCAGCTGGCTGGGCGAGCCGGGCGACCGCAAGAACGAAACCGGTCCCATCGGCTGGATGCGCGGCGTGGACTGGCTGCCCTACCAGCGCCGCAATTTCGTCACGCCGGCGTTCCCGGGGTTCATCTCGGGCCACAGCACCTTCTCGCGCGCCGCCGCCGAGGTGCTGGCCGCCTACACGGGCAGCCCGTACTTCCCCGGTGGTCTGGGCGAATTCGCAACCAAGGCGGGCGATTACCTGGTGTTCGAGGACGGCCCGTCGGTCGACGTCACCCTGCAGTGGGCGACCTACTTCGACGCTGCCGACCAGGCCGGTCAGTCGCGCATCTTTGGCGGCATCCACATTTGGCCAGACGACAGCGTGGGCCGGCAGCTGGGGGCGGTGGTGGGCCTGGCCGCGGTCAACAAAGCCAAGGCGGCGTTTGCCGTTACACCCTGATCTGGAGCCGGCTTACGGCTGCTTGGCCGCCGGGTACTTGGCCAAAGTCGGGAGCAGCTTGGTGTAGCTGACGACCTTGGCGCTGCCCTGCTCGCCCGCGTGCGGCCCGACGATCCACAGGTCCGCGTTGGGGATTCCCGCGGCCTGGTAGGCGCCGATGTCCGTGACCGCGTTGCCGTGGCCGGCCTTGAGCACCGCCGCATGGCTGGCCAGCAAGTCCTTGAGAACCTGGGTCTTGAACTCCTGCACGCCCGACTCGCTGGGGACCACATCGCCCACGTCGTCGGTCAGGCGGACCACGCCCAGCGGCAGGTTGTGGGTATCCAGCCAGTTGCGCGAGTAGCGGTTGTAGATCTGCGGCCGGCCGGTCAGGTACAGCACGCGGTAGCCCTTGCCGGTCCAGGTGCGGATGGCCTTGTCGGCGTCGGCGTACATCGCCGCGGATTTCTTGCCGAATACGTCCTTGAACAGCTCCCAGTCGCTGGTGGTCAGGGTGCCGTCGATGTCGCTGACCACCACCTGCACGCCCTTGGGCCAGACCGCGACCAGGCCATCGGCAAAGCTGCCGTCGCCGCGGGCGATCATCCGGACCCGGTAGTCGCCTGCGGGCAGGGCCGGGACGTCGAGCCACACCACGCCGTCGCCGTCGGTCAGGCCGCTGCCGACCAGCTGCCAATTCGGGCACTTCTGAACCCACAGCTCGATGACTTCGTCTTCCAGGTCCTTGTCGATGCTGCCGTAGGCGAACCGTCCGCGCAGCTTGGCGGTCTGACCCGGCAGGACGATGACGTCGCGAATACGGTGGTTGGGCGCGCCCATCAGCGCGTCGGCGGTCGACTTGGTCTTGTGGCGCCAGCCGGTCTTGGCCAGCACGGGCACGGTGGCGCTGCAATGGCCGCCCGTGATCGAGCCGTCTTGCGCGGTCACGGGGTTCCAGGGCAGCTTGCTCGCGCTCGTCAGGTCGGCTTCGGCCGGGGGCGTGGCGCTTGCGGTTTCGGTGGTGCAGGCGGCGGCAAGGCAAGTCGTGGCCAGCAGACTGGCGGCCAGGGCGGTAGAGAAGCGAAGCATGGTGCTCGATGGGCGCGGGTGGTGCGCGCCGAGATGGTACGGGCAAATGCGGGTGGCGGCCAGGGCTTTTCGGGTCGGCCCGGCGGCGCGCTTGTGGATCGCGGCTGCGGCCCCGGTTCGGGCCTGGAGAATGGCACAGCCGGTCGCGCCGAATTCGACGGATTTGGCATGATTCTGGCCAGCTTCGACGCAGGGACTCCTTGCGCCGGGACCAGGCTCGATTCGCTCCGCTCCAGGGTCGCGCGGTGTTGATTTTCGGCGTAGCATGGCCGCAAGAGTTCCACGGCCCTGGGCTGTCCGCGCGAGTCGACGGCCGCCGCCATGACGCCGGGAGTCCACATGTGCCTGCCACCACTGCCTGCGCCCAGACCACTCACGCTGATCTGGGCTGTCGCAATCGCCGACGACTCCCTGGGTGGCAGCTTCGGGTCAAGCGCCGTGCCCGACCAAGGTTTGCCGTGAGCGACGCCCAGCCCACGCCAAGGATGAAGATGCGCGACCCGAAGCCGAGCTGGCTGGGCGATGGCCTGTTCCGATCCGCGTGGCGGTTTGTTCGCTGGAACAGCGCCCCGTTCACCGTCGCGGCAATCCTGGCCTTGTCGCTTTGCAGCTCCGTGACCGCGGCGGCCCCCAAGACCGACGCCGCCAGCGCCCAACGCCTCGCAGCCGAAGGCAAGCAGCGCTACTTGGCGCGCGACTACCAAACCGCGGCCGATCGCTATGCCGCTGCACTGCAACGCCTTGCGCATCCAGCACTTTTCTTCGCGCAGGCCCGCTGCTTGGAGCAACTGGGGCGCTTCGGCCAAGCCGCGTCCGCCTACCAAAGGGCTGAAGCCGCCAGCAACGCGACCGAAGAGAAATCGGTGGTTCGCGCGCGCGGCGCTGCCAATGGCAAGCTTGCGGAAGCGCAGGCGGAATTCGACCGGGGCGCTGCCGCGGCGGCCTTGCCCATTGCCTCGGCCGGCCACCGCGTACTGTACGCTCAAGCCAAGCGGGCAGACGACGGGGGCATCTACCCCGAGCCGGCGGCCGCGCTCCTGCTGCTGGCCCGGCTCGAGCTCGCGGCCGGGTCACGCGACGCCGCACTGCAGTTGCTCGCCGACATTCGCGGCGACCCAACCGCGCCGGACGCCGTGGTGGGCGATGCTCAAACGCTCGCCAAGGCGGCCGTCGCGCGGCCGGCCGAGCCAGCCCGCACCCCGGCACCTCCGCCTCCGCCGTCACCGCCAGCCAGCGACGCGGCCGAGCCGAGCCCACCGCCGTCCGTTCGACCACCCGTCGCCGCCCAACCGGCGCAGGACCGGCCGACAGCGGACCCGCCCGGGCCAGTCAAGCTGCCAGCGGCGCCAGCGACGGCGCCAGTCGCAGCGCCAGCGCCACGCCACACCTTCGCGCAGGCGGCTTTGGCGGTCGCAGGCGTTGCCGGCCTCGGGTTGGGCGTAGGGTGGAACATCGACTACCAAACCCGCGACCCCTACCGGCGACCACCGGCCGAGAAGACTGCGTCGATCTCTGCGTATGCCGCTGGCGGCACGCTGCTGGTTGGGGCGGTGATCTGGTGGTTGCTGGAGAGGTAGGGCCTTGGACGACCAGAGGCCGCGTCGGGATAGCCCGGCGCACCCCCACCACTGCTACCTGTGCGGCTACAACGGATTGACATCGCAGAAATTGAATTCGCGCCTGTGGCGGCCGACTTGACGAGCGGACCAGGCTGGGAGCCCGACAGAGCGCGGCAGGATCAACCGGCAATCAATACGCCAGGTGCGTCGCCGAGTGTCCTTCCGACATGCTGTTACGGTCCCCAAGACACGACCACCGGCTTGTTGGACCAAGCGTCGCCCGTCCCAAGTGCTCCGTAGCTATTGGCGCCCCAACATAGGACCTCTTTCTTCGCGTTGAGGCCACAACCGAACTCCGGACCGAATCCCACGGAGGTCAGCCCGGTCAGGCCGGGGATTGTCTCGGGCGAAGTCGACTGGTTCCCTTTGGTGAGGGCGACACCTGGCAGCAGGCCAAAGGTGTTCTTGGCACTACCGTACCACGTTCCGTCTGCCTTGAGCGCGACGCGCCCAGTTGGGAAGTTGTTGGCCTCGGCCAGCGCGATACCGATGGCCGCACCGGCTTCCTGCCAGGGCTGTGGCAGTCCGGCATCCGGGCTCGGCGTCTGCATGGACCACGACAGCACGGTCCCATCACCGCGGAGCGCAGCGACAACGCTGAATTTGGCAATCAACGCCTTGACCCCTTCAGCGAAGTCAATCTTGGTGGCCGTCTGCAGGAATTGCGACCCCTGATTCTGGGTGGACCGCTGCCCCCAACAGGCTATCGATCCGTCGCTGACGAGGGCGCAGAAGAAGTTGCTGCCACCGACGACGTGGGTGACCGCGCCGAGGTTCTTGACCTGGACCGGCGTGCTGCTGAAGTAGCCAGAACCGCCCTGGCCGTTGCCCAAACAGAATTCGCCGCCGTCACCCCAACACCAGGCGCTGCCCCCCTGCTGCCACGCGCACCGGGCAGAATCCTGCATCGTCGCAACTCCCGTCAGGCCAGAGAGATTCAGGACTTGGACTGGAGTCGCCGAGTCGGTGCCGGCGCCATTGGCACCGTTGCCGAGCTGCCCTTGGCTGTTGCTGCCCCAGCACCAAGCCTTGCCGGCCTTGATCCCGCAGCCCTGCGACCGTCCTTCGTATAGCGCAAGCGACTGCATGCCCGCCAACATTGGGACCTCCGTCGGGGATTGCACAGGGTCTTCGGTCGACCCCCAGCAATGGTAAGCGCCCGCAGCGGTGAGGGCACACGCGCCGTACCGCCCCACGACCAGTTGCTGGACGGGACCGAGACCCGCAATGGGGGTCGGGGGCTTCGGCCAACCGCCAGTCCCGCTGCCAAGCTGCCCTTCGGTGTTGTCGCCCCAACACACGACTTGACCGGTCTTGCGCACCGCGCAGTGGCTGTCACCTGAACGTCCGCTGACTTGCACGGCGTCGGACAGTCCCTGCACCCAAGCCCCTGTGGGTTGGCTTTGGCTTCCGCCGTCGCCAAGCTGGCCAAAGGTGTTGGAGCCCCAGCACTTGACTTGGCCGGCACCGAAGACGGCGCATCCAGCCCCCGGCTCCCCCGTCGCCGCGACTGCCCCCTTCAAGCTGGGCCCGCCCGCCAGCTTCGCCGTGCCGTCGGCCCAGGTCCAGAGATTGCCGTCCTCGCCAAGGGCCACCGAACCACTGAGCAACGACGCCACCTTAGGGGCGCCTGTCACTTTGAAGGCGGCGCCATTGTTGGAGTTCCAAGTCCAGCGATACAGTTCGCCGGTGCTGATCCGTGCGGCGCCATTGCTTTCGGTTCCGGCAGCCTCGACTGCATCGGCCATGCCACTGATGGCCGACCCTCCGCACGGTCCGCACCTCACGGCACCACCTTGCATGACGAAGCAAGAGTCTCGCGAGGGCAACCTCGCCACACCGCTGCAACTCGTGGTGCCGCTTGGCCCGCTGCACTGCACCGTTCCGGACGTGAACCGTATGCAGATGCCACTGCCGCCGGTGTCGGTCCCCACTTCTGCTACCCCAGATTTGGCGATCAGCTGCGGTGTGTTGTACGTCGGCAACGCGGCGCCTGGCGTGCCGAAGAACGTGTCCGTGGTGTTCGGGCTGTTGACCCAGCCGGTGTTGCGGCCCCAGGCCCACGCCGCGCCATTCGAGGTCACTCCGTAGGCGGTGTTGCCGTAATTGGCAACTTGGACAAATGGGTATCGGCATTTGCCGGTCCCGCACTTGCCGCCCAGCCCCGCATTCCCGCACGGCGTGGCGTCTGGCAGCGCGACATGGCTGCACGGCTCCTTGGCTTGGCCGTCGCAGGCGTCGGTGGTGCACGGCTCCTCGTCGTCGCACGGGATCTTGGTGTAGCCGCCGCCGTCGGCCTTGCAGGCAAAGAAGTCGAGGTTCACGCAGCTGGACTCGCTGCAAACCTTTGGGTGGCACGCGCTGTCGGTTCCGCACCAGCCGCCGCTGCCGCAGTCCGCGCTGACGTTGCACTGGACGCAGGTCTTGGTCTTGGACGAGCACACTGCAGCGCACTGTGTATCCGACGTACAGGACTGCGGAGCCGCCACGCACAGGTGGGCGACGCATGTAGCGCCGCTGCCTCCGCAGTCGGCCGACACGTTACACGGAGCGCAAAGCCCCAGGTCCGCCGCGCAGACCTTGCCCTCCGCCTTGCACTGCACCGACGACGTGCACGGCGTGGCGGCCACGCACGTCGTGGCAATGCAGAGCCCGCACAGGGACTTGCAGCCGGCGTGGCTGGCACACTGTACGCAACTATTGGTATTGTCGTCGCATACTTGGCCGGAGGAACAGTCCGCAGCGCTGGCGCATGGGGACTTCATGCACGCGGCAATGGCCGTGTGGGCGCAGACCCCCGTGGACGCTGCGCATGAATCGGCGGTACACGGGTCACCGTCGTCGCACTTCTTGGCGCCGCCAGCCTTGCAGATGCCCGAAGCACACGAGTCGCCGGACGTACACGCGTTGCCGTCGTCGCAGGGCGTGCTGGTCGGCGTGGCGGTGCAGCCCGTTGCCGAACTGCAGCCGTCCGTTGTGCACGCGTTGCCGTCGTTGCAGTTCTTTGGCGCTCCGGTGGCACATTTGCCCAAAGCACACGCGTCGCCAGCCGTACAAGCATCCCCGTCGTCGCACGGCCCGCTCGCCGGCTGATGGGCACACCCGCCAGCCCCGCACGAGTCCTTGCTGCAGACATTGCCGTCGTCGCACCCCGCTGCAGCCCCGACGCAGGCGCCAGTCTTGCAAGCGTCGCCTGTGGTGCACGGGTCACCGTCGTCGCAGGTGCCGGACTTGGGCGAGTATTGGCACCCCTTGGTCGCGTCGCACCCATCGGCAGTGCACGGATTGTCGTCCTCGCAGGCGAGCGAGCCTCCTGCCTTGCAGGACCCGCCGCTACACACATCTCCGGTCGTGCACACGGATCCGTCGCTGCACTGCACGGTGTTTGGCGCATGATTGCAGCCGTCCGCCGCTTGGCAGCTATCGTCCGTACACGGGTTGCCGTCGTCGCAGCCGAGCCAATTTCCAGTGCACACGCCCTGGCTGCAAGCGTCGCTGGCAGTGCAGGCGTTGCCGTCGTCGCACGGGGCGGCGGTGCTCGTGTCCGCCACGGCAAGGCAGACACCTTGTGCACAGTAGGCCTTGGCACACGGGAGGGCGACCGTGCAGCTCATTTCGGCACCGGATTCGTCGGTCGCCCCGTTGCAGTCGTCGTCAATTCCGTTGCATACCTCGGTAGTTGGCTGACACGGCGCACCTACCTCTGCGTCGCCTGAGTCCGCCGCTGCGTCGCTGTCGGCCGGGTCCGTGGAGTCTGGACCGTCGATGGCAAGCACGTCGCTGCCTTCCCCCGCCTCAGGAGCCCCAGCGTCACCGTCCGAGAATTCACTCGAATCCGCATCAGCTTGCACAACGTCGCTGGCCGTGTCTGGGACCACCTCGCCGGGCGCCACGTCCGGCGGGTCGGCGTCCAAGGCCACGTCGGCGGCGGCATCCACGGCCGGCGCATCGGAGCCCGACGCCGAGGCATCGGTGTCCCCTGTGGTGGCATCCTGGGTCGCACCGTCGGCCACAGTCTGGTCAGCGGTTTCTCCAGCGTCTGCACTGGCGTCGGCGGTATCGTTGACGGTCACCGCGGCGTCAGTAGGCGGCGGGAGGTCGTCGAAGCATCCTGGTAGCAGCAGTGCGCCCAACGTGGCAAGAACAGACGATACTCTTCTCAACTCGTGCATGACGCCTCGTCCTGTGGCCGAGCAAACGGCAGCTGCAGCTTGGACTTGCGCCGAGTTGCCCGCCTATCCTACGCTTGCAGGGTACCTGCGGCAACCGGGCAGGTGGCGAAGGTCTCGCGCAAGACCGCAGTCTCCCTCGCCGGTTGCCCGCCCAATCCGGCGGCGCTAGGATGGCCCGCCGGCCCTCCGCCGCACAACGGAACCGTTGCCTCGGCTGCACAAGGATGCCCACCGTGCCTGCAATCTGTCCAAACTGCCGCCAACCGGTCGCCGACGTCGGGGTTGCGTGCATGCAGCGCGGCTGCGAACACCGCGGCTACCACGGCATCCCCGACACCTACTTGAGCCAGCGACTGGATCCGCGCATCGGGTTGCTTCTTGGCGACAAGTACTTGCTCGTGCAAACCCTTGGCAAGGGCGGCATGGGTGTCGTGATGGTGGCCCTGCAGCAGCCACTGCTGCGCGAAGTAGCGCTGAAGCTTATCAGCGGGCTCCAGGTCGACGAGACGGTGAGGAAGCGATTCGTTCGCGAGGCGCGTGCGGTGGCGGCGCTCGACCATCCGAACATCGTCAAGTTGATTGATTTTGGCGTGGCGCGCATCGACGAAGACGCGCCCTATATGGTCATGGAGTTGCTGCACGATGCCGTGCCTTTGCGCCAAGTCTTTGCGAGTTGGCGCGAGGAGCGCCCCACATGGCGGGCCGTGGGCGAAGTGTTCGGTCAGTTGTTGTCGGCACTTGCCTCGGCACACGGCAAAGGCATCGTGCACCGCGACATCAAGCCCGACAACGCCATGGCCAGCCAAGCCCACGGCTACGAATGGTTCGTCAAAGTGCTCGATTTTGGCCTCGCCAAATCCTTCGAGGCTGGGCACGGCGGCGAGCCAGACATGCTGAGCCTGACCGGCACAGGGCAGCTGGTGGGAACGCCACTCTACATGGCACCCGAGCAGTTGGCCGGCGAGGGCATGGGGCAAGTCGACCACCGGGCCGACATCTATTCGGTCGGCGTGATGCTGTTCGAGGTGGTGACAGGTCGGCGCCCCTACGCCGAGGCCGAGACCATGCAACTGGTCTTCGCCAAAGCGAATCCAGAACGGGACCCGCTGCGCCGAGCGGCCGACTTGGATCACGCAGGGCCGATTGCGCAAGTCGTCCGCAAGGCGATGGCGTGGAAATCTGCCGATCGCTACAGGTCGGCCGAGGACATGCGCAGCGCTCTGTTGGCGGTGGTGGCCCAGCAGCGACCGGACGACCGGTTGGCGGACCTGGTCGACGACGAAGCGTCGAACCTCGAGACGCAGTTGCTGCGAGCCACGCATCGGTACAGCCCACAAAATACGCCCGTGACCGGCAGCCTGCCTCTGCGGTCGGAGGCATTGGATCCGGCGCTGCTGCAGTCGTACGCTTCATCGGCGGCAGAGGCCGAGCCGGCCGCTGGCAAGTCCGCGATCGGCACCTCGGCGGCGACGTTCGATCCTGCGGACGCGAGCCCACCGCCAGCAACGAGACAACAACGCACTTCAGTTCCACTGGTTGCGGCGCTTGTCGCCACCCTTGCCGCGGGAGCGGCCGCTTGGTCGGTGTATGGCGCCCGATCGGGCGACACGCCAGCAACCGGCATGGCCGCCGTGGCGCCCGCTCCCCCGCCCGCGCTCACCGTTCCGACCGCACCCGATCCCACCTTGGAAAGCGACCGCCAACCTGCCGCGGCTCAAGCGGTGGCGGCTGCTGCGGTGCCCACGTCCCCGTTGCCGGCACAGCCAACTGCCAGCAACTCTCCTGCGGCGGATCGCGGCCCGGAGCCGCCGCTGGCGCCCGAGAAGGTCAAACCAGATGCCGAGTTGGGTGCTGCCAAGGCTGCCCGGGAGCCGGCCGCCACACCCAAGGGCCCGCGCGCTCCGACCAGGCGCTCGAACCCAGCGCCGCAGTTCGACAAGTTCTAGAACTTACACGGATTTGGCGTAAGCTCGTGCACCGAGCAAGTTTGTCGCGAATGAAAACGTGGTCGGTGGCTGGCACTTGCCCGATCCCGAACCGGGTGCTGACCCGCATCTACGCCGACAAGTCCGGCCGCTCGACCACCTTCCGCAGTATCTCCATCGACTTTGCACAGTACAGGCCGTCGGCAATGCGCTCGTCGTAGCTCCAGCTGACCTCGACGGTGGGTCGCACCTCCAGCCCGCCGGACTCGTTCACCCAGGCCGCTTGGTGGATCGCACCGAGCGCGCCGAAGATCGGCGACGTGCCCCAGTCGAACAGGTGATGGATGGGCGCTTGCAGGCCGATCGAACCCAAATTGGCCAAGAAAGCGCTGCAGTACAGCGGGTCACTGGCCGTCAGGGCGCCGGGCAGGAGGTTCCACGCGTCGAGCTGCCGCTGCAGCGCCACCAGCCAGCCCAGCAGGAAGGGGGGCAAGCGGCCAAAGACCTGCATCTCCCGCTCGGACGGGAGCAGTGCGCGGCCGCGCCCCTGGGCGATGCCACCGTCGGCCGCCCGCACCACCGCCAGCAGGTCCGCGTCGGGCGCCAGTCGCACTTTGACGGCGGTCATACCGGCGCCGTCGTCCAGGCGCTTCTTGACGGCGAACGACAGTTCGAGGTGTCTGCGTTGGTAGATGCACCGGCCCGCCACAAAGCGGTGCAGCAACGGCCGTTGCACCAGCACCTGCACCAGAGCAAATTGCAGCAGGTGGAACAAGGTGATGCGCACCCCTGCCTCGGCCGAGCGCTGCTCCAGCCACGGCACGGTCTGCGTCAGGTCAAGGCGCTGGGTCAGGTAGACGACCGCGCTGTTGCGGCGTGGAATCAGGTGCGGCATCAAGACGCGCATCGGCGGCAGGTCGCGCACGCGGACGCCATCGGGTCGGTCGCCCCACAACATGCTTGCCCCTGTCCAGCTGCGCGCTCCCGGCCGCAGAATGCCCAAGGTACCTGGAGTTGCGTGGGTTGCCAAGCTCCGCCTGCTCGTCGACCCAGGGCCGGCCGCGCACGCCGAACCAGTCCGCGCCATTGCGCTCGAAAGCCAAGGCCATTGCCCGCGCCCTAGGCGGGGTCCCCGCCTGAATCTCGCCCGTTGCCGGCCGCGGCCGAACAGCCGGGCCCGCGCGCATCGGGTGGGGTGCTCGTCAATGGTGATTCGCCAACTGCGCCTGCCGGTAGACCACAAAGTGCTTGTCGATCTTGGTGGTGTGGGACACCAGCCAGTCCTGCAAGAACGTTTCGACCTTGAAGCGCAGCACCTTGGTGTCGCTGGCCGGGTCCACGAACTGCCGCTGCAGCCTGGCCAGCTCGGCCAGGAACAGCTGGTGCTCCTCGACGTGCTGCACCACCAGCGGATAGTCGACCTGGGCCATCATGGCCTGCTCCATCTGGAAGTGCTTGCGGGCATAGTCGTCGAGCGCCGGCAGCACGCGCCGCAGCGCCAGCCGGTCCGACTGCACAACCGCGCCGCGCAGCTCCTCGAGCAGGTGCACCAGGTGGTGGTGCTGTTCGTCGATGGCGGCGACGCCGGTGTCGTATTCGGGCAGCCACACGAAGGTGCCGGCGGCGGCATCGGGCTCGGGCGGCAGGCCACTGCGCGCCTGTTCGTCGATGCGGCCCAGGTAGTAGGCGGTGGCGCTGTCGGTTGGCGCCATGGTCTGGCAGTGGGCGAACTGCGCGCGCGCCTTGGCGATGTGGCCGGCGTGGTACAGGGTAGTGGCGTTCTCGAATTCGCGCAGATTGGCCAGTTTCGCCGCGCGCAGCGGCGCCGGATCGCCACCGAACACCTCGTACACACTCACCGGCCGCCGGCGGCCCTTGACCAGCACCCGGTCGACGAAGCGGCACTTGGCTTGCATGGTCGGCGGCAACAGAAGGTGCGTCGACTCGCTGAGCAGCACGTCGCAGCCCACTTCGCGGGCGATGCCCTGCACCCGCGAGGCCACGTTCACGGCATCGCCAAT
>JACRCU010000490.1 GCA_016218865.1 Deltaproteobacteria bacterium | reverse complement strand
CTGGTGCAGCGCTACCTGGACTGGTCCGAGGGCTCGCGCGGCCCCGCCATCGCCAAGGCCGTGTGCGCAGTCCTGCTGCTCCTGGCAGCTGCGTACCTCATCTACATCACCTGAACCACGGGCACGCCGTGGCGCTGGCCTGCCCGGGGTTGACGGCAGGGCGCGGGCAAGGCAACGTGCCGTCCCGCCGCCACTCCGGCGGACCACCTCCCAGCACAGACACCATGGCCAGCGAAAGCACTTTTGCAGGCGAGCCACAGCCCTGGCCCGCCGTCGACATTCTGGAACAGTACATCGCCCCCTCGCGCATCCAGCGGGTAGACGGCGTGCTGCGCTCGCGGTTGGGCTCGGTCACCGCGGTGTTCGAGGACATCTTCGATCCCCACAATGTGGCTGCCTGCGTGCGGACTTGCGAGGCCTTCGGTCTGCAGGATCTGCACTGGATCTTCAGCAAGCACAGCATGCGCACCTCGTCGACGGTGGCCAAGTCGGCCGACCAGTGGGTCAACATGCACCGCTACACCGGCACGGCGCAGGCGGTGCGCGCGCTGAAGGACCAGGGGTTCACTATTCTGGTCAGTGACTTGCAGGCCAGCGACACGCTGGAGACCCTGCCCTTGCCCGCCAAGGCGGCGATCGTGGTCGGCAACGCCCACGACGGCATCAGCGACGAGATGCGCCAGCTGGCGGACGCGCGCTACATCCTGCCGATGTGGGGCTTCGTGCAGTCGTTCAACCTGTCCGTGGCGCTGGCGCTGACGCTGCAGGGCGTGGTGCCGCGGCGGCGGGCCGAGCTGGCGGCGCTGGGGCGCACCGGCGACCTGCCGATGGACCAGATGTGGGCGTTGCGTCGCAAGTGGCTGGAATTCGGCATGACCCGTCCAGACTTGATCCGCCGCGAGCTCGGCGATAGCGAGGCCATACCATGAGCACCATTGCCGTTGCCCCACACCCAATGGGCCCTGGGGCGCAGCTGGACGCCGTCGCCCTGCTGGCGACCTTTGCGGCGCCGATTGCCGAATCGACCTTGCCACCGACGCCGCCCGCCCCCATGGCCGCAGCCGACGACGGCGTGCGCAAGGCGATCCGCGACGTTCTGCGCCAGGGCGGCTTCAAGCCCACTGGTCGCTCCAAGCCCGCCTCGGAATTCCTGCTCGGCGCCGAGGCCCAGGGCGCGTTCCCGACCATCAACCCGCCGATCGACATCTGCAACCGGGTGTCGCTGCACAGCGGTATGCCGATCAGCGCCATCGACGCCGACCGCATTGCCGGCCCGCTGTCGATCCGCATGGGTGGAGCCGGCGAGGAATACGTATTCAATTCCGCAGGTCACGCCATCGACTTGGAAGGTCTGCTGTGCCTTTGCGACGGCGAGGGTGCTTGCGCCAACGCCGTGAAGGACGCGCAGCGCACCAAAACCACCAGTGACACCAAGCGCTTGCTGGTCATCGTGTGGGGCAGCAAGGCGTTGCCGGGCCTCAGCAACCAGACGGCGGCGTGGCTGCAGGCCTGGTTGGCCGCCGCTGGCGCCACCGTCGAGCCCGTGGCCTGTCGGACCGACGCTTAGCGACACGTGCCGTCCACCCCAGCCGCACACAGGTGACGCCATCTCTGGAAGCCTTGCTCCCCTTGAAAACCCCTTGGCTCTGGCGCCCGCTGCCACCGCGCGCGCCGAGGTCGGGGCCCTGGCGCGTCTGGCCGGCCCGCTGATGGTCGCCCAACTGGCGCAAATGGCGATGGGCGTGGTGGGCACCGTGGCCGCCGGGCGGCTGGGCGTCGACGCGCTGGCGGCCCAGGCGCTGGGCTCCACCACACTGGTGCTCGTCATCGTCACGGGTTACGGCCTGATGGCCGGCTTGGACCCGCACGTGGCGCGAGCGGTGGGCGAAGATGACCCCAAGAAGGCCGGAGCCCTGTACCGTCAGGCCATCTGGATCGCCGTGCTGGGTGGTGCGCTGCTCACCGGCGCGCTGCTGACGGCGCCAGCGCTGCTCCGCGCCATGGGCCAGGAGCCAAGACTCGTCACGGATACCGCGGAATATCTGGACATCGCGGCGCTGGGCCTGGTGCCGGCGATCACCTACATCACTTCGCGCTCGTTTTGCTCGGCGGTGGGCAAGGCCCGGCCCGTGATGGTGGTGGCGATCCTGGGCAACATCGTCAACGCGTGGCTTGCATTTGCGGCCGTGGACCGCGGCTATGGCCTGGCGGGCATCGCCTGGGCTTCGGTGGTGTGCCGCGTGGCCATGGGCGCCGCGCTGGTGGTGTGGGTCGACGTCGCGCCCGGCCTGCAGCGCTACCGCACGGCGTGGGTGCGACCCGGGGCGCTGTCGCTGCCAATCCTGCGCTCTGGGACGCCGCTGGCCCTACAGTACCTGATGGAAGTCACGGGGTTCGTCGTCACGACCCTGTGGATGGGGCTGCTGGGCGCGTCCACGCTGGCGGCCCACGAGGTGGCGCTGTCGATCGCCGCCATCGCCTTCCAGGTGCCGTTCGCGATTGGCACGGCCGCGTCGATGCGGGTCGGCCACGCCATCGGCCGACGCGACCCGGCCGCGGTGCAGCGCTCGGGCTGGACGGCCTTTGGTTTGGGGCTGCTCTACGCGCTAGGCTCGGGGGCCGTGATGGTGGCGTTGCGCGAGTGGATGGCGCTCCAATACCTGCCCAGCGCCACCGCCGAGGTCATCGCCCTGACCTGCCACTTCCTGACCATCGCCGCGGGCTTCCAGATTGCCGACGGCATCCAGGCCATCGGCTTTGGCGTGCTGCGCGGAATGGACGACACCCGCGTGCCGGTGCTGTTCAATATCCTGGGCTTCTGGCTGCTGGGCATGCCGCTGGGCTACATCGCCGTGTTCCGCCTGCACCAGCACGCCGACCGGCTGTGGTGGGGCCTGTTCCTGTCGCTGGCCGTGGTCGCCACGTCGCTGATTCTGCGGTTCCGCCACAAGTCGCGCACGCTGCAAATCGTTTGATGAACAGCGCGTTTCGGGCCCAGAGAGTCGCCCAGGCCGTCGCGCCGAACGGACCGAATTGGGTCGGTTGCCCTACTTGCTCAGGCCGTCGATGGCATCGCGGGTGCGCTCGGCCTCGGCCTCTTCCAGACCAAAGCGGAAGCCGCCCACCAGCGACAGCTGCAGCACGTTGACGCCATAGTCGGACAATTCGCGACCGGCCGCGCCAATGGCGCCCGCCCAGTGATCGAACTCGAACGCGATGCCCAGGGTGGTCGTGTCGTCGTGCCAGTCGAAAAGCAGCCCGCCGCCGGCGGTCAGACCATTTTCGCCCATGGTCCAGCGCACATCCTTGATGGCCTCGGGCAGCGAAGTCGGCGACATCGCCGGCTGGCTCACCCACCGGTAGCCCACGTGGCCGGCCAGGGTCAGCGAAAACGGCAACCAGTCCCAAGTGGCCAGGACGGGCACGACCGCCCGCCCCGAGTGGATCTGGTCGAGCAGGCTCTGACTGATTTGCGCACCGGTCGCCAAGTGCAGGCGGCCGCTGCTGCCGAAGTCGCGCTCCATGAACCGCCAGGTGCCTTCAGCGCCCAGCAGCGCGCTGCCGATGCCCAGGCGCAACCCCGCGTCCACATTGGGCACGATCCCGCGTCGAGCCACGACCTCGAGCGGATTGACGTAGTTCGCGGCCGTCGCCCCCTTCTTGGTCAAGTCCTGAGTGCCATTGTACCAGTCGACTGCGCCCAACAGCGCGCGCGCGCCGCTGACGTGGCCCGCCACTTCGTACTCACCCGGCTGCAGGGTCCGCGCCGACCGCACGTGCACTGGACTCAGGCACCCCACCATGGCCATCGCGACCGCGGCGCAGAGGGCCGGGCGCAGCGACCTGCTACCTACATGAAACCAATGCATCAAACGGCCTCCCTGGTTCTGTGGTCAG
This sequence comes from Deltaproteobacteria bacterium, assembly GCA_016218865.1. Taxonomy (GTDB): domain Bacteria; phylum Myxococcota_A; class UBA9042; order UBA9042; family UBA9042; genus SXRM01. The sequence goes on along the minus strand of JACRCU010000490.1, from coordinate 4,655 downwards.
CGCGACGCGCCCAGTTGCTTGCAGCGGTCGCGGATACGGCGAACGTCGTCCGAACGCCGCCCTGGCGCCTTCAAAAAGCGCTGATAGGTCTCGAGCGCGGCGACCTTGTCGCCCTTGGCATCGAGCAACTCGCCGAGCGCCAGCAGTGCACCGGCGTCGTCGGGATACTGCTCCACGCCTTTGTTCAGTTGTTCGATGGCGTCGTCGACCTTGCGCTGCAGCACCAGCACCCGCGCCAGCGCCACCCGGTTGTCGGGCCCCAGCTGTGGCAGGGTCCTTTCGGCTTCGCGGCCCACTTGCTCGGCCTCGGCCACGCGGCCCAACCCCTGCAAGCAGGCCACCTTCGCTGCCCAGGCCTGAGCAAACCGCGGCCGCATTTCCAGCGCCTGATCCAGGGCTTTCAGAGCCTCGCCGTACTCCTGGCGCTCCATCCAGGCCAGCGCCAGGTTGTAGAGGATCGAGCCGTGCCCGGGCGCCAATTCCGAAGCCTTCTTCAACGCTTCGATGGCCTCGCTCCACAGCCCGCGCCGCAGCCGCACCGCGCCCAGGTTCGACCATACCCGCGCATCGTCCGGCGCCAAGGTCGCGGCCTGCTCCAGAACCTTTTGCGCAGCCACTTCCTCGTCGTCGGCCAGATACAAGATGCCCAAGTTCGACAAAGCGCCGTGCAGCTGCGGATTGGCGGCGATCGCCTCCTCGAAGTGGATGCGGGCCTCGGCGCGCTTGTTCTCGGCCATCGCCACCAGGCCCAAGTGGTACATCGCCAGGGCCGAGCGCGGATACTTGCTCAGGTGTTCTTCGAATGCTTGGCGCGCGGCCTCGTAGTCCGTGTCGCGCATCGCGTTCATGCCGTCGAGCAGGCGCCCCGACAATGGCTCGTGGTCCACGCCCGGCCGCAGTGGCGACTCGCTGAGACCGCGGTCGCGATCCGGCGCCACATAGCCCGGGCCACACGCGGTCGCCGCCGCCACAAACGCGAGCACCACCGCGCAGTTGCGCAGCCGCGAGCGCCCTTGATCGGGCGTCGGGGGCAGCGGCAACCAACGGGTCAGTGTCATGGGCGGTCCCTGGAAGTGGAAAGCTAGTGTAGCCGCGACGAAGCGCTGCACAAGCCCCGCTGGCCGATTCGCCGCGCAGCAGATTTATCCTGCAACTTCTGACAGTTCTTGTTCGATCTCGGCCAAGCGCTGCTGGACCGCTGCCAGGCGCGGGCCGCCGCCGCGCTGCGACAAGTAGGCCAGGTACGAGCGCAAACCCGTGGCCATGCGCACCAGATCGCCCATGTCGTGGAGCATCTGCAGCGACTCGTCGAACGCCTCGGTGCACTTGCGGTCGATGATGGTCGCGCGCGTGCCCGCGTCCGACAGCGCCCGGGTTCCCAACACGCAAGCGCGCACCACCAGCGCCCGCGCCACCGCCAGCCGAGCGCCCGAACCGCGCGCCACATCGACCGCGCGCTCGCTGTCCAAATCCGCGGTCTCCAGCGCCGAGCGCTCCAGGGAGATCGAAGCTTGCACGCGGTACACGCCACTCAGCAGCTCGGGGTCGTCGACGTCGCGGGCCAGCTCGGTCATGTCGATCATCATCGCCGCGCCTTCCTGCCACTCGCCCAGCGCAATCGCGGTCTCGGCCCGCGCCAGGGCCACCTCCAGCCGCCGCCGCCGGTCGCCCACCTCTTGCGCGAGCATCGAAGCCTGCTCCCAAGCCTGGAAGGCGAGCTTGTACTTGCCCTGCGCGGCGTGGACCTCGCCCAGCACGGCGCGCGCCTCGGCGGCACCCCAGCGCTCTTGAATCTGATCGCAGATTTGCACGGCCTCGACCACCGCATCGTGGGCGTCCGAGAAGTGGCCGCGGCCCAGGTGCACCCGGGCGATGTTGCACAGCGACCGCGCCACCACTCGCCGGTCCTGCGAGCGGCGCCGCAGTGCCAACGCCTTCAAGAAGTGCTGTAGCGCCGTCTTGTAGGCATCGCTCTCGCCGCGGATGAGGTGGATCAGGCCCAGCTCGTCGCTCACGTCGGCGATCCAGCGGTGCGCACCAGCCACCTTCAAGTGCTTCATCGCCGCGTCCAGATACGCGAGCGCCGCATCGTAGTGGCCGGACACGCGTGCCACTTGCGCCACGCGGAGTTGCACGGTGCCACAGCGCAGGTCGTCGTCCAGGCAGCGCGCCATGTGCAGCGCATCCAACAGGGCGCGCTCGGCCTCGACGTGCCGCGACAGCCGCAGAAGGCCGCCGCCGTAGGCCGTGCGCAAGTCGCAAGCCACATCGGCGTCGTCGGCACCGCTGTTGCGCGTACCCGCTTCGTACAGGGCCAGCGCCCGCTGCAGCTGACCCACCGAGCGCGCGGCGTTGCCCGCCTCCAGGTAGAACAGCGCCGCTTGGCGCCGCCGCCCACCAGCCTCGAACAGCTCGGCAATGTGGGCGTTTTCTGCGATCGGATCGACGCGCGGCCGGCTCGACAGCCACTGGGCCGCCAAGCGGCTGAACAGGTCGCGCTTCTCGGCGTCCATTTCTCTGACGACCGCCGCCGGGTCGGTCGAGTGGACGAAACTGAATTCCAGCTCGGAGCCCAGATGCGATTGCTCCACAAACACGACCACATCCACGGCCTGGAGCTGCAGCATGGCGGCCCGCAGCTGCGACCGGTCGCGCTCCGAGATGCTGTCGGCCGGGTTGTTGTGCGCCCCGCGCAGCACGGACAGCACGCCGCCGAACCAGCAGGTAGGGCCGAACACCGCCGCCGCATCGACCACCAGCCGCAATTCTTCGGGCAGCCGTGCAATGCGGTCCGGCAGCGTCGAGGTCGACTGCCCACTGGCCGCCAAGGTGTTTTGCCACGACACCGACGTGCCCCGCTCGGTGCGGCTGACCCAGCGCCATACGCCATCTTTCTGAGCGATTTCGCCAGCTGCCACCATGCCGCGCAACATGTCGACCAGACGCTCGGGCGAACCCGCCGCCTGCGAGGCCAGCGCTTCGCCCACGTTCTGCGGCGCACCGCGCACCGAGTGCAGCAGCTTGCCGGCCAAGGCGCGCAGCGTCGCCGCGTCCATCGGCCCCAGACTGACGGGAATCAGGTCGAAACCTTCCGGAGGCGCCACCCGCGCTTCCACGATCGCCACCACGGCCGACTGGGCCGCGTTGGTCTGCAGACCCGTCAACATGGCGGGCAGCTCGTCGGCGGCGCTACTGGCGGCGTCGAATTGCAGGACCAGCGGCGCACTTTTGGCCCGATGCCGCAGCAAGGCCGCCACCAACTGCGCGGACACATGTAGCGGCGGCTCCACCATCGTGCGGTCTTCGGAGACCCCGTCGGGCCTCAGGCCCAGCAGCGGTGCCACCACGTCGATGACCCCCGGCGCCCGCTCCTGGCCCAGCCAACTCTGCAGCTCGCTTTGGATGTGGTCCCACGCCTTGGGCTGCCGCAGAGCTCCGAGTCCCCCCAACACCTCGGCCAGCACCCGCCCGGGCAAGGTGGCCGGCCCGGACGTTTCGCGCTGGGTGACTTTCACCCACTTCAAGGACTTGCTCGACGTCGTAATCAGCCGCGCCAGTTCGGCGATCAGCCGGCTTTTGCCCACGCCGTGCGGCCCGTAGACCCAAATCACCTTGGCGTGGCGATGGTTGATGGCCTCGCGCACGGCGTTGTAGGCCACCTCGATCTCGCCGCGGCGGCCGACAAACGGCACGTTGAAGCCGAACACCGACGTAACTTCGCTGATCTGCTTGACCTCGGCTTCGCGGTCGTGGGGACCGGGCAGATCCTCGTGGGCCCGCAGCACCACCGGACTGCTGGGCGTCCGCCGCGGCATGACCACGGTCGCTGGCACAGGCTTAGGAAGTTCGGGCGGTTGGTCGGGCATGGGGTGATCTCGCCGCGCCCGACGCATCGGGGTCGGATTCGGGTCCGGCGGTTGCCACAACGCAACAAACCCGGCGTCCCCGCGTGCCAAATGCCAACACGTGGCACGCGGGCACCGGGCCATGATAGAAACGCACAGGCCAGCGGGCAAGACCGCGCCGCGAATTGATCGCGACCTTGCCCACCTGGCCGGCAGGAGCACCCCCGGATGAGCGAAGGTTTGCGCAGCTATCGTATTTTAGAGGCATTGGCGCTGCACGCCGGCACCGACCGCGGCGAAGCGGCCGCCCGCACGCTGACCGCCGCCGGCAGCGCCGACGAGGCCCAGGTCCGCCTCGGCGAGGTTGCGGAAGCGGAATTGTTGCTGCGTGGAGCGACCTTGCCCAAGCTGCCGCCCCGTCTGGAGGTTGCCGAGCCCCTGGCCCGCGCCGGCCGTGGCTCCAGCTTGGACGGCGCCGAACTGGCAGCCGTGGGTCGTCTCGCGCGCGCTGGCCGGCAGAACCAGCGCATCGGCCAACTGTGGCCTCCAGAAATTCGCCTGTTGCGCAGCCACTTGGCGCGCCTCCCCGACCTGGAGCTGGTCGGTACCATCCTGGCCGATTCCTTGGACGACGAGGGCCTCCTGCTCGACACGGCCAGCCCGGAGCTCGCACGGCTGCGCCAGGAGGTGTTCACACTCGGCGCCCGGCTGCGGCGGCGCATCGAGGCGATGGTCCGGGAGACCGACGCTGCGGGCCTGCTCCAGGACGACTACTACACCCTGCGCGACGATCGCTATGTGCTGCCGGTG
>JACRCU010000489.1 GCA_016218865.1 Deltaproteobacteria bacterium | reverse complement strand
TTTGCCCGTCCAGGCCACCAGAGCCGGCACAACCTGGCCTACTGGCACGGCGACCACTGGCTGGCCGTTGGGGTGGGCGCGCACGGCCACCTCCCCGGCCCGCACGGCGACCTGCGCTACGGCAACCACCGCGACCATCGCAGCTGGTTTGCGGCGGTGGAGCAGGGGCAACTGCCCGAGGCGTTTCGCGAGGAGTTGGACCTGAAGACGGTGCTGACCGAGCGCATCCTGACCGAGCTGCGCTTGGACCAGGGCATCGATTTGCAGCGCCTGGCCCGCGATGTGGGGCCGGCGGCGGTCGCCAAGTTGAGCGAGCGCGGCCGCCAGCTGCTGGGGAAGGCGCCACTGGCGATGACCGCGCAGCATCTGCGCCTTTTGCCGCACGGCTTTGCGCAGCTCGACCACTGGGTGCGCGCACTAGTTGATCTGGAAACCTGAGCGTGGGCCCGGTCTTGCAACGGGCTACTTGGCCAGCACTTTCCAGGCCACCACGCCGACCACCACGACCGCCGCTACCACGATGGCGACGATGCGCACCGTTTTGGAGCTGCCTTCGCTGGTGTTCTGGGCCGCCGCCACGGGAACCCGCCGCGAGCCGCCGCGGTTGGGCGCGAGGTTCTTGGCCGCGCTGGCCCCACCCTTGCTGCCCAAGGCCACCGTATCCGGCTTGGCCATTTGGGCGCTGGTGCCCTTGCCGCGCCCCGGTTCGGGTTTGGCGCTCGCCTTGGTGAGGACGGGGGCTTCGGGGGCGAGCTTGGCGCTGACCGGCCGTCCGCCACCGGCCGCGGCCGCTGCAGCCTGGGTCGCCCCGGGGGCGAGCGCATCCGCAAAGGCTTTGGCGGCGGGCACGCCCGCGCGATAGGCGGTAAAGAAGGAGTCGAAGTCCTTCCAGTTTTGCCCGTCCATCGAAATCTGCATCGACTGGCCGGCCTTGTTGCTGGCCCAACCGATCAGCGCGTCCAGACCGTGGAAGTTGTAGGTCAGGCCAATGGCCTTGAGCTTCCAGTCGCGCGCCTCGGCGTCCTCGGCCCCTGTGTCCAACTCCGCGAAGTCGGCGGGCGTCGGCTCGGCCGTGTCGCTACCGAATTCGTCGTCGTCGCCCACCACGTGCCCGGCGCTGATGCCCGCGGCACCCATGTCCAGGCGCGGCGCCGCGGCCCGGCCCGAATCGGGCGTTTCGGCCGTCGCGCGCACCGCCGCCAGCAGGCCGTCGTGGCTGACATCGGGTCGCAAGGTCGCTTCGTTGAAGTCGAAATCCTCGAAGTCCTCGTCGGGAGCGCCCACCACGAAACCCGCGGGTTCGGCCGAACGCGCCACGTTTTCGTGCGGTGCCCAGCCCAGCGGCTTGCCAGCGCCCATGGGCAGGTCTTCGTCTTCGCCGCTGTGGGGTTCCACGTACATGCCGCTGTCGGAGTCGGCGTTGGCCGGCGCATTGCGCACCGCGGCCAGCGGATCCGACGCCAGCTCGGCAGCCAGTGCGTGGCCGCAGTGCGGGCACACCAGCCGGCCAGCCTGCTCGACCCCAGGATCTTTGCGGCTGAAGGAATTCCAGCAGGTGCCGCAAACGAAGTCGGTAACGTTGGTAATCGGACGTGCGTCGGACACCCTTGCATCCTCCCAACGTGGACCGGGCAGCCGCATTCTGTCGGCGCGGTCGGACCTGTCGTCGAGTTCGTTTCACCGGCGCTTGCGCGCTTCCCCCCGCTCTGCGGCGGCCCCTGCAGCGGCGCGACACCCTTGCGTCAGCGCAACGACCCTGTCTTGGCGCGTGCACCCGGCCGGCGCCGCCGCCACGCGCCCTGTGCAGGGCCACCTTGCGGCCGGCGCCACCGGCGAGGCGCCAAGACATTCGCGCGGTTCGCGCTCGCCTCGGCTCGGTGCACCTGGGCGCACGGTCCGCGACGTGCCTGTCAAGATAGCAGCGCAAGTGGGGTTCGGTCAACGACCCTGCCGCGCGAAGGCCAGCTGTTTCCGCTGCCCGGTTGGTCCTGCCAACCAGCGCGGTCGGCGCCCGCGCGTGCTCGGTATCGGCCAGGGCACCGAGCCTGGAATTCGCCTTGGGTCGTCGAGCGGCGAAGCGGTACACGGCACGGCCGCAGGCTTGCTCCACCGGCGCAGGGGCGGCGCCCGGGAGCGGCCGGCGAACCGCACGGTCGAGCTGGGCCGAGCCGTTCAACGGGCGGAGCAGCTTGATGGTTGTGGCCACAGGGCGTCGCCCACCGCCGGCCGCAGGGCGCGAATCTCGGCCACGGCGTCGCGGCTTGGGTGCACACGGTTGGTGAGCAGGACCACCGCCAGGTCGGCCCCGGGCGACATCCACACGCTGGTGCCGGTAAAGCCCAGGTGGCCAAAGGCGTCGTCTGGCGCGCGCTGGCCGGCGCTCGAAGTTGGGCGGCTGGGCGTGTCGAAGCCGAGGCGCCAGGTGGTGGCCGGCGCCGCGGCACTGCCGAGCCACTCGCGGACCAGCGCGGGCGGCAAGCCCAGGTCGTTGGCCAGGCCGCGCGCCGCCCGCAGCCAAACCCGCGCCCATGTCGCCACGTCGCGCAGCGAACCGAACAGCCCGGCATGGCCTGCAACTCCGCCCAAAGCGGCGCAGTTGTCGTCGTGGACCTGGCCCGACAGCGGCCGGCCATCGCCGCAGCGCGGTGCCCAGACCTCGGTCCGGACCACGGCTGCGGACCAGCAGTGGCCGGGCCGCACGAAGCGCGCCGCTATCCCGAGCGGGCCGGCGACCTGCTCGGCAAACTGCAGCTCCAGCGGCGCGCCACCGGCCACCTCCAGCACCCAGCCCAGGAGCATGAAGCCCAGGTCGCTGTACACGGCGGCACTGCCCGGGGGCGCTGTCAGCGGTGTGGCCAGCACGGCGCGGCGGACTTGCGCGGCCCGGGCGGTCGGCGAGTCCGCGGCGACGCTGTCGGCGAAGAAGTCGTGCCAGGCTGGCAATCCCGAGCCGTGGCCCAGCAGCAGCCGCAGGGGCAAGTCGGCCAAGGCGGTGCCCTGGGCATCGGGCAGCCAGCGCTGCAGGGGATCCTCAAGACTCAACCGACCTTGCGTGACCGCCAGCGCCAACAAGGTGGTGGTCGCCATGGGCTTGGTCAGCGACGCCAAGTCGAACGGTGTGTCCACGTCGATCGGCGCTCCTGGCCAGTCGAGCGGCACGGGTCCGCGCGGCGACGGGCGGAGCGCCACGCTGCTGGTCCGCCCCACGGACAGGCTGGGCCAGGGCCCGTCGCTGGCGATGGCGGCCAGGGCCGCGGCCGACCCCATGCCGCTCGCGACGGCGCTCTGCACGGCGCGGCTGGCCTGGGCAAAGCCGATCACGCGCGGCTGGCCTTGCGCAGGTGGGTCTCGCGGTCGACGCTGTCGTTCAGGTCGCGCAGCTGGTTGCGCAGGCCGTCGACGTCGGTGCGGAGCGCGTCGACCTGCTTGCCGGCACCCTGGCCCGCACGAATGCTGGCGATCGACTCGTTGGCGCGCTTCTTGACCCGGCCGTCGATGGCGCGGTCGGCCACGGCCTGCAGCAGCGGCAGGGCCCGGCCGTCGCCCAGGCCACCCAGCGAGGCCGCCAGATTGAAGGCGAAGCGGAACGAAGTATCGCTGGTCCAGGGGCGCAGGGCGTCGGTGGCCTTGCCCGGCTCGGACGCAAAGCTGCACAGGCAGCGAATCGCCCCGCAGCGCAGCAACGTGGGGAAGTGTTTGGGCAAATAGCTAGCCGCGACCGCGATGCCGCGCGGGTCGGCCAGCGCCGCCAGCCCATCCAGCACGCCGATGCGCACCGTCTCGTTCCAGCTGTCGCGGTCCAGGCTCGCCACCAGTGCGTCGTAGGCCAGCGGGCTGCGCGTGGCACCCAAGGCCCGGGCCGTCTCGGCCTCGACCTGAACCGACGGGTCGCCATCGGTCAACAGCTTGGCCAACAGTTCGGCCGACGCTGCCGTGGCAAATCGCCCAAGGCTCTCGCGAACGGTGCGGCGGGCCTTGGGGTGGGCGATGTGGGCGGCCGCGGCCAGGCAGTCGAAGGCCGCCTGCGAGCCGATCTTGGCCAGGGCCCGCGCCGCTTCGTCCTGCACCATCCAGGGCGCATTACTACCCAAAACTGCCGACAAGGCCTCGACATTTTGTCGGTTTGGCTTCTTGCCCAGAGCCAATGCCGCCTGCACCCGCGCCATGGCCGTGGGCGCGCTGGCCAGCGCGGCTCGCAGCAGCGGCTCGCTCAGACCCAGGTCCCAAGTGCCCAGCAGGTCGCTGCGCGGGTCCACGAGCGCCAACTTGGGCGCCGCCGGCAGGCTCAAGTGGAAACTATGTTGCTTCTTGCTGACTTTCAGCGTCAGCTCGACTGCCGCCGCGCCGTCGAACTCGAAGCGCACCGGCACCTGCACCGCGAACAGCGGCGCGTGCTCGGTGTCGTGGCATTGTTCGATGGTCAGCTTGAACTGCTTCTCGTCGGCGTCCCAGCTGCCCGCGACCTTGAACTCGGGGTGGCCCTTGCCGTTCTCGACCCACTGCGAGAAGAACTGGCCCAGATCGCGGCCAGCGTAGTTTTCGATGGCGCGGCGCAGATCGGGGGTCTCGACCACCTGATCGGCGAAGGTTTGCAGGTACGTGCCGACCGCGCCAAAGAACGTCGAGTCGCCCAGCTCGCGGCGCAGCATGTGCAGCACGGCCCCGCCTTTTTCGTACAGGTGCGCGTCGAACACGTCGATCGGCTCGTCGTAGCGGTGGGTGACGATGGTGCGCCGGTAGCGCCCGCTGTCTTCGGCCATGTAGCGGCGCATGGCCAACTGGCGGTAGTAGTCGAATTCGTCGTCGCCGCGCGCAGTTTCTTCCCACAGCTGCTCGAAGTAGGTGGCAAAGCCCTCGTTCAGCCAGCCGTGGGCCCACTGGCGGCAGGTCACCAAGTCGCCGAACCACTGGTGCGCCAGCTCGTGGCTGACCAACGGCTCGGACGAGAAGTCCAGGTGGGCGCGCTCGTCGTGCAGGGTCAGGTCGGTCTGGGTGGTCATCGAGGCATTTTCCATGCCGCCGAACACGAACTCGCTGACCGCGACTTGGGCGTATTTCTCGAAGGGATAGCGCACGCCGGTGCGGCGCTCGAAGTCGGCGATCATCGCCGGGGTGCGGCCAAAACTGCGCTCGCCGTCGGCCTCGCGGCCGGGCAGCACAAAGTAGCTGACCGGCACCGGCTCTTGCTGTTGCTTGACCTCCACGAACGGCCCGACCACCAGTGTCAGCAGGTAGATCGGGATCGGCCGCGCCATCTGCCAGTCGTAGATGCGCTTGTCGGCGTCGGCAGCGCGGTAGATGTTGCGCAACACGCCATTGGACAGGGCGGCCATCCCTTCGGGCACGGTGGCAATCAGGTTCAGGCGCACCTTGTGGTTGGGGCTGTCGTGGCACGGGAACCAGTACTTGCTGTCCTCGTCCTGGCCCTGGGTCCAGGCGTGGGCCGGGCGGTCGGGGTGGTCGGCGTCGGGCACGATGAAGTAGAAACCGGCGCGCGGATCGACGGTTTCGAAATCGATGGCCACCCGCACCGTGTCGCCGCGGTGGCACGCGCCGCCCAGGTACAGCCACAGCTCGCGGCCGTCGTGCTCGAAGGCCTGGGCGTGGCCGTCGCCGCCGAACACCCGCAGGACCGCAAAGCCATCGGCGTCGAAGCGCACGCGGCTCAGCTCGGCGCGTCGCACCGTGCCGCTCCAGGTCGCCGTGCCGCGCACGCGCTTGCCCAGCACGTCGACTTCTACGGCCAGGGTCAATTCGTCCCAGTCCACGGGCACATCCGGGCAGAACTGCTCGGGCGTGTCGGCGCGCGAAAACTCTTTGGGGGCGCGCAGCCCGTACAGCCCCGCCTGCTCCACGGCGGCGACGCCCCAAAACCCGTGTTCTCGTGTCGACATCGTGTTGATCTCCTGTTTCGGCGGCCCAAAGGCTACGGGCCGGCCGCAGACTAGGCAAGGCCCCAGCGCCGGCGCAAGAACCACTCGCCGCATAACAGCGCAACCAGCAAGGCCAGAACCTCGGGCCGGCTCCAAAGATCGGTGTGCTGCTTGTCGGCCAGCGCGGCGGTGTCGCGGCGATCGATGGGCGGCAGCGGCAGACCGCCAGCCGGCGCCCGGCCCGCATAGACCGTGCCCAGGCTGGCCCGCGCCAGCAGTTGCAGCAGCCGATCCGACGGTTGCACTTGCGCGGCCTCGATGTGGCTGCTGGCGACCACCACCGCCGCCGAGGCGCGTTGCCGCCGCCCGTCGACCTCGGCCTCGACCACGGCCAAGTACGCGCCGGCCGCCAGTCCATCGGCGTGCAAGGTGGCCTGGCCGCGGGCATCGGTGCTGGGGCCGCTGCGGTCGGCGGCCGCATCGGCTTTGAGCTGGCTCAGCGGCACCAGGGCATAGCGCAGCGGCACACCCGACTTGGGTTGCCCAGCACCGTCGCGCAGTTGCACGCCGATGGTCAGCGGCTTGCCCTCCGGCACCGGCTCGCCCGGCGCCTCGATGCGCAGCAGCTCCAGGTCGGGATCGCGCAGAAGCCATGCAGACAACTGTTCAAAAAGACGGTGGTAGTGGCTGCGCTGCAGCTCGCGGTTGCTGTCGCCTTCGGCATCCACGTCGGCGCCGAACGCCCACATCCACAGCGAGTCGCTCGCGAGCAGGGCCGTGCGCCCTTCGCCGACTTCGCCCACGGCCAACACGGGCTCGCCGGCCGGATCCGTCACTAGCAGGTGGCTGCCCTGCCGCGGTCGCAGCGCGCTGTTGCGCCCCACCAGGCGGTGCTTCTGCCAGATCGCCGTGCTCTCTTGCGCATCGCGCCCCAGCAAGCTGGCCGGATGGGCGGCGCCGATGGGCGTCACCGTCAGCTTCTGGGCGCCGCCGACCCAACCGCCGTCGCTCGGCGAGCGCGCCACTTCGACCGGCAGCAAGTCCGCGAGCGCTGTGCCGGCATAGCCGCCTGCGCCCAGGCTCTGCGGCCCGCCCAGCACCAGCATCGCGCCGCCCGCCTGCAGGTATTGGGCCAGCTGCGGCAGATACTGCTCCAGGTTGAACGGGCCAAAGGGAAAGTCTTGGAGAATCACTAGATCGAAGCCAGAGAGCGAGTCTTCGAAGATCTCCTTGGCCGGAAACGGCATCAGCGTGGTGTCTTCGGCCGAGACCATGCCGCCCGCGCCCTGGCCGACCATCACATAGAACGACACCAGGTCGACCGCTGTGTTGCCCTTGAGGTGGCTGCGCAAGAAGCGTGTGTCCCAGCTGGGGTGGCCGGCCAGGTGCAAAACCCGAGTGCGATCGCGGACTACGCGCATGCCAACCTGGGCGCGGTTGTTGGCCACGGTCACCTCGTCGGGCAGGGGGACCACCGCGGCCTCCAGGATGTGGGTGCCCACGTGCAGTGGCTGGAACTCCAGCTCGACAGTCCGTCGCGCGGGCCCGGCGATGGGCACTTGTTGGGTCACCATGGCTTTGCCGTTGTCCGACAGCTGCAGCGTCAGGCTGCCGCCAGCGTCCCCCAGGCCAGAGACCTCGATGTCGACGGCGACCGGCACATAAGTCCGAGTGTAGCCAAAGGAACTGACGCGCACCCCCGCCACCGCGACGTCGCGCACCGGTTCTGGGTCGTCGACGTAGATGGCGTGCAGCGGCGCCTGCAACTGCCGCAATTCCGAAACGGTTTCGGCGTCCAAGCTGGTGGTGCCCATCGGGTTGCGGGCCCGCACCGCGGCGTTGTCCAGGCCATCGCTGATCACCGCCACGGCCTTCCACGGGGCCATGCGCCGCTGGGCCGCCAGACCGCGCAGGACCGCGTCCAGATTCGAGCGCTGGGCGTCGGGCCGCCGCCGGGCCAGTTCTTGCCAGCTGTCCGCGGGCTCCAGCCCTTCACCGAAGCTGTACAGGTCGGCCGCGCCCTCGCCGGTCAGGGCCTTGGCGGCCTGCAGCGCCCGGTCCCAGCGTCGCGCGTCGCCCTTGCCCAGCGCCATCGAGGCCGACCGATCGACCACTACCGCGGTGCGCGCCGAGGCCAAGTGCTGCGATACGCTGACCCAGCTCGGCTGGGCCAACACCAGCAGCAGCACCACGACCGTGCTGGCGCGCAGACCCAGCAGCACCGCCCGGCGCCGCCACGAGCGGATCTGGCGGATGTTGAGCCACGTCAGGCCCACGATGGCGAGCGCCAGAGCCAGCACGCCGATGCGTGCGCTCCACGGCCACGACAGGGCCCATTCGATGTGATCGTGCCAGACTTCGGTCACGGACTTTCCTCGCCGCGCCGGTGCCGCAGCAAGTAGAGCACGTGCGTATGATCGTCTTTGTAGTCCAGGCACAGGGCATACATGAGCAGGTTGACCGCCAGCCGTATCGCCGCCTCGCGCTGGGTCTCGCCGCCGGGCACCACGGCCATGGCAAAGCCGCCGATGCTCTGCCGCGCCAGCGCACCTTGCAGGTCGTTGCGGGTGTAGAGCACGGCGAAGTGGCCGCCCACGCGCAGGCCCTCCAGGTCGCGGCTGTCGGCGCGCCGACCCAGCGCCTGCTCCAGACGGTAGAAGCTGCGGAAGATCACGTGTCCGGGTGGGACTTTCTGCAGTGGCTGCGGGAAGATGCGCAGCAGTTCGCGGCGGACCGCGGCGTCGAAGGCGCCCGACGCCTCGGCCCGGCCGGCGTTGTCGATGATCAGCGTACCACCCGTCGACAGGTGCTGGCGCAGATTGGCCACCGCGGCGTCGCTCAGGCGCGGCGGGGCGCGGTCGCCGGCCCAGTACAGCAAAGGAAAGTGAAAAAGCGTAGGATCTTCGGGCCGTACCGCCGGGGCCCGCGGCTCGGCCTGAATGCTGGTGCGCAATCGCACTTCTTGCACCCACGACTCGATCGCCGAACTGGGGTCGATCGTGCTGTTCTTGAGCCAGGCAATGCGCACCGACGCGGTCGGCAGTTCGGCCGCGCGCGCAGGGATCGCCGCCAGCAAAGCCGGTGCGAGCAGTGCCGTCGCCAGCCATCTGCTGACAATTACCTTGCAGATCCACGACATCGGCGCGTCCAAGCCGGCCCCAGCGGGCGCCACAAGTCCGCACTATAGCGCACCTGTCGCCTTGCCGGCGAGGGCACGGCGGCAACGGCGCGGCAACTTGCCGGTGTGGCGACGCAGGGATCGACTTGGCGCCGCGGCTCCCCAAGCAGAAACTCAGGGCGCACTGCCTCCGAACCCCAGGGCAGGCCGCATCCACGGCCCGCCTTGAACAGGCCGTCCGCTGCGATTCATTCGCAAGGGGTGGCGGCGTGACGGCATGTTGAACTAGACTGACCCGGCCAAGGCCCCTTGCCACAGGACCAACCGCCCATGACCGCCACCACTCGCACCGCAACCACCGCTTTTCGCGCACCCCTGGTCGTGCTGGCCGTGTTGGCCCTGCTGGCCGCGGCCTGCGGCAAGAAATCGCCCCCCAGCGAAGCGCCGGTTCCCGCCAAGCCGACCGAAGCGGCCGGCCCCGCTGCCGCTCCGGGCCAGGCCGAGCCTTTGGCCGAAGCCGCGTCGCCCGCGGCTCCGCCCACCCCCGATTTCGGGGTGCCGTACCCCGACTATGTCAAGGCGCGCGTGCTGGAAAAATGCGCGGTGGCCCACTTCGAGGATCCGATCCAGGCCGAGACCCACGCCATCCACCAGTTGCTGGGGCAGCCGTTTGCCGTGCACCTGGAGCACGTCTTCGATCCCCCCAAGTCCGCCGCCAAGCCCGCCGGCAAGGGGCCGGCCAAGCCCGAGGCGAAGAAAGCGCAACTGGCGCCCGACACTCCGGAAGAACTGGCCATGCGCCAGAAATACCGCGCGGCCCACGCCCTGGCCGACGCCCACACCGCCACCCAGGCCGCGGTGCAGGCCGAGCTCAGCGAGTGCACCTATGCTCCGGAATTGGGCTTGATTCAGGCGGACTTCGTCGACCGCTATGCGCAGGCGTTCGTCGAGATTGCCTGCCTGCAGCGCACCATGACCAGCGAGGGCGGCCAGATCGACGCACTGGCCCACGCGCAAGCGGCGGCAGCGGTGTTTGCCAAGGCGGGCTTCTCCGCGGCCGATTTCTCGCGCATCGGCATGGTCCTGGGGCGATTCCCTAAGATTCAAGCAAAGTTGCATACTGCCAAGGCCAAGAGCTGCCCCGATCCGCGCATCGCCGAACAGGCCAAAGCCAGCACGGGCGAGTGGAACGGCGAGCTCAAGGGCGACCGCAATGCTGCGCTGCACTTGGCCGGTACCACCGGAGCGGTGAACGGCGCCGTACAGTGGCTGGGAGCCACCGTGCGCTACGCCGACGGCGCGGCCGAGACCCAGGCAATCCCGGTCAGTGGCAGCATCAGCACCGATAAAGTGTCGCTGTTTGGCCAAGTTGGGCCGGACTGGGTGCGCCTGGAGGGCAAGCTGAGCGGCGACCGGCTGGAAGGCACCTGGACCGCCCAGCGCGCCGGCACTACGGCGTTCAAGGGCACCTGGAAGGGCGAGAAAGTGCCTAGCGTGGCACCGACCGCGGCTCCGGCGGGGGCCGCCAAGTAGCTCCCGGTGCGGGCACAGCGCGCCATGTCTGCTCGACTGCCGGTTTCGCAGTTTCGCGATGCCCACACCAAGCAGGCCTGGCAACACGACCGGCAGCAGCCGGCCACGGCGAGGACGCAATGACCATCAGCGAGACGGGGCAGTTTTCGGCCAGCGACGGTGTGGTGCTGCAGTACCGCATCCACGCCGCCCCGCAGCCGCGGC
>JACRCU010000484.1 GCA_016218865.1 Deltaproteobacteria bacterium | reverse complement strand
GCGCGGCGAGTCGCTGTAGGCGCTCGCTTGCGCCCCACCCAGAGGACAGGGCCGCCCGCAAAAAACCCATGCGGTCGGATCGCTCGTTCTGGGCGGCACTGTGAGACGGCAGCGCGACGGGCGAACTGCGGTGCTCCCAAAGATCCAAAAATAACGCCGCTTGCCCTCCCTGCGACCCACGGCTAAGCTCTGGCCAGATCGCCAAGCGAGGAACTTCCATCGTGGACCAGCCGCACCTGCCTCAGCGTGTCTGTCCGCTTTGCGAGACGCTCACGGACGAGGCGAATTGTCCAAACGATGGCACTCCCACCGCCGAAGCCACCAGTCCGAGCCTCCCGCGCGTTGGCGGCCTCATCGCTGGTCGCTACCGGGTCACCCGCGAGCTCAGTCGCGGCGGATTTGGTGTCGTCTATGTTGCCTATCATATTAACAATAAACAAGAATATGCCATCAAGCTGCTGCGCCCTGGCTTGCAGCAGAACAAGGAAACCGAGGCGCGCTTCCTTGCCGAAGCTGTCATCACGGCGAAACTGAGCCACCCCAACACGGTTCGCGTATTCGACTCCGGCGTGACGCCCGAAGGCGACCTCTACATGGCCATGGAATTCCTGAACGGCCATGTGCTGGAACGGGATTTGGCGGGCCACCAACGCTTGGAGCCGCGCCACGCGGTCAAGGTGGCTGTCCAGGTTCTCAAGTCCCTGCAAGAAGCGCACAGCAAGAATTTCGTCCACCGCGACTTGAAGCCGGACAACATCTTCTTGTGCGACATCGGCGGCGAGGACGAGCCGTTCGTCAAAGTCATCGACTGGGGCATCGCCAAGGCGTTGCGCAATGTCGGCCAGGCGGCGCTCACGCAAACCGGTACGATCTTTGGAACGCCGCACTACATGAGCCCAGAGCAGGTGATGGGCACGGCGATGGATGGTCGCTCGGATCTCTATTCGCTTGGAATTATACTGTTTCGCTGCCTGACCGGCCAGCAGCCGTACATGGCCACAGACCAAATCGCGCTGTGCTTTGCCCATGTCCATGCGCAGCCTTTGGCACTGTCTGAATTCGTCCCAGGCATCGACCCGCGGCTGGAGGCCTTGGTGGCGCGGGCTCTGGCCAAGTCGCCGGACGACCGTTTCGAGTCCGCTGCTGCGATGCGCGCCGCCCTGGAGCAGTGGCTTGCCGAGCCCGCTCCGCAGCGCGCCCTGCCGGTCACCCCGGCACCGATCGCGCCCGTTCTGGCGTCGCAGCCGCTGCCTCCAGAGCCGCCAACGGCACCCATGCCGGCGCCCCTTCGCAAGCCGGTCACGCCAACTCCACCTGTTCCAAGCCAGACTGCCCCAGTAGTTGCTCCCCCCGGCGAGGCTCCGGAGACAACCCAAGGTATCGCGTCAGCTTCCGGCAAGTCCGGCGTGCCGGCGCTGGTAGTCGCCGCGCTGTTGGCGCTGGTCGTTGCAGTCGTCGTGGCGATCGTGTGGTACGGGACAGGAAGCCACGAGCCCGACAGCGTGAGTCCTCCGGACGCGGACACGGAAACCGAATCATACACCGACACGGGAGACGACGCGGACTCTGGCGATTGCGTGGACGACGGTGATTGTGGTGGCGACACCGACGCTTGCGATGCGGATGACTGCGGCGGCCGGGAGGATGAGAAGCCGTCGCCCGGTGGTGGATACCCCCCGCCGCCACCACCGCCACCTCCATGCCAGAGCAAGGACCCGGCCATCTTCTGCGGAAGTTGCCTGACCGACAGCCAGGATTGGTGCACCCGCTGCAAATCCAGCCCCTTTGCCAAGCACTGGCAGGACCGCTGCGAACCATGCAAGTCGCAGGATGCGGCGGTTTTCTGCAGGCAATTTTGCCCCGAGGACCAGACCCGCTGGTGCAAGTCGTGTCCGCACACGGACTCGTCCAAGTGTCCGTCGGACGATCCGTGCAAGGCCCAGGATCCCGCGCTGTTTTGCAAGCAATTTTGCGCCGACGACCGCTCGCACTGGTGCAGCACCTGCGCCTCGAAGTCCAAGGAGCTTTACTGCTCCAACTGCTCGGATGCGCCCAATGCGGAATGGTGCAAAGCGTGCGTCGACCGCGATCCGGCGCGGTGTCCACCCCCAGACCCGTGCAAATCCTCCGATCCGGCCGTCTTGTGCGCTCAGTTCTGCCCGAACGTGAAGGCGTGGTGCGACAAGTGCCCCGACGCCGACTCCGCGCACTGTCCATGCCGGGACTTCGACTGTGCCGCGCCAGCTGCGGGACCGCCCCACGGCCCATGGTGCAAGTGCGCGAAAACGCGTTGCCCATCGCACAAGGACTACCGCTGCCACTGCATCGTCGATAGGAACAAGGCGAGCTTGGAAGACCTGTGCGACTGTTTCCCTAGTGATCCGCTTTGCCATTGACGGGTTTGCCCCGGGATGCGGTGGGGCGCTTCTAGGGAACGGCGGGGATCTCTTGGCCACCCAATCTGTCACGTGGCATGGGCGTGGCATGGTCACGGCGAGGTCACGCGGCAGTCCTGCCCGTCGGAATGCTGTCTCGACCCGAAACATAGCGAAATCCTATCGTCTTTTGTTCGCGCGTGGCCGCCGTCCCGCCGATAGCCCTTGGGCGAGGTGTGTCGCTGGGGGCGGCGCGGGGCCAGGTCTGGCTGCGCGCGCCGGCCAGCGAACGAGATAGTCTGTAATTAGAATGAGGTGAAGGTTAATCCCCCCACGTTGGCACGCATCTTGCTCAGGTATACACTCGTCGGAACGTTGCCGGCACCTGTTCGCCGCCTGAGGTCACGATGCCCACACGGCTCGTCTATGCGCTAGCTCTTGCCCTCCTTGCCATCGTCTTCGATGCCGGCCAGGCCGCGGCGCTCGACAGCGAAGCCGAGCAGTGCATTGCTGCGGGCGAGGTGGCGTGTCTCGCGCCTGTGGTGAAACAGGCCAACGAGTTCGAGGCCGCCCGCAGGTATGGCGAAGCGGCCGCGCTTCACGACGAATTGTCGGTTCGCGCCGTGGCACTGGGAGAGCGCGGCCGTATGCTGCGTCTGGCCAAGGCCATCGAGCTCTGGTACGCCGCCGCCCAGGCCAACCGCCATCAGCCGGCCTTGTGCGGACAGCACGCCTCCATGGCCGTTGCCGCCTGCGCCCGGCGCAGCTCGTTCGCGATCGTGGCGGACATCCTGCAGACGCCAGCGGTGCGCGAGGCCTGCAACAGGGCAGCAACCAAAGAGATTTGTGAGCTTCCCTGCGACGCCGTGGCCGCTGCCTTCGATGAGCGCAAGCAGTCCTGCTCGGCCGCAGCCAAGTGGCTGGAATGCGGCAAGGCCGCCGACCTTCCGGTGGACCAGCAACTTGCCCTTGCCGACCATGCGGTGGCGTCGTCGTCGTCGTGTTTGGCGGAAACCGCTTGTGCGGCGGATCGCCTTGCAGCGCACAACAATGCACTGCAACAAGCCAAGCAGGCCTGTGCGGCTCGCGTCGCGATGCTGCCGGCGGCCGGCGAAGCTGCGGCGACCAGCTGCACCGCGATCGCGAGCCAAGCCGAATGTGCGGCGGCTCCGGCTGCCAGCCGTTCCATGGTTCGATGGGCTGCGGTTGCGGCCGGAGCCGTGGCAATCGGTGTGGCGACAGCTGCACTGCTGCAATACAACAGCCTCAACGACGCGAAGTTTCCTTCCAGCGATACCTATGATCTTACACGCATTTCGTATCCTGAGCTGCGTCAGCGCGAGGCCGACATTGGGGCTATGTGGGGCGCCGCGGCAGGCGCCGGTGCACTGGCGGTGGCCAGCGCGGTACTGGCTCTTTGGCCTGAACATTCGGAAAATACGTCTGTATTCCAAGTGATGCCGAACAGGTCTGGTGCCGCGTTGGCATGGCGTTTCTAGTTCCTTGGTGCGGCCACATCCGCAAGGTTCAAGGGGGTTCTCATGGCTGACTCCGCGACGAAAACATCGGGTGCCTGCTGGTATCGCCCGCTCTTCCGCCTCCAACCTCTACTCAAAGCGGTGGTTGCCACGCTATGCCTTCTTGGCGCAGGTTGCAGTGCCGAGCCCAAGATTGGCTGCCCTGCCGGCTACCACTTGGTCGACGCCGGCGGCGTGCCCATTTGTGCAACCGGCGCTGGCAATGGCCAAGTCCAAGACACGGATGCCGAAACCGCGGACACGAACGCCTGCAGTGACTGCGACGACGACAATATCTGCACCAAGGACACCTGCTCCCCGGGCACGGGCTGCATCAACACTCCAACATCCGGCGCGTGCGACGACGGTGACGCGTGCACCAGCGGCGACACGTGCCAGGGTGGCACCTGCAAGGGCGGCAACGCCGTCGTGTGCGCGGATAACAATCCCTGCACCGATGATCCGGCCTGCGACAAGTCGGCCGGTTGTGCCCATCCCGCCAACTCCGCCGCCTGCGATGACGGCGATGCCTGTACCACTGGCGATGCCTGCAAGTCAGGAACGTGTGGCCACACCGGAATCGTAGACTGCAGTGACAACAACCCCTGTACCGTCGACAGCTGCGACGCAGCCAAGGGGTGCGCGCACGCGGCCACGACGGGGGCCTGCAGCGATGGGAACGCCTGCACCGCTGGCGAGTCCTGCCAAACCGGCGCGTGCAGTGGCGGCACGGCGGTGGCCTGCAGCGACGGCAATGCCTGCACCGACGACACCTGCAACCCCGCGACCGGCTGCGAGTTCAAGGCCACCGCCAAGGGCGCGGCTTGCGACGACGGCAATGCCTGCACGCTGCAATCGGCCTGCGACGGCGCCAAGGCCTGCGCGGGCAGCGAGCCCAAAGCCTGCGACGACGGCAAGGTTTGCACGTTCGACCATTGCGATCCGCTGAAGGGCTGCGCCAACGACCCGATGGTCGGGGCCTCCTGCAGTGATGGCGACGCTTGCACCGCGGGCGACCACTGCGACCTCGCGGGCGCGTGCACCAGTTCAGCCGCGACGGCCTGCGGCGACGGCAACCCCTGCACAGACGACAGCTGCGACCCTGCCAAGGGCTGCACCTTCGTCAACAATCAGGCGCCGTGCAGCGACGGCAGCGCTTGCACAACCGGCGATGTCTGCGCCGCAGGTCTGTGTGCCGGGGGCAAGCTGGTCAACTGCGACGACGGCAAGGGCTGTACGACCGACCAGTGCGACCCCGCCCAGGGCTGCGTCAGCGTCACCCAGACCGGCGCGGCCTGCAGCGACGGCGACGCCTGTACGCTGGCCGACACCTGCACCGGCGGCACCTGCACGCCCGGAGTCAAGTTCGACTGCAACGACGGCAACGCCTGCACCGACGACGCCTGCGACAGCAGCAAGGGCTGCACGCACGTCACCAAATCCAGTGGTGCCTGCGACGACGGCAATCCGTGCACCGTCAGCGACAGCTGCGTCGAGGGCAAGTGCTTGGCGGGCGGCCTGAAGAACTGTGACGATGGAAACGATTGCACCAAGGATAGCTGTGACGTGACCAAGGGTTGCGTGGTCGTCGCCGTCGCGGATGGCGATGCTTGCCAGGATGGCAGTGCTTGCACGCTCGGGGATAGCTGCAAGGGCGGAAAGTGCGTTGCGGGCGGACCCGCGCTCGGGCCTGTGGAATTCGCCATACCGGGCTTCAAGACCGCGGTGGCAGCCGGCGCAACCGCCGCGTATGCGGACGGATTCCTGGTGATCGGCCAGGCCAGCAAGGGCACGGGCGCGGCGACGGACGCCGGCTGGGCGGCCAGGGTCCGAGACGACGGCAAGATCGTCTGGCTGAGGACCTACGGTGCCGGCACGGCATACTCGCTGTTCAGCGGCGTCGTCGATATTGGCGATGGCCGAGCATTGGCGGTCGGCCAAAGCTCTGTCAAGGGCTACCCGACCGACGTCCGCGGCTGGGCGGTCACGATCGACGCCGAAGGCGAACTCATCGACCAGAAGTTCCTCGGCACGCCTGGCACGACGATGGTGTTCAATACCGTTCACGCGTTCGCCAACGGTACGTGGCTCGTCGGCGGCGCCAGCACCCTTCCCAGCGGTGGTGCCCACCCTGACGCTACCATCGCGGACATCAACGTCAGCGCCAGCGGCATCATCCAACTCGGAAGCGCGCGGTACTTTCCCAACGCCTATCCCACGGACGTCAACGCCATCGCACCCTGCGGCAGCCAGTTCTGCTTGTTGGGCCATTCTGGTGCAGGAAATCACGGTGGCGGCTATCTGCAGCGCATCGATACCAATCTCAAGGCGCAGGGGCCACGGAAGTACTTCTACGAAGACGGCAAGGACCAGGGCTTCGTTGCGGCGATCGCGGCCAGCGACGGCGGCCTGCTGGCTCTGGGTCTGCGGCACAGCTCCGGCCTTCAGACGGACTATCAGCCGTGGCTGGTTCGCTTCGATTCTACGGGTGGCGTGGTATGGGACAAGAAGCTGCCAGTGACTCAGTCGGTCTTGCCGGGTGCATTCGCGACACTGTCCGATGACTCGTTCATGCTGGCAGGGTACACTTTTGCGGGCACCGCAAGCGGCGAGGCACAGCTGTGGTTTGCGAAGATCAACGGGCTTGGCGCAGAGCTGTGGCACAGTGAGTTCGGCGGCGCCGGCGCTCAGCTAGGCTATGTAGTTGTCGCCTTGCCAAGCGGTGGGGTCGTGGTGGCCGGCAGCGACGGCAACAAAGGAATCGGTCTTGCCCTTCGCGTCAACGATCTTGGCAACACTGACTGTGGCAAGCTTGGGGTTTGCGACGGGAAGTCATTGGCAGATTGCGACGACGGCCTGCCATGTACTGCGGACACCTGCGACGACAAGACCGGCTGCAAGCACAGCAACCTTGCGGATGGCAGTGCTTGCGACGATGGCAAGCCGTGCACGACGGATGGGAACTGCCTGTCGGGCAAGTGCCAGGCCGGTGCGCCCAGCCTCTTCGAGACCACGTTTCCCGCATTAGGCGGTGGGTTCCTCAAGCGCACGAAGTGGCTCGACAGTCGTCGCGCCGTGGCTGTTGGTGCCAGGGCAGGTACTGGCGGTGCCGATCTGTGGGTCGTCGGGATGGACGATGCGGGAGCGGTCAAGTGGCAGCCCAATCTCGCCGGTATCGACTACGAAGGCGCATCTGCACTCGACGTCGGCGGCGAAACTGTTGTTGTCGGCGGGAGCAGGACCGCGCAGGGTACAGACAAGGGTCTAGTGGCGAAGATTACCTGGGGGGAGGCGGTGGCATCGCTGGGGCCGGTCCAGGTCTCGTATCCAGGTGCCAACGACGAGTCGATTGCGGCGGTCGTTGCGCGCAGTGATGGCGGCGTCGCCTATTGCGGCACCACGCAGCCAGCCGAAGTGAAGTCCGTTGACCACGCCTGGTTTGGGATTGTTGACAACCTCGGCGGCGTAAAGCCAAACATCTACCTTGGAAGCGGACAAGGTACTGAAGCTGAAGCAATGCTGGAAGTGCAGGGCGATACGACCAAGTACTTGCTGGTGGGCCGCGATGGATCGTCGACTGCGGACCCCGATCCGTGGGCGGCAATGGTGACGGAAACCGGCGAAACCCTTTGGAAACGCCGGTATTTCGGATCAGGGGTTGTCGCAATGAGCGTCGTAGCGGTGCCTGGTGGATACTTCATGGCGGGCGGCGCTTCCGGATCCCTCCCGAGTGGCACTGTCTGGCTCGCCCGCTGCGACCTGTACGGCAATCTCATGTGGGCCAGTGAACCCAAATTGCCGCTCACCGCAAGCTACGGCCGAATTGCCGCCTTCGACACCGACAAGCTGGTCCTTGTTGGGGCTGACAAACAGGCTCCCGACCAGGGCAGTTCCGTGGCGGCCGTCCTCGACCATCAGGGCAATGCACTTTGGGCGTCCGTACTTGGATCGGCGTCCGGCCCCAATGTCCTCTGGGACGTGGCGCCCACACCCGCAGGAATCGGCCTGCTTGCGGTAGGTAGCACTGCTAGCAAAGGCGCGGCCAGCAGTGGTTGGGCCATCCGTGCCGACGCGTTTGGCCACACGGCGTGCGCTGATGCAGGAAGCTGTGCGGAAAAGTTGCCCGCAGCGTGCGACGACGGCGAGCCGTGCACGGCCGACGGCTGTGACGGAAAGGCTGGGTGCTCTCACGTTGCGCTGGTGGACAAGGCTCCGTGCGACGATGGCGATGCGTGCACGGCTGGCGACATCTGCGCAGGCGGAACCTGCGCCGGAGCCTCGGAAGCCTTCGGCGTGGCCTTGGTTCCAGGGACCGTCCAGACATTGGCCGACGTTGCGCTGTCTCCAAGCGGTGTTGTCGTCGCAGCAGGGGTTGTGGCCACGGGCAAACCAGCTGACTCTTACGACAGCGAAATTCATGCGTTCGGTGCCGACGGGAAGGAGATGAGCGGTTATCCGCGATCGATTGCCTTGCCGGAAGCCGACTACCTTACCGCCATCGAAACAAACTCGGACAGCATCATTGCTGTGGGCTCGCGCCAGGATGGTGCAAACGGCAGCAACGCCAGAGTTGTCCGAATGCCACTTGTGGTCGGACAGCCAACCTCCTTCGACCTCAGCTTAGGAAAGGCAGGCCAAGACGGTGCCAACGATGTCGCCATTGCCCCGGACGGCACGGCCTGGCTCGCCGGATTCACGCCAAACAATATCACCTCAGGATTGTACTCTGGCTGGGTCGTTGGAGTCAGTCCCGCCGGGGTACCGAGCTACTTCGTTTACGCGGAGGCCGACTGGAGCGATCAGTTCCAGGGTATCGGTCTTGATGGATCCGGCAACCGGGCAATGGCGGGTTTTCGTCGCAGCCAGGCCGCCAACAACGGAATCGATGTTGCATTGGTTGTGGCCACCAAGCCGGACGGGACCGTCATCTTCTCGCAAACATATCCAGGCCTAGGAGCCAGCGCGGCGGCATCGGTGTGGCCGGGGAAGGACGGCAGCGGCTGGCTTGTGGCGGGAACCCGAACCGCGAATTTTGGGAACAAGGAGTCGAAATTCATACTCATTCGCCTCAACAGCGGCGGCGTCGTACAATGGGAGAAGCAGATTGGCACCTCGACCCTGCTGAGCTACAACCGTGGCACCCTACTTAGTGACGGCAGCGTGTTGCTCGCAGGCTATGACGTTGTTGGTGGAAACGCTCACGGGCTGGTAATCAAGACGACAATTGAGGGACTTCCGCTCTGGTCGCGTTCGCTCGCCGGCTACCCTGCGATTGGCAACTCGCGCGTCAATGGCGCGGCAGAACTCCCGAATGGCGCCATCGTCTTGGCCGGCATTGAAGAGGCCAAAGGCAAGGGCATGTTGGCCCGCCTCGACCCCTGGGGCAACGCCACCTGCACAGCCTGCGCCGGCCTGACCCCCGACAGCTGCAACGACGGCGACCCGACCACCCTCGATCTCTGCGACCCGGCCAAGGGCTGCGTCCACATCCCGAACTGATCACCGCCGCCGGCGGCCATGATCAGCCAAGTCCCTGACACTCCGTACCAAAACAGCGTCGATTTCCCCGCCGCCGCCGCCGTGCTACCCTCGCCCGCGTCCAACGCGCCGGTGAGGAAAGCATGTGCGCCACCACCACCCAGACCGCGCCGCGCTTCGCCTCGGCCGGACCACCACTCCACACCCCGCGCTGGCGCCTGCACTTCCTGACCGCATTGGATCCGCGTCTGGTCGGCGTGGCCACGACCTTGCCGCCCATGACCACCGTTGTTGGCCGCGAGCCGGCTCCCGATGCTACCCCGCGGCACCTGCTGGCCGTCGCCGATGCGACGCTGTCGCGCAGCCACGTCGGCTTGCTGCCCGCGGGCGATGTGCTCGACGTGACCGACCTGGGCAGCCGCAACGGCACTTGGGTCGACGGCGCGCCCGTCACGGGCAAGACAAGCGTCGAATCCGGCGCCGTACTCCGTTTTGGCGGGTGCGTCTGCGTGGCCGAGCTGGACCCAGGAGTTCACCCCGCGTTCGACAAGGCCACCCGCGCCGCGCCCGGCACGACGGCGGCAGCTCGGTCCATGCGTGCGGGCCTGGCGGCGGCTGCCAAGGACTCGCGGCCCGTCTTGATCACTGGCGAAACGGGCGTCGGCAAGGAAGCTGCCGCGGCCGAAGTCCACGCGCTGAGCGGGCGTCATGGCAAGCTGGTCTATGTCAACGTAACGGCCATTCCCGAAGCGCTGTTCGAGTCCGAGCTGTTCGGGCACGTGCGGGGCGCTTTCTCGGGCGCGGTGGAAGCCCGGCCTGGGCGCATCCGTGAAGCCGACGGGGGCACGCTGGTGCTGGACGAGATCGGCGATCTGCCGCTGGCATTGCAGGTCAAGCTACTACGGGTGCTGGAATCGACGGTGATCCGCCCGGTGGGCGGGCACATGGACCACGGCGTCGATGTCAAATTCGTCGCGACCACCAACGCCGACCTGGGGGCGCGGGTTGGCCTGGGCCAGTTTCGCCAGGATCTCTTGGCGCGCCTTCGCGCCCACGAAGTGGTCGTCCCCCCGCTCCGCCAACGACGCGCGGACCTGATGGCACTTTGCCAGGCGGCACTTCCAGCGCCTGCGGCGCCCAGTTGGGCATCTCGCTGGTCGCCCGATGTGGTCGAACTGCTTGCCCGTCACGACTGGCCTGACAACATGCGCGAAGTCGTCCGTGTGATGTACGGGCTGTCCGCAACCCAGGTCCCCGCGACAATTGCGGCTCTGCCGCTCTACCTGACAGAGTCGGTCGATGCACGCACCACGCCCGGCCCGCAGTCCAGTGCGGCGGGCGACGGCGTGACCCGGCCACCGGACTCAGCCGCCGAGTTCCGGCAGCTTCTTGCGGCCCATCGCGGCAATTTGGGGGCGGCAGCGCGCGCCATTGGCCGCGATCGCAAGCAAATCTACCGCTGGATTGAGTCCTTCGGTGTTTCGCAGGAGGAGCTTGCGGCGTGGCGGGCGCAGGAGTAGCTGCACATTGGCGCGGGCCTGCGGCTACAGGCGACCCGAGCGAGCATTGACCAGGATGCGCGGCAGAAAGTTGGGGGTCGCCGGACTGCATTCCCAGACGGGCGGCGTGCGGCTGAGGATGTAGGTCACCGACGGCTTGTCGGGCTTGGCGGTGATCGCCTGCTCCGGCAGCGGGCTGACCTGCGGCCCGGCTTGCGATCGAACCGGTTGGTCTTTAAGGGTAAATGTCCGGTGGCCGCTGCGGGCTGCTTTCTCGTCGGCCGCACCGGTTGCCGCGAGCAGCAGCCCGGTGATGACGATCAACGCGGCGCAGTTGAGGCTGTGTGTCGAAACGAATGAGCGGACCGTGAGCATATGGACCTCCTCGGCGGGCTACGGTGCGCGCTCCTGAACGCCGGCCTGCTGCTTGGTATCCGTAGCAAGCGCCGTGCCAAGTCCCCAATTCCGAGTCGGTCCTGAATTCTCAAGTGGTAGATCGGGTCAGCGCTGAGGCATCGAAGTTCCCAGTTGCCCGAATTCGCAGCACAACTCGAGCGCAGGTGCTCACAGTTCCACCAGGTGGCGCCCGGCGGGCTCTGCCCTGCCTGCAAGTGAGCCGCGTCGACAGGTGTCGCGATGTCACGGTGTCTGCCACGTGGCGCCACGGACAATAGCGCTGGCCACGCAAACGTGACTACCTTACATACACATACACCATCGCCGCCACCTTGGCCGGGCCGTGGTCCGCGCCATAGCAGGCCACGTTGCCAGCGCCCAGCGTGCCGCCCACGCCACACGGCCCGCCCGAGCTGCCGATGCCGATCCACGAGTCGACGCTGTCGCAGTCCTTCTCGTTGTTGCCAAAGATGCCCAGGCGCAGCTTGACGCCGCTCGCCGCGACCTGGAAGCCCTGAGTGAGGCAGTTCCCCTGCAGCGAGCCCTTGGGCAGCAGGGCCTCCCAGTCCAAAACACTCAGGCCCGTGCTGATTTTTGGGCCTGTGAGCAGTTGGTGCAGAGTGGGGCCCTTGCTGCCCGGTGGCATGGGGCCGCCCGCGATGACCATGCTGCGGGCCGCGCCGTCGACCACGAAGACGAGCCGGATGTCCGTGAGCGGCGTGACCGCGTAACCCTTGAGGCGCGCGGTCATCTTGGCGGGCCACGGCGGCGCGGTTGTGTCCGGCGAGGTGCCGACCCAGACCGGGCTGTCGTAGGCGCTGTCGTCCGCGCCGCCGTCGACCTCCAGCACCAAAGCCCAGCCGCCGCCGTCGCTTTGCATGTCGCAGTAGACTTGGGTCGGTGTGGCCTCGCCCGGGCCGTCCAGGTCCAGCCAGTACACGCCGCTCGTGGCGTCTTTGGGCAGCTCGGCGCAGCTGGTGGGGGTGGTGTCGGCGGCGGGGAGCACGCAGTAACCGCCCAGGCAGGCTCCGGATTCGCCGCAGGCGCTGCCGTCGTCGCTGGGGGTGTTGCCGCAGCCCAGGCCCACGGCGCAGCCGTCCAGCGTGCACGGATTGCCGTCGTCGCAGCTGGGTGTCACCGTGGCGGGCAGGCACGAGCCGCTTTCGCAGACCGTAGGCGCCGTACAGGGTTCGCCGTCGTCGCACGGATAGCTGGCCCAGCGGCTGCACACGGCGCAGGCCAGGGTGGCGCCTTCGGGCAGGTCGTTCCAGGTGCCGTCGACGTAGATCTCGAACACATCTTCGTTGCCGACGTTGTTGGGTTCGCCGCTGTGGAAGTTGCTGTAATTGCTGCTTTCACTGTCGATCCACCGGTACTTGCCCTCGATGGCGATGTCGTTGAGGCCAAAGAAAGCCGGCACTTGCCCGCAAGCCTGGTCGGCGACTTTGCGCACGGCGCTGTTGTCGGCCAGGTTGCGCATGCTGGCGAGCTCGCCGCCCCAGGCGTGGCAGGCCTCGCGGGCCTTGACCCAGGTCGTGTCTTGTTTCATGGCCTTCCAGCAGCGACCGGCGATCAGCTCGCCGTCGGTGCAGGTGGCCGCGCCGGGGATGCCCACGTACAGGCAGCCGGTTTCGGGGTCGCAGCTGTTCCAGGTGCAGGGGTTGTCGTCGTCGCAGGGCTTGGCCTTGCCCTGCTCGCATTCGCCGAGCGAGCAGTAACTGGTCTCCGAGCAAGCATTTTCCGCAAGGCACTCGCCGCTGTTCGCCGCGTACTGGCAGCCCTGACCCGCTACACAGCTGTCGTCGGTGCACGGGTTGCCGTCGCCACAGTCCTTGGCCGCGCCCGAGGTGCAGCTTCCGCTCTTGCACGTGTCGCCCACCGTGCAGGGGTTGCCGTCGCTGCACCAGCTGGTGCTGGGCTTGCTGCCGCAGGCGCCGCCGGGCTTGCAGAAGTCCTCGGTGCACTGGTTGCCGTCGTCGCAGGGCTTGGCGGTCGGCGCGGTACAGGCTCCGTCGACGCAGGTACCCCGGATGGTGCAAGGGTCTTGGTCGTCGCAGCCGGCGTCGTCCTCGCACGGACAGCCCTCGCCCCCTGGGCAGGGGTCGACCTTGCCGGTGTCGGCTGTGGCCGTGTCCACTTCGTTGGTGTCGACGCCGGCGTCCTTGGCGACGGTGGTCCCGGTACTGGGCGCAGCGGGGCTGCTGCAGGCCGCGACCAGCAGCGCCGCCAGCGCAAAAACGACAGGACGGAAGCTCACTTGGCGGACCACACCGCCGGCACTTTCTGCAGCGCCCGGGCCTTGGGGAAGCTCTCGACCGCCTTGCTCACGTCGGCCTCCAGCTCGGCCATCTTCTTGTTCAGGTCGCCCAGGTCGGCCGCCAGCTCCTGCGGCTTGACCGAGATCGTCAGCAAGTCACCGGTTTCCATGACGAAGGCGTGCACGGTCGGCCGGTTGAAGCGGTCCAGCTTGATCGCCGAGAACACGAAGAAATTCGCACCGACCTGCCGCGCCAGCTTGGGCGCCGGGCCCTTGCACACCGGCAGGTGGAAGCCGCCGAAGCGCGCACAGTCTGCCAGCACGTCCACCGTGACCGGTGCCTCGACCTTCTTCTCTTCGACCTTGATGGCCGCGACCTTGGCGGTCACCTTGCTGTCCTTGCCGCGCAGGTGCACCACCGTGCCCCAGGGCACAAAGCCCTCGCCGTGAATCTGCGCGTAGTGCACGCCGGGGATGAGCCCGGTCGCCTTGGCCGGCAGCGGGCCGATCTTGACGCCGTCGACGTACGCTTCCACGCCGTCGGTGGTGGGACCGTCGATGACCACGTTCAGCTTGGGCAGCTTGTCCATCTGCTCGTGGGTCTTGTCGAACAGCTCCAGCAGGGCCTTGTCTTGCTTGCGCCGATCGATGACCAGGGTGGGCAGGATGGCGATGCCCAGCTCGAACCAGTGCGCCACCTCGGCCGACGGCCGGCCGGCATAGAAGGCCGACACGCCCGCGCCGGTGTACGACGATGCCAGGTTGCCGTAGTCGACCAGTTCCAGATATGCCCGCTCGTACAGGCCCACGGCGTCGCCAAATTTATCCAGCGCTTCCTTGTACTTGCCCTCTGCCTGCAGGTTCATGCCCTCTTGGCGCACCGCGTCGGCGGCGTCGATGCGCTTGCTCGCGGCGCTGGCCTTGGGCGCGTTCTTCTTGCCGTCGGTCTTCTGCGCAACCTTGTCCTTGTCGGTGACCACGTCGAAGACCGACGAGGTCTTGAGCTGGTCGGCCAGACCCTTGCCGATGCGCTTGATCTGCACCAGGGACACGTCGCCGATCGGCGCCGGCGGCACCACCAGCAGGCGCGGCCGGCCCGGGTCCTCCTTGGCCTCGTCGGCGGGCGCCAGCGCGGGCACCGCCAAGCCGACAATCAGCAAGCCGTTGAAAATCCAGTTACTCCAGGTGTTCGTCATCGTTCCGTGTCCGTTGGCAAGGGGGATGGGGTGGCCGTGGGCAGGCCGCGGGCCAACGCGCAAGACTACCCCAATCGGGCTGGTATTCAACCGCGCCTGCGGGCCGAGCCTGCAGCTTTACTGAATCGTCACGCAGCGCCCTGGGTTGCTGCGGCTACGACGGATCGTGCGTGCCCATCGCGCGCTTCAGGGGCTTGTTGAACGCCCACATCATCAGGCCGGCGGTGATGCCCAACACCATGAGCACGAAGAAGAAGCCTTGCTTGCTCATCGAGGTGTAGAGCTGGCCGATGTAGCCCGACAGGATGTTGCCGAAGAAGCTCGACATGAACCACATGCCCATCATCATGCTCACGATGCGGGTGGGGCTGACCTTGGTGACCAGCGACAGGCCGATCGGCGACAGGTAGAGCTCGCCGATGGTCAGCATGAGCGTGCAGGCCACCAGCCACAGCGGGCTGCCCTTGCCGTCGCCGATGGCGCTGGCGCCGGCGATCATCACGATGAACGACAGGCCCAGCACGAAGCAGCCGATGACCATCTTGGTCACGCTCGACGGCTCTTTGCCCTTGGCGGCCTGGTTGCGCCAGACGATGTCCAGCACCGGCGCGAGCAGGAAGATGAAGAACGGATTGATGCTCTGGAACCAGGTCGAGCTGGCCCAGGTCGGCCAGATGGTCTGCTCGTCGGCCCAGGTCTGCATCGTGTTGCCCTGCTGCTCGTATACCGCCCAGAAGATCACGTTCAGCAGGCACAGCGCGACCAGCGCCCACACGCGCTTCCACTCCTCTTTGCTCAGCGGGTGGTGCTCGGCCTGCTTGTTTTGCGCGCCGGGGTTGTCCAGGGCCGCTTGCTTGCGCTGCGCCAACGTGTCCGGCGCCAGATAGCGGCCGCCAAAGAACTGCACCGCCAGGCCGATCAGCATGCCGATGCCCGACGCCAGAAAGCCGTAGCGCCAGCCGTACAGCATCGCCAGGGTGCCAGCGACGAAATTGCACAGGAATGCGCCCAGGTTGATGCCCATGTAGAAGATGGTGAAGGCGCCGTCGCGGCGCGGATCGCCGTCCGGGTACAGCGCGCCCACCTGGGTCGAGATGTTCGGCTTGAAGAAGCCGTTGCCCAAGATCAGCAGCAGCAGGCCCACGAAGAAGGCATCTTCTTGACCGAACAGCAAGAACTGGCCCGCGGCCATCACCGCACCGCCGATGAACACGCTGCGGCGCTGGCCCAGGTACTTGTCGGCCAGCAAGCCGCCCAGGAGCGGGGTCAGGTAGACCAGGCCCGTGTACCAGCCGTAGATCACAGAGGCTTTGGGCCCAGCCACACAAGTCTGCTCGGCGACCTTGTGCGCGAGATCGACGGCCATCGGCAGCAGGCCCTTTTCGGCATCGCCGGCCACCAGCGCCGCGGTCTTGGCCGTGATGCACTGGGCCGCGCCCGCCAAGTCGCTGGCCGGCAAGAACTTCTGAATCAGTCCCCAGCCGAGGACCTGATCCGGGTTGCCCAAGCCGTCGTAGCCCTTGCCCTGGTAGATCTGGCGCACGCCCACGAAAAGGTAGTTGACCATGTACAGCTTGAGCAGCCCGCGCATGCCGTAGTACGAAAAGCGCTCCCACATCTCGGTAAAGAACAGCACGAACAGGCCAACCGGGTGGCCCATGAAGGTCTTCTGGTTCGGTGCGGCGGCGGCGGTCATGTCGTCTCCCAATGGCGATGGCGGCGCAAAAAGCGAGGATGGAGGCTAGCATAGGGTGGTAGCCATTTTCCACGGAGCGAATTTGCTGAGTTATTCCGTCGCAGACTGGCGGATCGGACGCGGCGCGTGCTTGAATCCGCCGGCCAACCGGGCTAAACAGGCGCGCCCGCTTCTTTTGCGCGCCCCGCAGGTAGGCCATGACTCCTTCCCCATTGTCCCGCCGCCAAAAAGTCCTGGACCGCTTGGCGCAGCTCAATGCCGCAGCTGTGGCCGGTGGGGGCCCCGCGCGCGCCGAGCGCCAGCACCAAGCCGGCAAGAACACCGCCCGCGAGCGCATCGCGATGCTGCTGGACACCGGCACGTTTGTCGAAATGGATCGACTGGTTACCCACCGCTGCACCGACTTCGGCATGGACAAGCAGAAGATCCCGGGCGACGGTGTGGTCACCGGCTACGGCCAGGTCCACGGCCGCACCGTGTTCGTGTTCGCCCAGGACTTCACCGTGTTCGGCGGCTCGCTGTCGGGCGCCTTTGCCGAAAAGATTTGTAAGGTCATGGACCTGGCCACCAAGACTGGCGCACCCGTCATCGGCCTGAACGACTCGGGCGGCGCGCGCATCCAAGAGGGCGTGGTCAGCCTGGCCGGCTACGCCGACATCTTCACCCGCAACACCTTAGCTTCCGGTGTGGTTCCGCAGATTTCGCTGATCCTGGGGCCCTGCGCCGGCGGCGCCGTCTACAGCCCGGCCATCACCGACTTCATCGTCATGGCCCAGCACACCTCGTTCATGTTCATCACCGGGCCGGACGTCATCAAAACCGTGACGCACGAAGAGGTTTCGCAAGAAGAGCTGGGCGGCGCCATGCGCCACGCGGCCACTTCGGGCGTGGCCCACTGGGCCTGCGACGACGAGAAGCAGGCGATCGCCACGGTGCGCGAACTGATCACCTATATCCCGCAGAACAATCTGGAAAAAGCGCCGCTGCGCCAGAGCGCGGACCCGGTCGACCGCCGCGACGCCAAGCTGGCGACTCTGGTGCCCGACGATCCCAGCAAGCCCTACGATATCAAGGACGTGGTGCGGGCGATCGTCGACGACGGCGCGCTGTTCGAAGTCCACGAGCACTTTGCCAAGAACATCGTGGTCGGGTTTGCCCGCCTGGGCGGCGAGTCGGTGGGTATCGTCGCGAATCAGCCTGCGTTTCTGGCGGGTTGCCTGGACATCGACGCCTCGACCAAGGGCGGCCGCTTCGTCCGCTTCTGCGACGCCTTCAATATCCCGATCGTCACCTTCGTCGACGTGCCCGGCTTCCTGCCCGGCATCTCGCAAGAGTACGGCGGCATCATCCGCCACGGCGCCAAGCTGCTCTACGCCTACGCCGAGGCGACGGTGCCGAAACTGACCGTCATCACTCGCAAAGCCTACGGCGGCGCCTTCGACGTGATGGGCAGCAAGCACGTGCGCGCCGACCTGAACTTTGCCTGGCCCACCGCCGAGATCGCCGTGATGGGCCCCGAGGGCGCGGTCAACATCGTCTACAAGTCCGAGCTGGGCAAGGCCGCGGACCCGGTCGCTGCCGCCAAGGAATACGCCGAGAAGTACCGCGACACCTTTGCGAATCCCTTCAAAGCTGCCGAGTTGGGCTACATCGACGAGGTGCTGCTGCCCGAAGACACCCGCCCGCGCCTGATCCAGGGTCTGCGCATGCTCGCCGGCAAGCGCCAGAGCAACCCGCCCAAGAAGCACGGCAACATTCCGCTGTAGTCGCTCGCGTCGGCAAAATCGACGGCGGCATCCCCAGCTGGTCCGATCCGGCTTGCCTTTTGCTGCGGCGATCCCTTACCGTGAACCCATGGTGGGGTCTACCAAACCCAGGAGGCCACCCGATGAGCACGACGAATCCGCCGACCGGGCACCGGCCCGACGCACCAGTGCCCCGCGATCCAACTGTGCCCCGCGATCCAAGTGTGTCCCGCGGCCTGTACGCGATCGAAACTCCCCAACAACCGCATAGCGCTCCCGCTGGTCGCATCCGTGTGCACCACCTGCGCGAGTGCAAAGAGCGCGGCCAGCGCATCTCGGCCGTGACCTGCTACGACGCCACCTTTGCCCGGCTGGTCGACGCCGCCGGCATCGAAGTCGTGCTGGTGGGCGACTCGCTGGGCAACGTGGTGCAAGGCCAGGAAACCACGCTGCCGGTAACCGTGGACCACATCGTCTACCACACGGCGGCGGTGGCGCGCGGGCTGCAGCACGCCCACCTGGTCGCGGACATGCCGTTCATGAGCTACCGCAACGTCGACGTGGCGCTCCAGTCGGCCGGGCGGATGCTGGCCGAGGGCGGTGCCCACGCGGTCAAGCTCGAAGGCGGCAGCGAGGTGGCGCCGATCGTGCAAGCCCTGGTCAGCGCGGGCATTCCGGTGATGGGCCACATCGGCCTCACGCCGCAGTCGGTGCACGCCATGGGCGGCCATCGCGTCCAGGGCCGTGGTCACGCCGCCCGCCAGCGCCTGCTCGACGCCGCCCGCGATCTGCAAGAGGCCGGCTGCTACGCCATCGTCCTGGAAGCCATCCCCGCCGACTTGGCCGCGGAAGTCACCGCGCTGCTAGAGATTCCCACCATCGGCATCGGCGCGGGCGCGGAGTGCGACGGCCAGATCCTGGTGCTGTACGACCTGCTGGGCATGAACCCCGGTTTCACGCCCAAGTTCCTCAAGCGCTACGCCGACTTGGGTTCGGTCATCGGCGACGCGCTGCGCGGCTACCGCGGCGAGGTGCAGACCGGCGTTTTCCCCGCGCCCGAGCACGCCTACCGCGATCCCACGCCCGTCGAGCGCAAGCGGCACTCTGGCGGTTAGGGACGACGGGCGCCGAGCCCGCCTAGGCCGCTCCACTGCGAGACCCGATGCAAATCCTGACGAATCCCCACGCGCTGCGGCAGTGGCACACCGAACAGCATCGCGCCGGCCTGCGCATCGGCGTGGTGCCGACCATGGGCGCCTTGCACGAGGGCCACTTGCAGCTGGTGGACCAGATCCGCCCGCACGCCGACCGCGTGGTGGTGACGATCTTCGTCAATCCGCTGCAATTCGGGCCGAACGAGGACTTCGGCCGCTACCCGCGGCAGTTCCCCACCGATTGCGCCCTGTGCGAGGCCCGCGGCGTCGACGCCGTGTACCACCCCGACGTGCCAGGGATGTATCCGGACGGGTTCCAGACGCACGTGGAAGTGGAGCAGGTCTCGCAGCGCTGGTGCGGCGCCAGCCGGCCCGGGCACTTCCGCGGCGTGGCCACAGTGGTGCTGAAGCTGCTGAACCAGACCGGCGCCGACGTGGCCATCTTTGGCCAAAAGGACTGGCAACAGCTGCAGGTGATCCGGCAGATGTGTCGCGACCTGGACCATCCAGCCGAGATTTTGGGCGCGCCCATCGTCCGCGAGCCCGACGGCTTGGCGATGAGCTCGCGCAACGTCTACCTGTCGGCCGAACAGCGGTCGAACGCTCTGGCGATCTCGAAGGGTCTTTGGCACTTGCAGCAGCAGGTGGCGTCTACCGCGCGCGCACCGGCCGAGTTGCAGGCCGAGCTGCTCGCCACCATCGCGGCCAGCGGTGGCCAGCCCGAGTACGTGGGGCTGGTGCAGGCCGAAAGCCTGGAACCGCTGGACGATTTTTCGGTCGCGGGCCGGGCGCTGGTGGCGGCGCGCTATGGAGCCACGCGGCTCATCGACAACGTGGAGCTGCCGGTGCGCGACGTGCAGGCAAAGCCTTGAATTAATAACGGAGTTGTGGCTGCACTCGCCCGCGGTTTGACCTCGCCGGCCCGCTGGACTACAACGCCGCAACAGCGCACTTGCGCGGGGGAACGCCATGGCCGCCGGCATCGAACTTCGCACCTTCACCCTGATCGACGTGCTGCAACCGCAGACGGCCAGCTTCGTCGCGACCATCGCCCGCGGCTTCCTGCCCCTGGAAGGCCAGGCGGCGCTGCTGGTCGAGGTGGCCCCCGGCATGTCGATCAACAACGTGACCGACGCGGTGCTCAAGCAAACCAGCGTGATTCCGGGCATGCAGATCGTCGAGCGCGCCTTTGGCATGCTGGAAGTCCACCACACCGACCAGGGTCAGGTGCGCGCTGCCGCCGATGCGGTGCTCGACCACTACGGCATCACCGCCCAAGAGCGGATGAAGCCGCGGGTGATGACTTCGCAGACCATCACGGGTATCCAGGGTTATCACACCATGCTGATCAACCGGATGCGCCACGGCGACATGATCTTGGAGGGCCAGACCATGCTGACGGTCGAGGTCCACCCGGCTGGCTACGCGCTGCTCGCCACCAACGAGGCCGAGAAAGCCGCCAATATCAAAGTCCTGGAAATGATTACCTTTGGCGCCTTCGGCCGCATCTGGCTGGGCGGCGACGAAGAGAACATCGCCCAGGCCGCCGCGGCGATCGAGAAGGTCCTGTCGACCATCGACGGCCGCGAGAACAAGGGCGACCGCGCCGTGTAGTTCCTTTTACTCCACTAAGCTTTACGGCGCCTTGCACATGGCCTTGGCGAACAGCCACGCGCCTTCGGTGCGGTCGCTGGTCTCGGCGTCGTGCTGAACCGGGCAGCGCACCAGCTCGCTGTCGTCCAGCGCCACCAGGCGGAACATGGCGTTGCCCACGGTTGCGGCGGTCGACTCGGTGCCCAGCCACACCGCAGTCTGATACCAGCGGGCGACGTGGTCGAACTCGGGCGTGCCGTCGCGCCGCAGCCGCTCGGCCAGCCCCACCAGCAGCTTGCTGCCCGGCGCTACGGCGAGCTTGACCGACGCCGACGCCGCCCCCGGCGCCTCGCCCTTGAGCGGCCAGCGGTGCGGCCAGGTCTTGCCGCCGTCGACCGACAGCTCGATGCGCGCGGTGCCCATGGTGATGTCGCCCTCGCTCAGGCCCAGGGTCAAGCGCGCGGTGCCGGGAGCGATCGAGGCGCGCAGGGCCGGCTGCTGCGGAATCTGCAGGATGGCCAGGTACATATCGGCATAGGCCGTGGCTTGCGCCACCTGCTGGCGGGCCTTGTCGACGATGCCGCGGTCGATGGCCTGCTGCCGCGCCGGGCCGGACAGGGCCGTCACCTTCAAGAACTCCACGTAGCTCTGGACGATCGGCAGAAGTGACTGCAGATACGCCGAGTTGGGGAAGCGCTCGATCATCACCTGGCCCAGCTGCACCATCAGCGCCGGGTAGTCGGCGGCCGCCACCAGCACGCGACCTTGGGCATCGGCGAGGTCGGGCACACGCTTGAGCACGCGGTCGCACTGATCCTGGCGCTGCTTGGGGTTGGGGGCCTGGGCCAACATCAGCGGGTGGCAGTCCATCACCTGCTTGGCCGGCATGTGCATGGTGAACAGGAACAGCGACAGCGACGTGGCTGCCGGCGACTGCGCGCCCGGGCAGATCGGCTGGCTCAGCGGTGGCTTGTCGAGCAGCAGCAGGGTCACCGCGTAGAACGCCGCCAGCGTCTTTTGGACCTCGGCGCGGTCGCCGCTCGCCGGGTTCAAGATGGTCACGGCCGCGCGCGTCGCCGCCCCCTGCAGCTGCATCAGCTCGTTCATCAGCGGGCCGCAGGCATCCAGCTTGCCGGCCTCGATCTGCCCCGCCAGGGCCACGATCTTTTCGGGCGCGTACTTGGATTGGTCAAGCAACGTCTTGATTCGTCGGGAGAGTTGCTCAAGACCGCGCTGAACTTGGGCGAAGTCCGGCCGCTGCATGGCCAGGGCGCCCAAGATGCGCCGCGCCTCGTCCATGTGGCCGTCGTCGATGGCCTCCAGCCCCAAGCCGTAGGTGCGCACCTCGTCGGCCGAGACCTTGGTCGGCTTCTTGGCCTCGCCGCGCCGCTTCAGGGTCAGGCCTTCGCGCAGCTTTTCGGCCAGTTTCGACTCCACCGCGAACACGTCGTCGGCCGGACCGGTGTGCTCCGCCGTCACGCGCACGGCGCCGGTCGCGACCTCGATGGCGCGGGCGTCGATGCGCACTTTGTTGCCGGACAGCTGGTAACTGCCCGTCATCACATGGGTCGCCCCCAGGCCCTTGCCCAGCTTCTGCGCCGTGGCCGGGTCGATGAATTTGCCCTTGCCCAGCTGGATCTCGCCCAGCACCGCTTGCAGGCGCTCGCGCTCGACCACCGTGACGCCGTCCGTCTCGGCCAGGTCGGTGATCAGCATGTCGGCCAGGCCCTTGCTCAGCGGCTGCCACTGATCCTGGCCCGAGCGGTTGTCGAAGTAGCTGACCGCCAGCGTCATGGCCAGCAGCGGCGCCGCCCACAGCGTGCCCAGGGCCGGCACCAGCACCATCCAAACGAGCTTGCGCATTGGCATCCTTGGCCCGCTCGCACCGGCGCCGGGTCGCTCCATCCTGCCCACATCGCCGCCCTGTCGCAACCGGTATCGGCGGTCGCGCCGGTTCCGCGGGAATGTCGCGGCGGGCTGCTTCCTTGTAGCCCTGTTCTGCGCCACACTGGGCGCGGACCCGCGACCCAACCGACGACCGAGGCGGCGATGAGAACGAGAGTGTGGGCTTTGCTGGCCCCTGTAGTCCTGTGGGCCAGCGCGGCGGCGGCCGACGACACGCCCAAAATCAAGCACGAAGTCTTCACCTTGCCCTCGGGGCTGCAGGTGGTGCTCGTGCCCGACCGCAGCGTGCCGTTGGTGGCGGTCGACGTGTGGTACCACGTGGGCTCGGGCGACGAGGTGCCGGGCAAGTCCGGATTTGCGCACCTGTTCGAGCACATGATGTTCCAGGGCGCCAAGCACATCGGCGAAGACGTGCACTTCGAGATCCTGAAGAAGGCCGGCGCCAGCCAGATCAACGGCACCACCAACACCGACCGCACCAACTACTTCGAGCAGGTGCCCAGCCACCATCTGGAGACGGCGCTGCGGCTCGAGTCGGACCGCATGGGTTGGCTGCTGGACACGCTCAACCAGAAGTCGCTGGACAATCAGCGCGAAGTGGTGCGCAACGAGCGGCGCCAGCGCTACGACAACGTGCCGTATGGCAAGGAACGCTTTGCCATTTCGCAGATGCTCTACCCCGAAGGGCATCCCTATCGCTACATGACGATTGGCCGCCACGAAGACCTGCAAGCCGCGAGCGTGGACGACGTGCAGTCGTTCTTCAAGCAGTGGTACGTGCCCAGCAATGCCACCCTGTGCCTGGCCGGCGACTTCGACCCCAAGCAAGCCAAGGCTGCGCTGAACAAGTGGTTCGGCACGCTGCCCAAGGCGCCCGCGCCGCAGCATCGGCCGGTCGCCACCCCGCAACTCAGCGCGGCGCAAGAGCAGACCGTGAGCGACCCGCTGGCGCGCCTGGAGCGCATCCACCTGGCGTGGCACTCGCCGGCGATGTACAAGCCGGGCGATGCCGACCTGGATCTGGCGGCGCACATCCTGGGGCACGGCGGAACTGGGCGTCTGTACAAGCGCTTGGTGCACCAGGACCAGAGCGCCCAGAGCGTGGCGGTCTACCAGGGCAGCCAGCAACTGTCGTCGGTGTTCCACGTGATCGTCGACCTGAAGCCGGGCGCCTCGCGCGACGCGGTGCTGAAGGTCATCGACGAGGAGCTGGCGCGGCTGGCCAAGGAGCCGCCGAGCGCCGCCGAGCGCAACCGGGCCGTGCTCGACGTAGAGAGCGCCTTCGTGTGGGGCTTGGAAGGGCTGATGAACCGCTGCGAAGTGCTGCAGGCCTACCAGCACTACTTGGGCAAGACCGATGCGCTGGCCCAGGATCTGCAGCGCTACCGCGGTGCCACGCCGCAGTCGATTGCCGCCGCGGTCGCCAGCACCTTGATGCCAGACCGGCGCGCAGCCGTCTTTTCGGTGCCCGCCAAGGCGGCGACGCCGGGTCAAGGGGGTGGGCGATGATGCAGTTCCGCAGGTGCGCGACAAGTTCTGTCGCTTTTGGGCTGGCGGCGCTCGTGGCCAGCAGTGCCGTTCCCCAGGGCTGGGCCGCCGAGGCCGCCGCCGACCCCGAGGCGTGGCGCGCCACGGCACCGGTGCCTGGACCCGCCAAGGCGGTGGCCACGCCCAAGCCGCAAGTGTTCCGCGCCGGGCCCGTCGAGGTCGTGCTGGTCGAGCGCCACGAACTGCCGACCGTGTCGATGGAATTGGTGCTCGCAGGTGGCTCCGCCTGGGATCCGCCCGGTCGCGAAGGCCAGGCCAGCGCCTGCATGCAGCTGCTCGGCTCCGGCACCGCCAAGCTGGACAAAGTGCAATTCGCCGAGGCCCAGGCCGATCTGGCCGCCAGCATCGACGCTTGGAGCGGTGTGGACCAGCAGGGGCTGCAACTGGCGGTCCTGTCGCGCAACCTGGCTCCGGCGCTCGATTTACTGGCCGACAGCTTGCTGCGCCCTGGGCTCAGGGCCGACGAGCTGGCGCGCATCGTCGCCCGCCGCAAGGCGTCGCTGATGCAGGCGCGCGGCAACCCGGCCGCGGTGGCCCAGCGGGTGGTCGGTCCCGTGGCGTTTGGCCCGCAGGCCTGGGGGCGCCTGAGCACCGAGGCGAGCCTGGCGGCCCTGGACGTGGCCGGCTGTCAGCAGCACGCCGCCGCGCTTTCGCCAGAGGGCGCGCGCCTTTACGTAGTCGGCGACGTGACCCGCGCGGCGCTGGCCAAGGCGTGGCAGGCGCGGTTTGCCGAGTGGAAGACCCCGGCTGCCCAGCTCGCGCCGATCGGCGCCCCGCAGCCGCCCGCGGGCCGGGTGTTCACCGTCGACGTGCCCGGCGCCGAGCAGACCGTGGTGCAGGTACTGGGCCAGGGGCCCGAGCGCTCGGCCGCCGACTACGAGGCGACCCAGCTGATGATGGGCGTGCTCGGCTCGGGCTTTTCCAGCCGTATCAACATGAACTTGCGCGAGAAGCACGGCTGGGCCTACGGCGCCGGTGGCGGCTATCAATACCGGCGCGGCGGCAGCCTGCTCAGCTTGTCGGCCTCGGTTCGCGCCGACGCCAGCGGGCCGTCGGTCCGCGAGATGCTGAGCGAGATCGCCACGCTGCGCGCTGCTCCGGCGACCGCCGACGAGCTGGCCCGCGAAAAAGAGGGGTCGATCCTGTCGCTGCCGGCGCGCTGGTCGACCGGCCGCTCGATCGCCAGCACCTTCCAGGGCTTGGCGTACTACGGGCTGCCGCTAGACTGGTACGACGGCCATGTGGCGCGGCTGCAGGCGGTCGACCTCGGTGCAGTGCAGAAGGCCGCAGCGGCGCACCTGGACTACGACCACCTGGTGGTGCTGATTGTCGGCGACCTCAAGGCGATCGGCCCGCAAGTGCAGGCGCTGCTGGCCGAAGGGCCGCTGAAGGGCCAGACCGCGCAGGCGCTCGACAGCGACGGCAAGCCGGTCGCGGCAGCCAAGTAGTCGACTACCCTTTCTTCTCGTTGGCTTCGGTCAGGATCCGCTTGGCGGTGCGCGCCACGGTGGGGTTCACGTCGCGCGAGCCCGAGCAGTCCTTCATGTCCTTCTGGCTAAGGGTGCGCAGGAACTGCATGCTCAGCGACAGCGGCGTCTTGGGGATGAACACCAGCGCCTTGCGGGTGGCATAGTCCTTGGTCCACTGGCGGTTGCGGGCAATGCTCGCCAGGATGTCTTCGCTCAGCGCCTTGTTCGAGGCAAACGCGGTGATCTCGCCTTCGGTCAAGCGCGGCGACTTCAGCACGGCAAACGCCACCATCTTCTTCGGGTCGCGGATCAGCAGCTTGCGCGTCGCGGCGTCGCCCACCATGGCGATGCGGATCTTCTGCGCCACGCTCATGCGCGACAGCAGCGCGGCCAGGCTGCCGGTCTCGCGCTCGGTCGTCGCGGTGCCGTCGGTATTCTCGGCGTGGTGGATGGCGCGCTCGCCTTGGCCCATCGCCATCAGCATCGCCGAGGCAAACTCCGCGTCCGACAGGCCCTTTTCCTCGTCGGCGGGCTCCTCGCCCACCAGCATCGCCTTGGCTTCGCGGAACCCGGGCACATGGTCCAGGTTGACGCCGGCGCGCACCGCCAGATCGAACAGGTCCTGCACCAAGCTCTGCGGCGCCAGCGGGTTCAGGTAGATCGCCTCGATGATGGCCGGATAGCGCAGGGCGCGCACGTGGTTGCGGCCAATCGCCTGCACCGTGTCCGGGTCGGCGGCGCTCGCCATCCAGCGCAGCGTGTCGTCGGCGCAACCGGCGTTCAGGGCGATTGCCCGCGCGGCCTTGGGAACCCGTATCAGCGCGCGGGCGGCGGTATCGAACAGCGCCGGTTCCTTCATCGCCGCCAGCACGGGTCCCAGCACTTCGATCGGCATCGACGCCAGCGATTCCTTGGCCAGCTTGCGAATTTCAATCTCGGGATCCTGGGTCAGGAACAGCAGCGCCGGCACCAGCACGTCTGGCGGGGCGGGCAGGGCGGCGCGGGCCACGCGCTGGCGGGCCGGCAGGGGCGCATCGCGGCCGGCCAGACCCAGCAGAGGGCCTTGCAGTACGTGGGGTTGCAGCGGGGTCCCGCTGACGAACGGCGGAGTCTCGTTGGCCATGGGGCGCTCGCATCGGCAGGGAGCCGCAGCCCCATTGTGCCACTGTGGCTGCGAGCGGGCAAAGGCGCGGCGCCCACGACCCGCCACATCTCTTCATGATCTTTGTGCTTGCAAATCGCGTCACGGATTTGTAGTGTGGAAAGAGATGTTGAGGTGCCCGTGAGGATAGCCCAGTCCGACCGTGTTCCATGTCCTGCGCGACCGCTGCGGCGGTCCCGGCTGCCGTTGACGTTGCTCGCGTTGAGCGCGCTCGCCGGCACCTTGCTCGCTTCGGCGGCTTGGGCGCGCCCACACGGCCATCGGCGCCACCGCGCCCAAGCCCCAACCACCCAGCACGAGGCGGGTTCCGTGGTGTCGCACGTCGGCATCGTGGCGGCGCTCGCCGGTGGCGAAGACGGCGGCAGTCCGCTCACCTACAGCAACAAAGACTGGCTCGATCGCCACGCCGCCCGCGTCTCGGGCCGCGACGTGCGCTGCGACCTGTGCGTGCGCTCGGCCAGCCTCATCGGCAACGCCGAGCCCGGCCAGGCGGTCATCGCGCCCCAGATCGACGTGGCCGCCCTGACCCGGCAGTTCACCACCCTGGAAATCGCCGGCAGTACGGTGCGCGTCACCAGCCTGTCGCCGTTCGGCCTACAGTTCCGCAAGCCCTTCTAAATTCCAGTCAATTGTCTGGGTGTCCCGCTACGCCGCCGTGGCCCCGTGCGCGCTAGCTGCGAGTGTCTGCGCAGAGCGCGCCAATCGCTCGATCCCAACGACCCGATTCGTGTTGAGGTTTCGCTGCCGAGCCGAGCGGCCGGCGGTGACGAGCGGTTTCGTGGCGCGGATCGCGGCCTCAGCCGCCGGTGATGACGTCGCCCGAGCCTTCGACCATCTTGCCGCTGCCGCCGCAGTGCGTGTCCGCGTCGCCCAGGCGGTGCGCCGCCTTCTTGTTGATGAAGACGGTGCCCGAGCCCGCTGCCGCGGTCCACGTGTTGGGACCACAGCAAGCGGCGTGCACGCCGGGATCGCCGACGCGCAGTGCCGCGCGGCTGTTCACGTTGACGTTGGGCGAGCCGGCGACCGCCGGGCCGATGCAGGGGTGTGGGCAAGCCGGGCAGCCGTGGGCGTCGGCCGGTACCTGCGACTTGTCGCCGAGTCGACTTTGGGCGGGCATAGGCACTCCACACGACGCGACGGCGTCTGCTCTGCAATCTAGCCCAATCGCCCACCTGCAGCAACGGCTGGCGGCGCGGCGCGCCCGGATCGGGGCGGCAAGGCCCCAGCGGCGCTACTTCGAAAGGGGTGCGTTGGCGATATTGAAGCCGAATTCCAGGGTCAGCCGGCCGACGGGGCCGTAGCCAAACTCGTCGGTGGCTTTCAGGTCCACGTCGGAGCGATCCGAGGCGACCAGACCCTCGAAACCCAGGGCGACCACGGTGGTCTTGGGCGCCACCACCACCCGGACGCCCAAGGTGGTGTAGCCGAAATCGGGCTTGCCGTTGGCCAACTGCACCTGGTGGCGCTTGACCGTCACCATCAGGCCCGCCAGCCGGGGCAGCGCGATCCCGCCGCCCGCCACCAGCCCGGTCGGCGTTGCCGCGGTGCCGCTGACCGAGAAGCCCGAGTAGCCCTCCCAGCCCGCCTCGCACACCGCCGCCCACCACGGCGCGGCGCCTTTGGCGCCCCACGACATCCAACCCCAGGCGCCCACACCAAAACTCAAGTCCGGCTTGGCGCGCGCGTCGGGCGCGGCTTGCTGCAAGCTGGCACCGCCCAGGGCCGCGAGCACCACGCCGCCCAAAAGGCTCTTGCTGGTCGGCTCTGGCGGCAGCGGATCCGGCTGCGGCTTGGGCTGCGGCGCGGTGGCTACGGGCGGGGTCTTGTCCGCGGCCGGCGGGTTGCTGGCGCGCGGCGTTGGCGCCGGCCCCACCGGCACCTGGCGGGCGCGGGCCTCGGCTTCTTTGGCGCGGGCCTCGGCATCCTTGGCGCGCAACTCCGCTTCCTTGGCCTTTTTTTCCGCCTCGATCCGCCCGCGGGCCTCGGCTTCGGCGCGGGCGCGGGCTTCGGCCTCGGCTTTGGCGGCCTGCTCCTTTTCGGCCAGGATCTGCGCCTCGCGGGCCTTCTGCTCGGCGTCGCGGGTTTTCTGCTCGGCCTCGCGCAGCCGGCGATCGGCCTCTTCTTGGCGGGCCTTCTGCTCGGCTTCGGCCTTGGCCTTGGCCTCTGCCTCGGCTTTGGCCTTGTCCTCGGCATCTTGCTTGAGCTTGGCGTCGATGTCGGCGATGCGCTTCTTGGCGTCTTCCTGGCCCTTGGCCGTGCGCTCCAGGCGCAGGAACAGCTCGAACAGCGCCTTGGCCTCGACCAGCTTGCCGCCCTGCTCGCGCGCGCGCGCGGCGTTGTAGACGGCGGCCGGCTGCTTGCTCAGGTCGTAGACCTGCATGAAC
This sequence comes from Deltaproteobacteria bacterium, assembly GCA_016218865.1. GTDB lineage: Bacteria > Myxococcota_A > UBA9042 > UBA9042 > UBA9042 > SXRM01. The sequence continues at coordinate 27,280 of JACRCU010000484.1, read as the reverse complement.
AGCTCGGCGGCGCGATCGAACTGACCGGACTTGAAGGCTTCTTTGGCTTCGGCGTTGAGCGCTTCGGCCTTGGCGCGCACCACCTTGGGCGAGTCGGCCTTGGGGGCCGCCAAGGCAGGGGCCGCCAGCGAACTGGCCAGGCAGGCGACGAAGGCGAGGATCGACGACCAGCGGTTCATGGCGGGGATGATACGCCCATCCGGTGGGCGGCGCCAGCTAGCGGCAAGATCGTGATTCGGCTAGAGAATCAGCCGCCGATCGACGCCTCGACCATCTTCATCTCGACCAGCCAGCGCAGCAGCGGCCGCGGCAGCGCGTCGGGGCGCAGCTCGCCGGGCGGAAGCTTGCCCGCCAGGGCGGCCTGCACGAATTTCATGTAGCTGACGTGCAAGCGCACCCGCTCGGCCAGGCCCCACTCCGGCGCACTGCAGCGTCCCGGCGCCAGCAGACCGGCGGCGGCGCGGCGAATTTCCAGCGGATAGACAAACCGCGGCAGCGTCAGGACCTTGGGGGGCGGAGGCGTCGCCGGGGGCGTACCCGCCACTGCCGGCTTGCCCGGCGTACCCGAGCCCGGCTTGGGCGTCAGCGGCACTTCTGGGAAGCCACCGAGTGCGCCAGAAATCCCCTTGACTGTGGGTACTTGCACCTGTTCGGCGTCGATGAACTGCTCGGCGAAAAACTTGGACGCCGGGCCGTCGAGCGGCACGACGATGTCCTGGCCGGGCACGGTGGCCGTGATGATCTCCAGCCCGCGCTGCTCGAGCACCGCCGCCAGATCGCGCGACAGATCGTGGTCGACCAGCCGCAGCTTGCCGCCAAAGGCCGCGCCGGCCATCACCAGGATGTCCTCGATCACCAGCGACCGCTTCATCTTGCCGAACAGAATCTCGCCGAACTTCTTGAGCTTGACCACCTCCGCGTCGCTGTACTGCCAGGTCGAGCCGTCTTTGCGCTTGCCCGAGATGAAGCGCTTGTCGGCCAGCAGCGCGTTCCAGTGCGCCAGGACCTTGTCCGCGTAGTCGGCCGGCAAGGGCGCGAACACCTTGGCCACGCCGCCCGCAGCCTCGAACTCCTTGGCCAGGTACTCCAGCTCGGCGACCTTGGCCTCTTCGTCTTGCAGCGGACCTTCGAAGGCCAGGTTGCGGCGGATGCCCAGCAGCTGGACCTGCTCGCTCAGCGCCGCGAACAGCAAGTGCCGCTCGCCCAAGATGAAACGCGCCAGCGCCTGCGGGTTGAACGACAGCTTTTCTACGGCCATCGGCTGCACGCCCTTGGGCGGCGTCTTGGTCAGGGCTACCGCCACTTCCAGAACGGTCTGCGCGACTTGCTCGCTGTTCAGGGCCACCCGGCTGGTGCGCGACGAGATGACGCTTTTGCCGGCGTCGAACCGCTGACAGTCCAGGTACTTGCCCACGGCCGAGTCGGTGCAGAACGGCGGCATTTCTTCCGGCGGCGTGTCCTTGCCTTTGTACAGCGCGGCCATGGCCTTCTTGTCGTAGTCCAGCACCACGCCGCGGGCGATCTGGTCGCCCATCATCATCATCTCGCGCTGTTCCAGGTAGTCCATCACCGTGGACGAGGGCAGTTTCTGGCTGGTCTTGCCGGCCAGGTAGGCGGCAAAGATCTGGTCGACCTCGTCGCGCGGCAGGTTCGAGGCCAGCGAGCCGGCGAAATTGTGGCGCAGACCCAGGGTGTGGCCAACTTCGTGCGCCACCACGGCGCGGATGGTGTCCTGGCTCGCCTTCAGCAACTTGTCGTCGGGCACCTCGGGGCTGAGGATCGCGTCCAGTCCGGCGATGGAATGCGACGCAAAGTCCGCGAGATCCAGGTTGCAGAGCTGGCTGGTCTTGCCGCCGCCCATCACCAAACCGGCAGTCTTGGCCCGCGGCGCCGAGCCCACCGTGCCCGCCTGCGAGCGCAACACCGCGGCGCGCGCCAACTCCTTGCCGCCGATGGCAAACGAGCTGGGCAAGTACACTTGGGCGTGCAGGATTTCGCCCGTGCGCGGGTCCATCTGCGCGTCGGCATAGGCAGCGCCCGCGGCCTCGTAGTTGATCCACTGGATGATGTTCAAGTTGAAGTCGGGCGGCACGATTCCGGCCGGCGCGTCCACCACCTGAATGCGGTCTTCGCCCAGCACCTTGTTCCAGTACAACACGCCTTCCTTGACCGCCTTCTTGTACTCGGCCGGGGTGTTGGCGCTGATGGCATAGACGATGGGCTTGGCGATGTTGTACTTGGCCGCATAGATGACCTGACCGCCGCCCTTTTCCAGCTGCGGTGCGACTTCGAAGAAGCCCATCTTCTGGAAGCCCTTGGATACCGTGGGCTTGAAGGACTTGTCGGGCTGGTACAGCGTCAGGTAGTACTTGATCTCGACCGTGGGCTCCATGGCGCCTTGGCGATCGGGCACTTCCAGCTGGGCGACCTGGCGGATGACGATCTGGTTCTCGCTGGTCACCACCGCCGAGTCGACGAAGTCGAAGCGGATCTTGTAGGCGCGCAGCATCGGCGTGGCCTGGCTGCCGTCGCCAGTGTCCGAGGCGTGCATCTCTTCGGAAGCAAACACGTTCTTCATGCCCGCGCCCCAGTCGATCTCCACCCAGTCGCCGGTCTCGCCCACGATGGGGAACTCGGCCAGCAGCAGCGTGGTCGGCATGTCCTCGGAGCCGGTGTTGCCCGCCGACGCCTCGATCATGTAGACCTTGTTGTGCATTTTCCTAAAGTTGACGATGCGCGACTTGAGGCCGTGGAACTTGGGCGTTTCCTCGAATTCGGTATAGGCGGCCTGCAGCAGGAACTCGCGGTTGAACACGTCGGTGGCCAGGCGGATCGCCACCTTGTCGTTGTCGGGCTTGACCTCGCCCAGGGCGCTGGCATTCATGCCCAGGGCCCCGCTCAAGAACGACGGCGCGGGCGTGCCGGTCTGATTGGCCGAGAACATCGCTTTGCGCGGCGCGTCGGCGATCGCGGGCAGCAGACCCAGGCACATGGTGGCGCCGAAGCTGCACAGGCCCGCCAGATAGCGCGACCAGTGGCGGTGCTGAAACAGAGTTTTCATGAGCGACTCCTTGCCAAAAACGGATAGGGACGAATGGGTACGTTGCACACGATGGGGTGCGCCGCGAACGCGTGCCACCTGCGGCAGGCCCGGGCGGTGACTGTTCGACGCCCGAGGACGTCACCGCGGTCTACGCAGCGGCTGTGGCAGCGTTGCCTGGCGAATTCTTGCCCGTTTCGATGGCTTTCTTCAAGCCCACGATGGCCAACGGGCCCACCAGGGTGGTCAGGCCGATGATGAGCCACATGAACTGGGCGTCGCGCGGACCGGTGTCTGGGCACCAGGTGGCGAGCATCCAACCCGACATCCAACCCACCACCGGTTTGGCTACGAACATCGGCACTTGCGACAGGCCCATGTACGACGCCTCGCGCCCCGGCGGCGCCACGGTGGCCGTGTATTCGTACAGACGCGGCGACCACAGCGTCTCGCCCAGCGAAAGGGTCACGATGAAGGCCACTTGCGCCCACACCGCCGACGAAGCTGCCAGGAAGAACACCGAGGCAGTGGTGATCAGCGATCCGGTCACGATGCACCAGAACGCCGGCAGCCGCCGGGTCAGAGCGGTCACCAACGGCGTGAGCAGGATGATCATTGCCGGGTTGATTGCCCAGTAAAACGCGAAGTTGAAGTCCGGGCTGATCTCGCGCTGGGTGTACTTGGGCCACGTCAAGTGCGCGTGCTGGAAGATCAAACGCACCAACACCAACAGGCTGACGAACAGCATGAAGCCCCAAAAGGCCCGCTCGCCCGCCACGTCCTTCAGCACGGCCAGCAGCGAATTGTTTTTGGGCGGAGCGTCCTTGTCGACGGCAGGCTCGCCGGTCAGACCCAGGGCCAGCACACCCGACAGCGCTGTCACGGCCGAGGCGACACTGAACACCAGCTGACTGGTGGAGAAGTGGGCGTGCAGACCCAACAAGTCGAAGTCCAGGCCGGCTTTGAGCCAGCCGCGCAGCGACCCCACCAGCAGCGGCGCCACCAGCGCGCCCACGTTCATGATCACGTAGAACAGCGAAAAGCCAAACGAAACCGTGTCCTTGGTGGTGTAGCGGCGCACGCCAGCGGTCATCGTTGGAATCATCGACGCCACGCCCCAGGTCGAGATGCCCAGGCCCACCAGCGGCAGCACCGGGTCGTGGAGCACCGCCATCATGGTGCGGCCCACCAACACCGACGAGACCGCCAGCAGCATCGCCTTGCGGATGCCCATCACGTCGGCGATGAAACCCGAGAAGAACATGACGATCGACACCGCGGTCAGCCACGTGCCGGCGATGATGCCCGCTTGCTGGTCGCCGTAGTGCAGGTCCTCGCTCAGGTAGACCGCCAGCAGGTTGTAGATGGCGAAGTGCGCGACGCTTTCTAGGAATTTCAGGGCGAACAGCAGCCACAGCTCGCGCGGCCCGCGCACCAGGGCGTTCAGGTCCTGGCGCAGGCGCACGCCAAAGGGTCGGTCGTCGTTCACAGTCGGCGCGCTGGCCATGGAGTCTCGCAAGTGCGCGTCGCGGCGCCGGGTGGTGTGCTTCTTGACACAGCCCGGCCCCAGCGGCAAGGTCGGCGCGGCGATGAGGTGCCGAAATGCCGCTGGACCCGAATCAAAACCCTGAAGGCGCCGATCCGGGCCGCGCTGCCGAGGCACCGCCGGAATTTGCCGCCGCTCTGGCCGGGGCGCTGGCGCTGGCGGCCGATGGCCAGTACGCCCAAGCCGCCGACATCCTGCGGCAGTTGCTGCAAGACCCGGCCGCCGCCGACCCCGAGCTGGGCGCGCTGCTGGCCAGTCACCTGGCGGAGCTGTTGGCGGCCCTGAGCCAGCCGAGCGAGGCGCGGCAGGTGCTGGGCAAGTACTTGGCGATGGACCTGGATGGCGCGGTTCGCGCCCGGCTGCTGTGCCAGGCCGCCACGGTCGAGGCCGAGCCGCGCGTGGCGATCGCCTTTGCCGCCGAGGCCGATCGCCTGGCCACGGCGCTGGCCGATCCGCGGCCGCGGGTGGCGACGCTGCAGGTGCTGCTGACGCTGCTGGTGACCGGCGGCCACACCCAGGGCGTGCGGGTAGTGGGACAGGGGCTGATCGACCAGGGTCACTTGGCCGGCGACCGCGGCGCCCAGGTGCAGGGGGCGTGCGTGCTGGCCGAGCAAGCCGAGCAGGACGGCGACCGCGGCCAGGCGCTGGAGTATGCCAGGCAAGCGCATGGGACGGCGCAGCTTTTGCCCCCCGAGCAGGCGGCGCTGCGGGCGGCGGCGGCCGGGCTGCGGGCGCGGCTGGCAGTGCAGGGCGGCCACTTCGTCGAGGCGATCGAGGCGAGCGACCTGGGCTTGGGCGATCTGGCGTGGGGCGACGCCCAGGGCGACGAGCTGCGGCTGTGGCGCGCGCTGGCGCAACTGGGCCTGGACCCAGAGAACCCGAGCACGGCGGCAGAGTTGCGTGACCTGGCGCGGCGGACCCGGCCCGAGCTGGCCGCCCTGGCGCAGGCGGCGTTGGATGCTATGCAGGCCAACCAGGAGCCCAGCTTGTCGCACGCCGATGCGGCGCTGTGGATCGCCGAAGCCCAGGCCAACCGCGACCCGCACCGCGAGCTGCAGGGGCGGCTGGCGCGGGCCCAGGCCCTGCTGGCGCAGGAGCGCAGCGACGAAGCGCGGCAGGACGCGCGGATCGCGGCGCAGTTGGCGGCCGAGCTGCTGCAGCCGGTGGCCCACGCTCAGGCGCGCTGGGTGGTGGCGCAAGTTCTGACGGCTCAAGGCCTTTATCGGCAGGCGCGCGCCGAACTGACCGCCGCCCACGAACTGGCCGAGCGCCTTGGTGTGGCGCGGGTGACCGCTGCCTGCCGCCAATGGCAGGCCCACGTCGACGAGGCCGAACGTGCATCCCGCTGACCGCATCCGCCAGGCCCTGCAAGTGGGCGATCTGGCAGGGGCGCGCGCGGCGGCGCTGGCCGGGCTGGCGCGGACCGACGCGGATCCTGCGGCCCTGCACGCGCTCATCGGCAAGCTGGCGCTGGCCCTGGACGATCCCCAGGGGGCCCGCGACCACCTGGAAGCTGCCGTCGAGCGCGGTATCGACGACCCCGCCGCTTGGATGGCCCTTGCGCAACTGTCTGGGACGCGCGCGGATCGGCGGGCGCAGCTGCTGGCGCGAGCGGCCCGGCATCCGCGCGGCGGTGGTCGCCCAGCACTGCTGCTGGCGAACGACTTCTTGGCGGCGGGACGCGGCGACGACGCCTTGGCTTGGCTGGCCGAGGCCACCGACGATCCCGCGACCGCGGCCGAGGCCTGGGCGCAACTTGTCGATACTGCGGCCGATCTTGGCCGACTCGACGTGGCCGACGAGGCGCTCCAGGGCCTTTTGGACCTGCAACCGGCCGCTCCAGCGCCCCTCGTTCTGGCGGCCGTGCAGCGACTTGCCCCCGAGTTGGGCGCCAGCGACGCCATGGAAGGGGCGCTGAGCACACTGGAACAGGCCGGCGCCGACCCTGCCGCCTTGGCCGGGCTGCGGGCAGTGCGCTGGGTCGCGCTGCGTCAACCCGAGGCGGCGCGCCAGGCGGCGAATCAGGCGGTGCAGCTGCGGCCGCAGGTCGATGCCTTCCAGCAACTGCTGGGCGAGGCGCTGCTGCTGTGCGGACAGACCGAGCGCGCGGTGACCGTGCTAGAGCCGCTGGCCAACCGCGGCGCACTGGCCCCGAGCACGCTGCTGGCTTGGGCCGACGCGCTCACTCGCCGCGGTCAGGCCGATCGGGCGCTGCCGCTGTTGGAGTCGGTGCTGGCGCGCGCCCCCGAGCACGCCGGCGCTTGGCTGGAAATGGCCCGCGTTTGTGCCGAGTTGGGCCACGACGACCGGGCTGAGGCGGCGATGCAGCGCGCCATGGCTCTGGACGGTCGCGTCGACGCCCAGGCCGGCAAGGCCACCACGGCGGTGCGGCAGATTCTAGAGCAAGTGCCGGAGGTGCTTGCCCAAGTGGCGACCGGGTCCGACTGGCAAGTGGCGCGGCTCCGCATGGGGCACAACGCCCTGCTGGTCCAGCTGCAGCAGGCTGGCGCCAGCGACCTGTACGCCAAGTGCTATCTGCCCGGGCGGCGCAGTGCCGAGCACGTGGAGCAGACCGCCGACCTGGAAGAACGTTTGGCGCGGCAAGCGGATTTGGGCCTGGCCGTGCCGCAACCGCTGCGCGATGGCCAGGGTCAGGCGGCCCAGCCGTGCGGCGGCGGCTTCGCAGTGGTGCAGCACGCCATTGCCGGCCAGCCACTGCGCCAGACCGTGAAGGAGCCCCTGCTCCAGCTGGAGCCCGGCCAGGCGGAGGCGATGGGCGCGGCCTTGGCCAAGTTGCATCAGGGGTTGCAGCGCGTCGGTGGCTGGCAGCGCGCGCCGCAGGGCCTGTCGAGCGCGGTGGCGCCGCTGCTGCGCCTGCACGAAAACCCCAGCCATTGGCTAGCTTTGCGTGCTCAGCTGGGCCTGTTCGACCAGGGCGAGGCGCTGGGCGACCAGCTGCAGGCCCTGCTGGAGCCTTGGCTCGGTACGTTGGCGCAGACCTTACGGAATCGGCCGCATGGCATCGTCCACGGCGACTTTGGCTGGCACAACCTGCAGTGGCAGGGGGAGGGGCGGCAGGCACGGGTGGTTGGCGCCCTGGACTTCGACTACGCCGCCTGGGACTTCCCAGAGAGCGATCTCGCCCAAGCCATCTGCCGGACGTCCGCCAACTGGAAGCGCTTGACTACGCACCAGGATCCGGCGGCGCGACCCGAGCTGGCGCGCGCCTTGCGGCAGGGCTATCGCCAAGCGGGCGGCAACGATCCAGGCGACCAGGGGCTGGCCGCGCTCCTGCTGGGCAGCCGGGCGGCCTACGGAATGTCTTTGGCGCTGGCGGGGTTGCAGGATGCGCCGGCCGCTCCCCAGCTGTACGGGCCGGCCCTGGACGCGGTGCAGGTCTTGCTCCTGCAGCTGCAGTGGCTCGACCGGCACGTGGGCGACTTGATCGGACCTTGAACTGCGGCCTACACGCCGCGATCGAGGTCGGGCCAGATCACCTTGTGCAGCTGGACTTGCATGCGGCCCGGGGCGCGCTCGGCCAGCAGCCACGCCGCCAGGTCGGCAAGTGCGACATTTTGCCACACCGCGCTCCACAGCACCGTCGCCGCCACCCCGGCCAGCTCGCCGCGCAGTACCTGCAGCGCCCAGTCGAAGTCGCCGCGGCTGGCCACCACGATCTTTAGCTCGTCCTGTGGGCGCAATTGCGCCAGCTCGGGCAGCAGGTTGCGGTGCGACTCGGCCGAGCCGGGGCACTTCAGGTCCGCGATGATCTTGACCCGCGGGTCCAGGTGCCGCCACGGATAGGCGCCGCTCGTCTCGATCAACACTTCGAAGCCGCCCTCGCACAGCGCCCGCAGCAGCTCTGGCGTCGGCTTTTGCGCCAGCGGCTCGCCGCCGGTCACCTCCACCAGCGCGACGCCCAAGTTGTTGACTTGTTGGCAGATGTCGTCGATCGACCGCCGCTCGCCCGCCGCGAAGCTGTACTCGGTGTCGCACCAAGTGCAGCGCAGCGGGCAGCCGGCCAGGCGGACGAACGCGCACGGCCGACCCGCGTGGGTCGATTCGCCTTGGATGGATGCGTAGATCTCGGTGACCGCCAGCCGCAGCGACGGGTCGCTACTCATCGCGGTTGCGCTCCCACACCATGCGCAGGCCGTCGAGCGTAAGGAATTCCAGCACGTCGCCGATGCAGGCGCTCTCGGCGCCGATGAGGTTGGCCAACCCGCCAGTGGCGCAGACCGGCGCGTCGGGCACGCCCATCGCTTGGCGCAGCCGTGTGCACAGCCCGTCGACCAGGCCCACGTAGCCGTACACCAGCCCCGACTGGATCGCTTGCACGGTGGTGCGGCCGATCACGCTGGGCGGCAAGGTAATTTCCACGCGCGGCAACTTGGCCGCCCGGGCAAAGAGCGCGTCGGCGCTGATGCCGATGCCCGGCACGATCACGCCGCCCAGGTACTGGCCCTTGGCGTTCACCACGTCGAAGGTGGTGGCGGTGCCAAAATCCACAACGATGCACGGGCCTTTGTAGATGGCGAAGGCGGCTATGGCGTTGACGATGCGGTCGGCGCCCACTTCCTTGGGGTTGTCGACCAGGATCGGCATGCCGGTGCGGGTGCCGGGCCCCACCACCAGTGCGGGATGCCCCAGCGCTCGGCTGCATACGTCCGCGAAAACCGTGGTCAATTGTGGAACTACCGAGCCGACCACCGCCGCGCCCAGGTCGCGGGTGTCGTAGCCCTTGTGGTGCATGAGCTGGCCGACCAGCACCATCGCCTCGTCGGTGGTCATACCTCGGCGACTTTCCAGGCGAAAGTGGTCGAGCAGCTCGGCGCCGCGGTAGACGCCGAGCACGGTGTTGGTGTTGCCAACATCCACAGTCAGGAGCAAGTCTTTCATGATGGACTTCAGGCCTTTAGGGCGCGGCGTGCGGAACTTCGGGCGCCGACGGGTCCTTGGGCGGCGCGCGCCGCTGACCGCGCTGGTAATAGAGCAGTGCGGCCGAGCTGATCACCGTATAGACGTTGCCGCGCGGGCTGCGCAGCGCCATCGGCTTGCCGGCCTCTACCTGGATCAGCGTGCCGTGCAACACGGTTTGCTCTTTGTTCTTCAGCAGAATCTGGTCGTAGCCGTCCAGGCCGCGCGGCTCGGCGCCCGCCGACCACTCCACCTTCTTGACCTCGGCGAACTGGACGAAGCGCAGCTCGCCGTAGCGCTCGATCACCCAGCCGTCCTGATTCTTGGCGACGACGTTGGCAACCAGGATGCGCCCGTCGGGTAGCACGACCTTGTCGCCCTTTTCCGGGCAGTTGGGGCACACCGTCTGGATCGGCGAAAACGGCCGGAAGCCCGCCAGCAGCAGCCACGCGCCGGCCAAAAGAGCCAGGAACGTCAACCGGGAAGCCATCGTGCGAAGCCGGACCATGCCACACCTTTCCCTACTGCGCCGATCTTGGATCCTGCGCCGATGCCACTGCCGCGCGGACCCTGCGGCCGCCCGGCCATGCTAGCACTGCCATGCACCGCCGCCAACTGCCAATGAACAGCCAATTACTCCGGTACTTGCACCGAGGTCGGCTCCTGCAGCGCCAGGTCGAGGAGCAGCCCCAGCGCCGCGGCCCGCCACGCCGGCAACCGATGCCCCGCCGCCGCCGTCTCGGCACAGCTGGCCGACAGCACCGCGCCGGTCGCCGCGTCGAGCCGTGCCTGAATTTGCCCATCATCTACAAGGAGGTGTGTGCCCTCGCGCGCGACCCGCACCTGCTGGCCGTCGATGCGCCCCAGCGCGGCCGTGGCCGACTGCGCCCACAGCCCGTCGAGGTGCGGCGACTCGTGCAAGCTGGCTTCGCTGCTGAAGAAGCGCGGCTTGACCCGGTACGGCCCGCCCACCTCGGGGCAGAAGACGTCGCAGTTGCCGCACTCGTTGCAGGCATCGGCAAAATTGAGGAATTGCCGCGCCGCGGCCAGCACTTGCACGGGGCCGGCCTCTACCGTCACCTGCCCGGACGCCTGCACCACCAGCACGTCGCCCGACAGCTGGCGCGGCATCACCTTCAGCGCGAAGTTGGCGCCGTTGGGGCACACCGGCACGCACTTGCCGCAGTCGACACAGTCGAAGTACTGCAGATCCTTGGCCAAGCGCCGCGGGATCGACGCGTTCTTGGCGGCGGCGTAGCGCGCCTCGGTCGGCACCCGCTTGGCGTAGTCCTGCAGGAATTGCCCAGGCTTGCCGGCGTCCTTGGCGGCCACATAGGCCGGCAGGTCGGCCACGCCCAGCTTCTCCATGTCGCTCTGCAGCCGCGCCAGGTACTTGGGCAGCCGCCCGTAGCCGCCCGGGCGCAACAGGGCGGTGCACACGGTCACGGGGACGAAACCGCAGGCCACCACCTCGGCGAAGTTCACCGCGTCGACACCTGCCGAGAACGACAGCGGAACTTCGTGATTCAGCGCCGCATCCACGCGGGCGCCCAGCTCGCTGGTCAGCACATGCAGCGGCTGGCCGGACAGGTACATGACCTTCTCGGTCTTGGGGAAGAAGTCCTTGTGATTCTCGACCACCAGCGTGTTGCTGACCTTGACGCCCAGGGCGCGACCCTGCCGCTCGGCCACCGCGCGCAACCGACCGATCAGCGCCAGCGCGTCGGGCCACTGCAGGTCGTGGGCAAAATCGTCGGGCCGCACCCGCAGTTCCTTGTAGCCCAGCACGTCGTTCAGGGTGTGCGCGACGAAGTCGTGGCCCAGCAGCGTCGGGTTGAGCTTGAGCACCACGTCCAGGTCGTGGGCGACCAGCAGGTGCTCGGCGATCTTCTCGATCTCGTCGGCCGGGCAGCCGTGGAAGGTCGACAGCGTCAGGGTCCGGCTCACGCAATCCGGTACCGGCACCTGAACCAAGTGCTGCAGTTCGCTGGGGACCTGCTGCCTGGCCTGCGCGATCAGCGCCCGGCCGTCGCGCAGGCCGTCGATCCAGCGCGCCACCCGCTCGCTCTGCACGCCGGCCAGCGAGTAGCCGACCGACAGGTCAAAGACCGTGTCCAGTTCGCTGGTTTTGAGCCCAAGCGGGTTCCACGCCGCCAGCGCGTGCACCAGCACCCAGGCCTTGGCGTACTCCAGAGCCGACTGCTCCAGACGCAGCTCCTGCGACCACTCGACGTTGAAGCCGACGGTCTGCACGTCGATACAAGGTCTTGGAATGACTAGCTGATCGTTGATCTGCACCGTCTTGAGCTCGACGATCCGCGAGCCGGCCAGCCAGGCCATGGCGATGTTCTGCGCCAGCTGGCTGTGCGGACCCGCCGCCGGCCCCACCGGGGTACTGGCGCGCTGACCGTGGACCGCCACGCCCAGGTCCAGCGGCGAACCGCGCCAGAAATCGCCGCCTTCCATGTCGAACAGGCGCTGCTTGCTCGGCCACTCGCGCTGCAGGCGGCCGAGCAGATCGCCCAAGCCAATCGGTCGCAGTTCCGCCATGTGCTTGTCCTCGCTGTGCCGGTGCGGCGCTCGCTAGCTTTGCAGGCGCTGCAGCAAAAGGCCATGCTCGGGCTCGGCCTGCAGACCGGCCATGATCTGCCACATTCGCATGGCTTCGGGGCGAACTTTCGCTGCAAGCTCGCTGTGTTCCAAAGTCAGGCGCCGGCCGTCGACCTGCACGGCGCTGACGCGCGGATGACCGAACAACAGGTGGCCGGCCACGTTGCCCGGGTGCAGCGGCGTCGGCGGCGCGTAGTCGAACACGGTGGCGTCGTCGCACCCACCGAACAGCTGCCGGGCCAGCGCCTGTCCCGCGCGCAGCCGATCGAGCGGATCCAGAGAATGCCCCGTCGCGCTGCTCAGTTGCATGGCTGCCCGCGCCTCGGCGAGCATGTCGCCGTCCATACCGTCGGTGCCCAGCGCCACCTGGGCGCCCGCCGCCCCCAGCTCGGCATAGCCCACGCGATTCATGGCGTTCGAGCGCGGGTTGTGCACCCACCACACGCCGCTCTGGGCGGCCAGCTGCACCTGCTCGGGCGTGGCGTGCACCCCGTGGCCGAACACCGAGCCCGGCACCAGTGCGTCGGCCGCCGCCAGCCGCTCCAACGCGTCGCGATCCATGGCGTCCTCGGCCACGTGCACATGCAGGCCCACGCCAAAATCCCGCGCCACTTGCGCCGCTTCCCGCAGGGCCTGATCCGGCACCGTGAAGGCGGCGTGGATGCCGACCAGACCGCGCACCAGCGGGCGGCGATTGGTCTTTAGAAATCGGATGTTTTCTGCCAGACCGGCGCGCCACTCGGCCGACCCGAAGTTGCGGGCGGTGATGCCGTAGGCCACGGCGCCGCGCACCCCCAGTTCCTGCATCGCATCGGCGATCACATCCAGCGAACCCTCGATGAACCCAGGCGATTCGTGGTGGTCGATGACGCAGGTGGCGCCGCGTCCCACCGCCTCGGCCAGACCCCACTGCGCCGCGGCCGCTAGACCGTCGCGATCCAGGGCGCGGTCCAGACGCCACCAAACCCGCTGCAGGATCTCGAAAAAATTGCCAGGCGGCGGGCTCGCCGGCGGCATTCCCCGCGCCAGGGCCGAGTAGAGGTGGGTGTGCGCCACCACCAGCCCGCCGTCGACGCGCAGCTGCGGCCGGCCCTGTTCGTCCACCGTAGCCTGGGCAAATTCCTGGGACATCGCAATCCTCGCGCCCTGGCGACTAGGGCAGCACCGTCAGCTTGGGCCACACCGCCAGCGTCTGGCCGGCCACTGCTAGCTTGAGATAGCCCGTCCCGACGTTTTGCGCAACCAGCTTGCCTTTGCATTTCAGGGCGCTGTCGCACTGCAGTGGCGACGCCCACGCCAGCACCCCCGGCGGCACCAGCTCGACCTGCGGCTGCGCGCCCAGGCCCAGCTCCACTTCAAAAGTTGTGCCGATTTTGCCCGTCCGCGCCGACAGTTGCAGCGTGTCCGGCTCCTCGACGTTCAGCGTCTGGTCGGCCGCAACCGTGCCCAGATCCTGCACCCGGCCCGACGGCCAGCGCACCTGGACCTGTGCTGCGGTCGCTGTGCCCAGGCCGAACGCGCTCAGCAGCTGGTGGTGGGTCGCAAAAGTGCCCGTGGTGCCGTGCAAACGCGTCCGCGCCACCTGGCCGGCGGTCACGGTGATGCGCGCGCCGACGCCCAGCGGGTTGCTTAGCCGGCCCCGCAGTTGCACGCGCAACTCATGGAAGGGCGTAGTGATTTGGTTTTGCAGCACGATCGGCGGCGCGGCCAGTTGCCCCAGCACCCAGTCCTGGTCGCCGTCGCCGTCCAGATCGCCCAGGGCCAGGGTATTGGCCAGCTCCGGCTGCGGCAGGTTCAGGCTGTCGCTGACCGAGACGAAGCTGGCATTGCCCTGGTTGCGCAGCAGCAGCGGCCGCATCGGCCCGCGCAGCTGGTTCTCGTACGAGTCGGCATCCGGCGCGGCGGCATAGGCCAAGTCGACCCAGCCGTCGCGGTCGAAATCCCAGGCGCCGATGCCCCATACCGTGATGTCCAGGCCCTTTTGCGGGTCCACCAGCGACTTCAGCCCAGCCTTGAGGCCTGCGTCGCTGAAGCTCCCGTCCGCCTTCTGCAGCAGCAGGTTGTTCTGCGCCAGCCGCGGGATGTCGGGATCCTCGGTCATCAGGTATTTCATCGCCGTTTCCAGCGGATAGATCAGCCCCACGTTGGCGATCGCCAGGTCCAGGTGGCCGTCGCCGTCAAAATCAGCGTTGTCGCAGCCCATCGGCGACGTGTACGGCATCGGCGCCTTGGGGAAGTCGAACAGCGGGTTTGGCTGCACGCGTTCGAACAGCACCTGCCCGGCGCCGTCGCGGCCCTTGTTCTCGTACAGCGCCTGGGTGTTGTTCGGGTTGGCGCAGCCGTCGTGCATCCACACGATGTCCAGTTGGCCGTCGTCGTGCAGATCGAAGGCGCCGGCGTTCCAGGCCGCGCCGCTGCCGACCAGGCCAAAGGTCGCGGTCTTGTCCACCAGCAGTCCATCGCCCCGGTCGATCCAGGCGCGGTGGGCGGCGCCCGGATCGCACTGGTAGCGGCACTCCAGCAGGTCCAGCAGGCCGTCGCTGTCCAAGTCGACGGTGCTCACGCAGTGGCGGGCATTGGAACCGGCCTCGGGCACACCAAAAGTTTCCCCTTCGTCGACCCAAGTGCTGCCCGTCCAGCGCCAGGCGTGCAGTTGCGAGCCGGCCAACAGCGCGTAGCGGGTACCGTCCGGGCGCATCCACAGCGCCGCCGAGTGGACCCGCGGGTCCTGGTCTGGCTGGCCCTGCAGCTTGGCGACGGACGCGCTCGGGCCCACCGGCCCGGTCACCACCCGCGCATCGCCGGACTGGGCAAACAGCAGCAGGTCTGCCACGCCGTCGCCGGTCAGATCGTCGATGAGCCCCGCCGAGTAATTCGGATAGGGATTGGGCGGTTGGCCGGGCTTGAACGGCGGCTTGCCCACCGCCACGATGGCGCTGGTGGGCAGCACGTTCCAGGTGTTCAGGCTGCCGCCGAACTGGGCCGGCGAGTTGCCGTCCAGGGCGATCGGGCTCGCCGTGTCGGTCGGGGCGGCGTCCGGCGCCGTGTCCAAGGCGGCCGCGTCTGGGGCGGATCCCGCGTCTGCGTCGGCGGCGGCATCGGGTGCGGGCCCTTGGTCGGCCGTCGCATCGGCCGGGCCCAGATCACCGGGCAGATCGGTGGTGGCCGCGCCGTCGTCTGCCGTGGCGGCCTGGTCCCCGTCGCCAGAATCCGTCCATAGGATGGTATCTGCAAGCGAATCGCCCGCGGCAGTCGCGTCCGACGCCTGTGCATCGGCCACAGTGGCCGCGTTGGTGGGCCCGCCGCACCCCTGGGACAGGAGCGCAGCCGCCGCGCAAGTCGACGTGACAATGCGATGACGGAGCAGGTTTTTCAGCAGAGACCGTCCCTGTGCCACAGCCGCCCTTCCGCGGGCCGCCGGAACCGGCCGCCTGATCGCAGCCTATGCCTCGCTCCCCCCTTCGGCAAGGGGCGACAGGTGCGCGCCGAGCCCACAGTACGACGATCACTGCCCGGTTCGGCCCCATCGCGAGGTCGGGTTGCGGTTGACAGATAGTCGGAGAAGTGTCACCTTCGCCCGGCCGAATCCCCCACATTGGAGTGCCAGTGCCCCTGAAAATCGCCCACACCTCAAGCGCTTACCGCACCGGTGCCCTTGGCCGTGGCTTGGCGCGCGGTGGCCGCGGTGCCCTGTGGCCCAGCCTGGCTGGCGCAGTGGTGGTCCTGGGCGTAGTGGCCACCAACCTCTGGTCGTTGTGGCACTCTGCGCCCGAGCTGACGCCCATGGAGCCGCTTGAGCGCCTGTCGGCACTGCACGCTGCGGCGGCTTTGCCCGCCACCGCCGAAGCCAATGCCGATCTGGGGCACACTGGCGGAGCGCGCGGCGACGCCGTTGCAGGCACGGCGGCAGCGGCCAGCCCCGCACCCCGCGTACAGGCGCCGATGGCCGGTTCCCAGCCCGCCGCCACCAGCGAGCGCACCCGCAGCTGGGTCGTGCAACCCGGCGAAAGCCTTGGTCTGGCCCTGGCCCATCTCGACATCAATGGCGCGGCGCAGCGCGAGGTGATCGAGGCCTATTCCACGCTGCGCAAGCCCGAGCACCTGCAGGCCGGCTGGCGCCTGTGGGCGCGCCTGCGGCCGGTGGCCGTGATGGACGCGGGCGCGCTGCACTCCCTGGTGATTGCGCCGGCGAGCGGCGAGGGCGTGACCATCGAGCGCCGCGGCGATCGCTATGTAGCCGAAGAAGGCGGCATGCCGGGCACCTTGCTGCGTCAGGCCGTGCGCTGCGGCATCGTCGGCAGCCTGGAAGCGTCGCTGCAGCGCTGCGGCGAGGGCGAGGCCCTGGCTGCGCAACTGGCTGTGATTCTTTCGGATCGTCTGCATCCCGCGGTGGACCTCAAGACCGGCGACGAGTTGCGCCTGGTGGTCGACAAGTTGGTCGACGGCGATCAGCTGGTCCGCTACCTGGACGTGGCGGCGGTGGACATTCGCACTCCGGCCGGCCAGCGCACCACGGCCGTGTTCTTCGACGACGAGCGCGGGGCCGCCGGCTACTTCGGCTTGGACGGTCAGAGCTTGGAAGCGATGTTCCTGCGCCAGCCGCTGCGCGTGGGCAACCGCACCTCGGGCTTCGGGATGCGCCTGCACCCGATCCTGCACCGCATGAAGGCCCACTACGGTGTGGACTTTGCGGCCGCGACCGGCACGCCGATCTATGCTGCGGCCGACGGCACGCTGGTCTCGGCCCACCGGGCTGGCGCCGCCGGCAATATGGTGCGTCTGCGCCACGTAGACGGCTACGTGACCGAATACATGCACTTGCACCGCTTCGCCACCAACCTGAAGGCGGGCGACAGCGTGCGCAAGGGCCAGGTCATCGGTCAGGTCGGCACGACTGGCCGCTCGACTGGGCCGCACCTGCACTTCGGCGTCAAGAAGAACGGCGCCTATCTGGATCCGACCGGGCTGGGCGAAGTACTGGAACCGGCCCTGCCGGCTCGCGATCGCAAGGCCTTCGACGCCCACGCGACCGAGATGCTGCGGCTCATCGACGCTTTGGGCGGCGTCCGCGGCGCGACCTAGCGGGTCCGTCCTCTGCCGCTGAGGTCCCGCCCAACGTGGACGCTCGCCGCCGCAGCCACTCCACCTTGGCGATCGCACCGTGATTGACTGTCCCTTCGAGGCTGACGTCGCTGACCTGGGGGGCCTGGGCGACGGTATCGTCCGCCATCCCGATGGCCCTGTGGTGCTTGCCGCTGGCGTCGTGCCGGGCGACCGGCTGCGCATCGAGCAATTGACCAAGCAGCGCGGGGTGTTGCGTGCCGGCGCCTTCCAGGTCGTGGCCGAGTCGCCGCAGCGGTGCGCCCCCGCCTGTGCCGTGTTCGACGAGTGCGGCGGTTGCGGGCTGCAGCGCTGGGACCTCGAGCGCCAGCGCGAGTGGAAAAGGGCCCAGCTGGCGCGGGCTTTGGGCCTGCCGACCGCGGCGATCGCCCTGGCAGCGGTCGAGCCGCGCGGCCACCGCCGCCGCACCCGCCTGCACTTGCGCATGCGGCAAGATGGCCTGGGGGCTGGGTTCTTGCGCAGCCAGTCCGATGTGCTGGTGGCCGACGCCGCCTGCGCGGTCCTCGCGCCCGAGCTGGAGCACCTGCGGGCCCGCGCCGGCGCCGTCCTGGGCCCTTACCTGGACCGCGGTGAACTGCGGGCGGTGCTGGGCAGGCAGGGGGTGATCGCCGACTTGACTGGCCGTCCCACCGGTGCGGCGGTGCCGCCGGCGGCCGAGTTGGCCGGCGCGCTGGGCGTGGTCGGCCTGCAACTGCAGATTGGCCGTCACGCCGACCGCTGGGGCCTGGGCGAGGTCGACCTGCCCGAGGTCGACGGTCCGCTAACTGTGGCCACCGACGCCGCCGGTTTCTGCCAGGCCAGTGCCCACGGCAACCGCGCCTTGCGGGAGCAGGTTGCGCGGGCGCTCGACGGCTTGGCGCCGCCCAGCTACGTCCAGGAATTCTATGCCGGATCCGGCAACTTCACCGGAATGTTCCTGCAGCGGGGCGCCAGCGTCCGCGCGGTCGAGGCCGATGTGGACGCCGTGCGACGCCTGCGGCGCTCCGTCGCGGCCGCCGGCTTGAGCGACCGCGTCGAGGTGGTCTGCGCCCAGGCCGAGCGCGCGGCGCTGCCCACACAACCCAGCGAAATCTGGCTACTCGATCCGGGCCGACAGGGTGCGCCCGAAGTGTGTGCCGCGGCGGCCCGCCTGCAGCCAGCGGGGCTCATCTACGTATCCTGCGCGCTCGACAAGCTGGTGCGCGACCTCGGCCCGCTGCGCAAGGCGGGCTGGGTTGTGCAACAGGCGGCTTTGATAGATGCTTTTGTGTGGACGGTACACCTGGAGTCGGTGGTGACGCTCCTGCCGCCAGCGGGGTCGGCCGGCTTGTAACTGCCCGATCGGCCTGCTAATATGCACCCCAACCTGATTCACGCGTGGAAGTCTGCCCGGGCCCGCCACGCAATTGGCGAGAATCAGGCGGGGACCCCGGCTCGGGCCCGGAGAATTGCCTGGGTTTTCGAGCCGAATTGAACGGATTTGCTACAATCCGCTGCTGCGCATTCGGCAGGCCGGGCTCAGGTCCTGGGCGCCGCGGACAGGCCGTTGGCGGCAAGGTAGATCGAACTCGCGCGTGGCGCGTCGGAAAGGAAGGGCGCCGATGTGGCTCCTGATGATGGCGGCACTTGTGGCTCTTGCGGCCACAGAGAATGCAAGTGACGAGGCGCTGTACGAGCGGTTCGTCGGCGGAGATAGCCGAGCGCTAGGGGTGCTGTACGACCGGCATTGCAGGGCCTTGAAAGCCTTTGCAATTCAGCAGGGGGCAGCCCGTCCCGACGACGTAGTGCAAGACGCCTTTGTACGGGTGGTGCGCAATGCACAAGGGTTCAAAGGGCAAAGCAAGTTCAAGACTTGGCTTTACACCATTGCCCGCAATCTGTGCGTGGACGCGTCGCGGCGCGACAAGTTCCGCTCGGGCCCCTCGCTCGACGCGCCGATGGGCGACGACGACGGACTGACCCTGGGCGAGCGCATCGCCTCGGACGCGCCGGGCCTGGACGCCTCGCGCAACACCGCGGACAAGCAGTTCCGCCAGGCCTACGAGGCGGCCATGCAGACGCTGCCGGACGAACAACGTGAGGTGTTTACCTTGCGCGAAATCAGTGGCTTGAGCTTCGCCGAGATCGCCGAAGCGACGGCCACCAACGAGAACACCGTCAAGAGCCGAATGCGGTACGCACTCAAGGCCTTGCGCGAGGCATTGGCAGACTTTGCCTAAGCGACCCGTGGGAGCCTGTGCGCCCAACGGCCGCAGGCAGGGACCCACCGGGAGGAGACCATGGTCGAGATGACCCACGACAAGCGCGAACACGACGACGCAGCCTTCGTCGACGCCTACGAGCGGCGGCTGGCGGGCGGTCGGCCGGAAGACGTGCCGGCGGCGTGGCGCGAAGAAATTGAGCAGATGGTGGTGATCCACGAGCGGTTGGCGGCCTTGCCCCTGCCGGACGTGTCGCCAGCGGTGCGATCGGCGGTTCTGACTGCTGCGGCGCAAGCGGCGTCCGAGCGACCGCAGTCGCTGTGGTCCAAGATCGCGGAATTTCTGATGCGCCCTGGCCCGATCCTCGCCACGGCCGCCGCGCTGGCATTGCTGGTCGCGGTCGGTCAGCGCGAGAGCAAGCCGGCGGTTGATGCCGGTGCGGTTGCGGTCAGCGAGCCCTTGGCTCCGCCGGAAGTGGCGCAGGCCGCGCCGGCCCCAGCGCCGAACCCGCCGGCGGAGGCGCAAGTGGCCCAAGGTATTGCCAAAGAGGGAGACAAGCCGCCGAGCCCGCCGGCCGCTGCCCCGCCGCCTGCAGTCGCCGAGCCGCCGCCCGCCGTCGCCAAGGCCGAAGCCGCGCGGCCAACCCGGACCATTGCCGCGCAACCGGCGTCGATCGCTCCCGACATGGCTGCCAATACCGAACCGGAGCGGCAGGCGCCGCAGCAGGCCGCCCTGGCCGAGGGCATCGCCGACGACCAGCGCAAGCTGCCGCCCGCCCCGGTGATGGGCATGGCGCGCGCTGCGGAGAACCGGGGCCAGAACTTGGAGGCCATGAACAAGGCCAACCAGTTTGCGCAAGCGCCGCGGGCCGAAGCCAAGGCCGAAGCCGAGCCGATGGCGGTCGCGCAGGACAAGAAGACTCAGGACGTCGCCAAGGACAGCGCCGAGGTGGCCAAGTCCGACGTGCAGCAACTCAAGGCCGCGGTCGACAAAACGACCGATCCGGCCAAGCGCAAGGCACTCCTGGTCAAGCTGCGGGCGGTGGCGCTGCAGGCGGGCGACGGCAAGACGGCGCAGTGGGCTGATCAGGCTCTGGCGGCGAGCAACGCCAACGAGTCCTCGCCCGGCGGCGTGCCGAACAAGGCCAAGGCGGCGCCCGCCAAGTCCGCGGCGCCGGCCAGCGAGAAGACTTCCTACTGACAGGCACTGCACCGGATTTTCGCCGAAAGGGCCCCTTGGGCCGGATTGGCCACTGGCGAGAATTGGGCGTGATGTCCCGTTCGGGCGCTGAGACTCGCCCAGTCCTTTCAGTCGGATTGAACGGAACTCCGCCCGGGTCCGCCGCGCTCAGCGCCGCAGGCGGACGTGCTCGGCGGCATCGGCGCCCTGGGCAGCGGCGGCAAACTCCCGGTAGGCCTCGACCTCCACCACGCCCGGCGTAGTTGCCACCTGCCATTCGAGCACGGCGCCGCCCGGCTGTGGCTGCCAGCGCCGTTGCCAGGCGACGTGGGGCGTGCGGCCGGTCTGATCCGGAAGCGGTTGCAGCGGCGCCGAAGACCGCACCAGCAGCCGCAGTTGTTGGCGTTGGCCGTGGCCGAACACCAGCGGCATGGTCCGGGCGGGCAGGGCCGCGAAATCCTTGCCCAACTCCGACGGCAACAGCCCCAGCGCCAGCGTCTGGCGGCGGCTCTCGCTGGCTTCGCTGCGCAGGGTCCAGCGCAGATCCAGCGGCCCATCCGGGTCGGCCAGGCCTTGGATGTCGGCGCCTTCGACCTGCGCTCCAGGCAGCACGCCCTTGGCCAGCTCCACGAACAGCGCGCTGCGCTCGTCGGCGGTGGCCGTGGTCAAGAATTGCCGCACGAAGGCGGCGACCGCCCCGGTCAGGTGCTCGCGGAAGCTGGCCTCGACGCTGCCGTCGTCGCGCCAGTCCAACTCGGCCGTCACCTCGCGAGCGTCGCGGTCTTGGCCCAATTGTGGCGTTGTGATGCGCCGGTCGCTGGTCTTGCAGCCCACCGCCAGCGCCGGCCGGCCGCGCAGGCCCGAGCGGAGGTGATCGAGCAGGCCGCCCTCCAGGCCCGGGTCGTACCAGTGGGGGCCGTCGGCCAGTTCGAACCGCACCAGTTCCATCGGGAAGTCCAGTGGATCGAGCGATTGTGCACCGGCGCGCGGCGCCTGGCGGGCCAGGCTGTGGACCCGCACCATGCACGCCGCCAAGCCCTGCTGCCGCAGCATGCTGTAGAAAACCGCTGCGCGGTCGCCGCGTTGCTGCTGCAGGGCCGCCGACGGGGACCCTGGGGCGCCGCCGTCGTGGCTGTGCTGCACGCCGCGCGCCAGCCGCTGTGCCAGGTAGCGCCAGCGCGGCAGGCCCTCGGGTTGGGCCAGCAGCAAGGCCTGCCACTTGTCGATTTCTGGGCTGGTGGCCTGGGCTGCGGCCTCCAGGCGTTCATCCCAGGGCTCGATCAGCGCCGCCAGGCTATTGCGGCTGGCGACTTGCACACTCGGAAGGGCCAGATCGGGGCGCACGGCGCGCGGCTCGATGCGGGCGCGCGGCACGTTGGCGCTGCGGAAGATGTAGGCGGTCCACCCGGGCAGGAGGCGCTGCTCGGGCGGCGGTGCCCGCAGCGAAGGGCGCAGATCGACGGCAAGACCGGTGGGAACCAAGACGACGTACTCCGACAGGCGCGTCGGTCCATCGCCAGACTGCAGCAAGAAGGGGTCCAAGCGGGTAGCACCCGTGGTCGGGTCCTCGGGTTCGACCAGCACGACCTGCGCGTATTCCACCGCGGCGCCGCTGGCGACCGCGCGCAGCGAAATGGTCTCTTTGTCTGCGGTGGCCGCTGCCGCGACCACGGTGCCATCGGCCAGCAGGGTGCGGGCAAACTCCAGGTCTGCGCCCTGGGCCACGCGCACTTCGCCTACCTGGTCGGCGGCGTCGTCGGTCAGCACCCGCAGGACCTGGTGCACGCGGCGCAGCGCCCCACCCCGCGGCAGCAACACCACGATTTCCTGGTCCAGCAGGTAAGCGGTGCTGGCCGAGCTCGCCCAGCTGGGGTCGTCGGCTGCCTGCGCCAAGGCCTTGCCGTCGCGCAAGAAGCTGTGCCATGGCGCCCGCGCTCCCGCCTGCAAGGCGCGCTGGCGGATCGTCGAACTGGCCTCTGCGCCGACCAGGATGGCGTCGAGCTGGTCCTGCGCCTGCAGCCACTCGGCCTCCCGGCGCGCGGCGGGTGCATCCGGCCGACCCAACGCCAACGCCTGGTAGGCCAACCACTGCTCGGTGCCGCGGTCGCGCAGCCACCCCGGCAGCTCCGCCGTTACCGGTTCGCCTTGGGTCGCCTCCAGACGGCGGCGGGCTTCGCGCGCCTGGGCGGGTACCGCGAGCGCCGCTACCGTCAGCTCGGTGGCCTTGTCCGGTCGGCCGATGGCGCGCCACGCCGCGGCTTGCACCAGGCTGCGGTCGGAGGCGTCGCAGGGTTGCGCTCCGGCCAGGATGTGGCGCAGCGCGGGCTTGTTGCCAATATCGGTAGCCAATTCAAGCGCTTGCAGCCAAACTCCGCAGTGCCCATCGGCGCGGCGGGCCGCTTGTTCGGCGGCAGCCGCGGCCAGATCGTCCAGTCCGATGGCCGCATAGGCTCGCCCCTGCAGCAGCGCCACGTCGGTGCGGCCCTCGGTGGTGACGCGCTGGCCCTCGCCCGATGGCTCCAGCGTGGCCAGGCTGCGCAGCGCGAGCTGGGCGTTGCCATCGTCGACATGGCGGGCCGCGTCGCTCACTACGGCATCGGCGTGCCGAGGCCACACGCCCAGCAGAAGGTCGGCCGCTTCGGCTGCCGCACCACCCAGCAGGACCTCGCCCAGCTCGGCGATCAGGGCCTTGGGGAACCACTGCTGCAGCTCGCGGCGGGCCGACCCGCGCGGATCGCCCAATACCGCCAAGGCTTTGGCCAAACCCGGCGGCAACGGCTGGCGCGTGGCCACGCGATCTGGGCCCACCCCCTCTCGGGCAAACCAGCCCAGCCACACCGTCTCGCCGTCGGCACTGGCCGGAACCAGCAAATCCAGAGTGCGCAAGCCGGCTTTGGGGGTAATGTCGGCGCCGTTCGCCAAGGCCTGCAGCGGTTGGCCGTCCAGCCACGCGCGCAGCGGCCGGGCGCTGTCGACCGCCAGCTGCAGTTGCGGATCGTCTTGGCGACTCCGCCAGGTGGCGCGGACGTGGTAGATGCCCGGCGGCTCGGCGGCCAGTCCCAGCGACGCGACGCCGCTCGAACCGACGAAGTGGGCGGGCAAGTTGGCGCTCGTCGCCGTTGTCCAGAGCGGCAGTTCGACGTCGCCGGACATGCCAGTCAGCAGGCGACGGCTCCACGGCGCAGTCGCTTGCTGCAGCGCCGGTCGCACCCAGGTCGGCGCTCCCGCGGGCAACAACTCCGCCAATTCCCGCGCTCGCCGCAAGCGCTCGCGCACCGGGCCCTGCTGCAACAGCGCCACCACGACCTCGCCGCGCTTGGCCAGCACCGCCTTGGTCGCCCAGGGGTCGGCACGTCCCAGCTTGCCGATGCGCCGGGCCGCCGCAGTCGCCACGGCCTCGGCCTCGGGTTGCGGGCTGTCCAGTGCGGCCTGGGCCACGTCGCACCACGCCGCCACGGCTCGATCGGTCGCGGCCAGGCCATCGGTCAGCAGCGCGACCCGCACCGTTCGCTCCAGCGTTGGGGCGCCGTCGAGCGGTGGAGCGGCCACCGCCGAACAGGCACGGCCGTGCAGCAAGCACAGCCACGCCATTTGCGCGCGCCCGCCCGGAGCAGCGGCCTCCTCGCGCAAGTCCGCGCGGGCCCGGGCCTCTACCTCGTCCAGATCGGCGTCGACCTCCCACGCCTGTTGCGGGGCGCTGCACGCCGCCAAGGCCGCGAGCATCATAAGCGCCAACCCAGCCTTGCCGAATAGCTTGGTCATGGCGCACCCCCGCCGGTGGCGCGCACCAGTGCAAACTCCTGTCCCAGCGCGTCGTCGACCTGCGCCACGAACTTGCGCAGCGCCGGGTAGTCCGCCGCCGCAATCCGCCGCGGCGCCACACTCAGATCGACCTCCAACACCAGTTGATCGCCCTCTACCCGCGACTGCAAGCGCAGCTTGCCCACCTTGGTTTGCAGCATCTGCAGCGCCAGGCGCGGCTCGTGGCGCCAGCCGGGCGGCGCTCGCACGCGGACAATCTCTGAGATGGCGACTGGCCGCGTCAGCACCACGTCGGCCTTGCGCACCTGTTCGCCGGCCAGCGCCGCCGACCAGCTCTGACCCGGGCGCAGCGGCGCCATGGTCCAGCGGCCATCGCGCAGCTGGCCCAGCTTCGGCACCTGCCCGCTGGCTTCCAGCCGAACGCTCGCTTCGATCGGGTCGATGCCATGGGCCAGCAGGCTCGCCACCGCCAAGCCCGGCCAGCGCGCGGCCAAGTCTTGCTCCACGCGCTCTTTGCGAGTGGCCGCGGCGGTCAGGCGCGCGCGGACCTCGGCAGCCACGGCGCCACGCAACTCGGCGCGCCACTGCAGGTCGGCGCCGCCGTCGCCTTTGAGTTGCCACGACACCTCGCGCCGCTCGTGCTCGCTCTCTACCCGCAGTTCCGGCAGCGTTTCCAAGGTGCCGGGCGCGTCCTCGCCGATGCGCAGGGCCATGCCGCCCGCGTCGCCGCCGGGCAGTTCGGCCATGTCGTTGAGGTTGGCCGTAGCGTCCAGCCACAGCTCCTCGTCTTCGATGTACGCAATCGCGTGGTTGAACACGCCCAGCGAGGCCACGCCGTCGGCCAGCTTGCCGCCGTCGGCGGTCCGCACCAGCGCCACCTGCGCGGCGATGTCGACCTCGGCCAGCAGTGCCACGATCAGCGCCGCCTTGTCTTTGCAGTCGCCGAATTGCCGCAACACCACCTCGCGCGGCGCGTGCGGCTTCAGGCTGTGGATACCGAATTCCAGCCCAACATAGCGCACTTGGCTGCGCGCATACTCGAACACCGCCTTGATCTTGCCGGCGCGATCGGCCTTGCCGGCGGTCAGCTTGCGCGCCAGATCGCGGATCACGGCGTCTTGGCCGGGCTTGGGCAGCGCCTGTCCCAGCACGTCGCCATACCACCGGGCCGCGTCGCGCCAGTTCGCCATCGACGACAGGTGCAGGTAGACGCCGAGCTCGGTGTCGCCCGGCGCATCGGCATCGGTCGGCAGGGCCGGCAACGCCGCGATCTGCCAGCGCCATTGCCGCCATGGACCGCCCTCGTCCGCGCGGCCCACCAGGCTCACTTCCGGGGGCGGCGCGGTCGCGTCGGGGCGCAGGGGATCGTACAGCGCGAAGTGCAGTGGCATGTCGCCCGGCAGTTGCACCGCCACCTCGGTCTGGCGCACCGGCGCCGCATCGGCCAGTTGCAGAAGCTCGCCAAAAACCAGGCCAAATGGCGCCGGGCCCAGGTCGCGCACCTCGTACTCGACCACGATGGCGTCGCCGGGGCGCAAGCTCTTGAAAGTGAGCGAAATTCGCTCCAGATCAAAGTA
Organism: Deltaproteobacteria bacterium; assembly: GCA_016218865.1. GTDB lineage: Bacteria > Myxococcota_A > UBA9042 > UBA9042 > UBA9042 > SXRM01. The sequence goes on along the minus strand of JACRCU010000484.1, from coordinate 1,348 downwards.
CATGCCCGAGTCGTCTTGGGTGTACCGGTCGACACTTTGCGCCACGTTGCGGTCGATGCGGCCATCGGCCCGCACCACCAGCGCCTGCAGCACGTCGGCCTGCGACAGGTCGGGCGCATAGTCGACCGCCACGGTGTGGGTGCCGTTGCAGTTGGGCCCCAGGTAGGTCAGTTCGGCCTCGCGCCGCGCCTGCTGCCCGTTGCCCAGCGCCTGCAAGACAACTTGCCGGAAGCGGACTTCCAGAGGCACCGCCCGCGCCTTGCCGCGCTCACTTTGCGCCAGCGCCAGCAGATCGCGGTGGTGGGCACTCAGCGTGTCGGCGCCCTTGCTCAAGCGCTGCAGGCGCGCCCGCAAGTCCGCGCGCTGGGGCGCCATGGCCGCAGCTTGGCGCAGGTGCCGCTGGGCCAGGTCGCTCTGGCCGCGCCGGAGGGCCAGGCGCGCCGCAAAATCCAGCCACTGGGTGCGGCGTTGCGCGCTGGCCACGCGCTGCAGCCATGCCTCGGCTTGGTCCAACTGCCCTTCGTCCAGCCAGGCGCGGGCCAGTTGCTCCAGAGGGCGCGTATGCCCCGGGTACTTGGCCCGAAAATCGTCAAGCAGTGCCGCTGCCTCGGCGAGCTTGCCGGCCTGCATCAGGGCCCCGGCGAGCCGCGCCCGAGTGTCGGCGCGCGGCGACTGCCCGGCGAGGGCGCTGTGGGCGGCGATCGCCGCACGGATGTCGTCCCAGGATTCGAGCTGCCTGGCCCAATCCGCTTGCATCGCCGGCACATCGGGCCACTGTCGCCGACACGTGTCCAGCAGCCGACTGGCGGCCCCATCCCCCGAGATGCGTCGCCACAGCGCCACTCGCTGCCGGCAGGCCGCTGTGGAGCGATACTCGGGCTGGCGCTGGTGGGCGCGCGACCAATTCACCCACAGCCGATGCCCTTGGTCAGCATGGCCAATTTCGTCCAGCGCCGCCGCGCGCGCCGCCATGAGCACCGCGTCGTCGGGCCGCAATTGCTGCCAGCGGTCCAGCAGTTCGGCGCGATCGCCCGGCTCCCCAGACAAGTTGGCGTGGGCCAACGCCACGGCGGTGCTGCTGGGCAGATCGTCGGGAGCCATGCTGGAGAGTTGCTCGTGCAGCGCTTCGGGCACCGGCCAGCCGTGCCAATCGAGCTGCAGCAGCGCCGCGGCCACGTCGGCCGGAATCGGTTGGTCGGCGCGCCAGGTGAGGCCGAATACCGCCGCTTCGTTCGCGCTCGGCGCTGGTTGGGCCGGGTCGGCGACGTCGCCCGGACAGGCCGCGGTGGTCTCGATCGGCAACGGCACGCCCATGGGATCGACCGTGCGCAGCGCAAAGCCCAGGTGG
>JACRCU010000483.1 GCA_016218865.1 Deltaproteobacteria bacterium | reverse complement strand
GGCGCGGCTGCATGAGGTCGGCCAGGTCCAGCCACGCCGCCACTTCGGCCGGGGTAGTGTTGTCGACGCTGCCGTGGACGAGCAGGGTTTGAGCAATCGCATTCGGCAGTTGCGCAGCGGCGCGCGGCACGGCATCCACGGGCAGAGGCTGCCACGGCATGTCCAGCCGCTCGTACATGGCCTGGGTGCCGGCGTCGAGTTTGACCGCCACCTCGTCCAGGGCGCGGCACGCTTGCAGAATTTCGGGCCGCAGCAGCTCGGTGCCGGCCGTGAGCAGGACCAGCGGCGTCTGCGGCGCCAGCCGGGCGCGCAGCTCGCGGAGTACCTCCACCGCTTGCGGGAACTCGGGGTGCAGGGTCGACTCGCCGTTGCCAGAGAGAACCCATGCATGGATAGGCACTTGCGCATGGGTGACCGCGTCGGTCACTTCGCGGCGCAGGCGCTCCAGGTCGGCATAGGCGACGGCCCGGTTGGGGTTGCGCTCGGGGCCGATCTGGCAGTAGGTGCAGCGGAGCGAGCAGCGCTTCTCGCCAACGGGCAGCAAGTTGATCCCCAAGGTGACGCCGTAGCGGCGCGAGGGCACCGGCCCGTAGATGGTCTCGGCCGCCAGCTCGGAGTGGACGCGCTGGTCGGGTTGGTCGTGCAGAATCATGGTGTTCCGTGGCCGGTAGCGGCCGAACCCACCAAGCGTGCGCCTTCTGCCGGGCCGGTGCAAGTTGTGCGCGGCAGGCCGGCGGCGCTCCAGGCGATTGACGCCACCGGGGCGTTTCGCTATTGCACTGCTGGGCGCGCGGCCGGCTCGCCGTACTGGCGGCATCAGCGCGCAGGAGGAACGACGATGGGCCTTTTCAATGGCAAGATTCTGGGAAAACTTGGCGCCGCGCTGGTCGCCGTGGCCGGCTGTCTGCTGGTACTGCCGCAGCCAGCTCGCGCCGAAGTCGCGCCGCGGGTGTTGGGCGTCGACGCGGGCGTCTTGATTCCCATCAGCACCCTGGCCGACGTAGTCGGCATGTCGTACGGCGGCATGATCCGCTACGAGCAGAAGTCCGCGCCGAACATGTCGTTCACCGGCCGCGCGGGCCTGTTTCGCGGCTCGGCCAAAGACACGGCACTAGGCAGTTGGGCGCTGGACGGCTACTGCCTGTGGGTCGGCGGCGTCTATCGCTTGCAGCCGGCCTCGGATGGTCTGTTTCTGTCGGGCGAGATTGGCGCCAATTTCGTGCAATTTCGGGCGCCCAACAGCACACAGAGCGACCCGGGTGCCATGTCCACCAAGTTCGGCGCCGTGGTCGGTGCCGGCTACCGCGCCGACGTGCTGACCGTGCGCGCCGCGCTGGACATGTACGACCTGACCAAAGCCGCCGATACCATGGGTTTATTCCTGTCGGTAGGCTGGGATTTCAAAGGTCTGTAGCCTCTCTGGCCCCCGCACTGGCCCGTCCCGCCGTGTGGCAGCGGCCCCGGCGCGCCCTACCTTGATGGCAACACGCGCACCTCTGCGCCCGCCGTCGTGAGGCATGAGGCTCGACGTCCCAACGCTGGTGGCCTGCAACGTCGCGACCCTGTGGACTCTGGCTGGGGCGGTGGCGGTCGTGCTGGGCCAGAGGTTGCCCAAGGGCGCGTCGCTGTACTTGGCCGCCCTGGTGTTGCAAGGTCTGGTCGCTGAGTTGGCCCTTTTGGGCGGCCATGTGACGGCCTGGCCGGGGAGCGCGGCCGCCGACTTTGGGCTGGCACTCGCGTTCTCGATCAGCTACCTGGGCGTAGCCCGCTTGGTGACCGTGCCGCCGTTTTGGCTGGCGGCCGTGGGCCCGCCCCTGCTCGTCAACGCCCTGTGGCTGGCGGCAGCGGCAGGGGAGGCGCCGAGTTGGCAGTGCAGCCTGCTGTTTGCCACCCAACACGCAGCGACCTTGGACGCCCTGCGGGCGCGGCTCAAGGTGCAGAGCGACCGCCCTACCCTGGTCTTGGCTGCGACCGAGGCCGGCGCCGTGGTGCTGCTGGGTGTGCGGGCCGTCGCGCAGGCTGCCGCGACCCTGGGGGGCGAACCGGGCACGGCGCTGGACGCCTCGGGCTTTCTGCTGGCTGCGCAAGTGCTGATGTCGCTTCATGTCGTCGCGGTGCTGCTGGTCGTGCAGAGCCGGGCGCTGGACCGCGCCCAAGAACAGGTGGCCCACGACGCGTTGACCGGTGTGGCCAGCCGCTCGTGTCTGTTCGGCCTGGGCCCGCAGTTGCTGGAGCGCGCCGACGCCGAGGGGCGGTCGCTCTCGCTGCTGATGGTGGACCTGGACCTGTTCAAGCAAGTCAACGATCGCTTTGGCCACCAAGTTGGCGACGAAGTCCTGGTGGCGGTGGCGCAGGCAATGCGTCACAGTCTGCGGCCGTCGGACGTGATCGCTCGCTACGGCGGCGAGGAGTTCTGTGTGCTGCTCTATGGCGCCGGCGCGGTCCAGGCCGTGGAAGTGGCGGAGCGCATTCGCGAGAACCTGCGGTCGATGCGCCCGCTTGCGATCGCAGCCGAACTGCGCGTCACGGTGAGCATCGGCGTCGCCGAGTCCAAGCCGGAAGATCGCTGCGGTTTTGACGAGTTGCTGCGGAGAGCCGACGCCGCGATGTACCGCGTCAAGGTCGCCGGCCGCAACGGTGTGGCAGTCGACGGCATCACCGCTGTGGCGCGCGGCAAGCCCAGTGCGCCCAATATCCCCATGGCGGCGCCCGACGTTTCCCCTTTGGTCCGCTAGGCATGCCGCCCGAGATTCGCTAGGCTATTGCCCAGCCTGCCCGCCCCGGCACAAGGTCCGCGCGCAGCCCCGTCGCCCGGCGCCCGGCCCAGCTTGCGGTGCCCCAATTTCAATAGGATGTCCCAGCTTTGGGCCCGCCGGCGGTCCCTGGCTGGCTGACCGCTGCGGAGTTCGAGAATGAAGCTGATCTGGCGTCCCTTGCTGGCCACCCCTGCGGTGGCATTGGTCACGGTGCTCACCGCCTGTGGCACCACACCCGGCCCCAACGGCGCGACGATCATCGCCATCACGGACACCGGCAGCGACATCGCGAGCGACTTGGGTACGGCCGGCGACGGCGAAGGCGATGCCACCGGCTCGGATGCCGCGCCCAGCGACGACACCGCAGTCGCGCCCGACGGTGCCGAAGGCGACGCCTCGACCCCCGACACGACCGACGCCGCGGGCACGGACGTTGTCGTCGCCGACGACACGCAACCAGCTGATACAACTGCAGACAGCCTACTTGGCGACAGCGAGCCGAGCGACACCGCCAGCTCCGAGACCAACCTTGGCGACGCCGAGCCCACCGACAGCGGGCCGGGCGATACAGCGCCCAGCGACACTGCCGGCGACGATACGGCCCAACCCGACAGCCAAGGCGACAGCGCGGGCGACAGCGCGGGCGACGCGGCGGGCGGCCCGAGCCTGGCGGCCCCATGCGACAGCGACGACGACTGCCAAGGCAGCGGCACCGGCACGGTCTGCAACCTGGCCACCCACGCCTGCGCGCTCTGCATGGCCAGCAAGGACTGCCCGGCCGGCGAGCTGTGCCAGGGCAACGCGTGCAAGCCGGCCGTGGCGTGCAAGTCGGACACCAACTGCAAGGCGACCAGCCAGGTGTGCGACAAGGTCGAGGGCCTGTGCGTCAACTGCGCCAGCGACCTGGACTGCGCCGGCGGCAAGTGTGTCGATCACGCCTGTGTGGCCGTCAAGACCTGCAAGAGCAGCCTGGACTGCCCGGCCGTGTGCGATCAGGCAGCGGGCGTGTGCGTCCAGTGCAAAGAGAGCGTGGACTGCCCGACGGATCAGGCTTGTTTCTCCGGAACTTGCAAGCCAATTCTGTGCAAGGGCCCGCTGTGCTCGGGCGGCAAGTCGTTCGTCTGCAAGCCGGACGGCAGCGGCTACGAGGCCGGCAAGAACTGCGACGACAAGAACGCCTGCACCGACGGCGACAGCTGCGACGCCGGCCTGTGCAAGCCGGGACCGACCAAGATCTGCGACGATCAGAACCCGTGCACCACCGACAGCTGCGACCCACTGATCGGCTGTCAATTCAAGGCGAATACTGCCCCATGCAACGACTCGGCGCCGTGCACCGACAACGACGTGTGCAGCGGCGGCGTCTGCGCCGGCAAGCCGATGCTGTGCGACGACGGCAAGGTGTGCACTGCGGATGCGTGCAAAGACGGCAACTGCGTGTTTGTGGCCCAGGGCGGCACCTGCGACGACGGCAACGCCTGCACCAGCGGCGACACCTGCACCGGCGGCGCCTGCAAGGGCCCGACCGCCCTGGCCTGCTGCGACGACAACCCTTCTACTGTGGACAGTTGCGATACCGTCTCGGGCTGCACCTTCACCGCGACCATCGG
>JACRCU010000482.1 GCA_016218865.1 Deltaproteobacteria bacterium | reverse complement strand
GGGGTACCGAAAGCAACGACCTGTGGGCGGCCGGCGACCAGGGCACCCTGCTGCACTGGGACGGCACGGCGTGGACCAAGGTGGACTCGACCGTGCCCGCCGGCCACCTGTACCAGCCGTGGGGTGCCGGGCCGAACGACATCTGGGTGCCGGCCAACATGGGCGTCCTGCTGCACTACAACGGCGTGAAGTGGCAGCAATTCGACTGGGGCGGCGACGACAACCTGCGCGCCATCTGGGGCAGCTCGGGCAAGGACATCTGGATGGTGGGGCCCTTCAAGGCGGTCGCGCACTACCAAGCTCCTTAGCCGGCCTGCCACCCGTTGCATTCGTCGCGGCTCTGGCGGATTCTGCGGCGGCGAGGTGATCATGCGCTTCATCCCCCACGTGGCCCTGATTTCCTGCCTGGCCGGCGCGCCGCTCTTGGGAGTGCTCGGCTGTGGCTCGACCGCCGCGCCCAGCACCACCGTGGAAGACGATGACACCGGTGTCACCGACGAGGACACCCAAGCCGGCGACGGCAGCGGCGACAGCACTGCCTGCCGCGGTCTGGGCTGCCAATGTCATGCACCGGCCGATTGCGATTCGGGCTTCTGCAAGGTGGGCGCCGGCGGTCTGGGGGTCTGCGTGGCCTGCGTGCCCAGCGCCGACCCCGCCGAGGTCTGCGACGGCCAGGACAACGACTGCGACGGCGCCACCGCCGAGGCCAGTTGCCCGGGCCAAGGCGGCTGCCAGGTGGGCGTGTGCCAAAACAAGCAGTGCACACTCAAGAAGTTGAGCGACATCCCGTGCAGCGACGGCGATGCCTGCACCGCGGGCGACAGCTGCGCCGCGGGCGAGTGCCAGGCCAGTCCGCTGGTGTGCGACGACCACAACGTTTGCACTACAGACAGCTGTGACAAAATCGAGGGTTGTGTCTACCTGCCCACCGATGTCACCTGCAGCGATGGCGACGCCTGCTCCCTGGGCGATGCGTGCCAGGCCGGGGTGTGCAAGGGCAGCTCGATCAAGGACTGCAGCGACGCCAATCCGTGCACCGACGACAGCTGCACCCACAGCAGCGGCGCTTGCCTGGCCCTGCCCAACACCGCCACCTGCGACGACGGCAACCCCTGCACGGTGGGCGATGGCTGCATCGGCGGCGGCTGCAAACCTGGAACGAACGTTTGTCCGCCATGACGGGAACGCGCCGCGATCTCGACGGCATGGCCCGCTTGGGCTGGGCCGAAACCGCCACGCCTGTGCTCGCCGAGCCGGACTTGGCGGCGCAATGGCGGCTGGGCTGGCTGGGCATCAAGTGCGACGAGCTGACCGCGCCGCTGTTCGGCGGCAGCAAGGTCCGCAAGCTGGACTTCTTGTTGGCCAGTCCCGACTTTGCTGAAGCCAGGCACTGGGCGACCGTGGGCGCCATCGGTTCCGGGCATGCGGTTGCGACGGCGGCGGCGGCCGAGCTGCGGGGTCGACAACTGCACGCGGCCTTGTTCTGGGAGCCGCCCAGCTACGGAGTGCAGGAGAATCTGGCCTACGTCGCCAGCTACGCCCACCGCCTCAGCTTCTACCGCGGCCGGGTCGCGCTGGCCCTGACCGCGCCACAGGTGCTGCTGGGGCGGCGCTGGCAGGGGGCCGCAGTGGTGCCGCCCGGAGGATCGTCGCCCCGCGGCACCCTGGGCATGGTGCGCGCTGGACTGGAGCTGGCCGAGCAGATTCGCGACGGAGAATTGCCTGTGCCAGAGCGGGTGTACGTGGCCTTGGGTTCCGGCGGCACCGCGGTGGGGCTGGCGATCGGCTTGGGGCTGGCGCAAGTGCCTTGCGAATTGCGCGCGGTGTACACGGTGGAGCAGCCGCTGAGCAGCCGCCGCCGGTTGCTGGCCCTGCAGCAGGCCACGTTGGTGCTGTTGGCGCGCCACGGCATCGCCGGCCCGCCGCCAAGGCCGTTGGTGCTGGTGGGCGGCCATCTGGGCCGCGGCTACGGCCACCCCACCGCCGAGTCGCAGGTCATGCGGCAATCCCTGGTCGAGCGCGGCTTTGCGGCCGACGACGTCTACACCGGCAAGGCGCTGGCCGCGATGCAGGCAGAAGCGATGGCGCGCCCGGCCGGTCCCCCGCCAGCGTGGCTGTTCTGGAACACCGTGCGGCGCAGCGGGGCGCTGCCGAGTACGGCCAAGTGGCAGGACCGACTGCCAATTTGGCTGCAGCACCGGTTGGGGCCCGCGGCGCCAGCGGCGGGGTGGAGCCGTCGCGCGGTGTTGGCGAGCGCCGCGACCCTGGTGGCCGCGCGCGCCTTGAGCGCCGATCGCGTGTCCGACTGGCAGGGCCACACCTTGGGCGCAAGTGCCGCCGCCACCTTGGCCGCCGCGGCCGAGGCGCTGATCGAACCTCCGCCCGCGGAAGCCACCTTGGCAGCGCTCACCCTGGCTGTGGACCGCTATGTGACGGGCCTGCCGGTGGCCATGCGCAGGGAAATTCTAGCGCTTTTTGCCGCCATCGAGCATGGACTGCCCGGCTTGTTGCCGTTTTCGCGCGCCAGCCGCCGCGACCGCCTGGCGCGCCTGCTCAGGCTTCGCGACTTGGGCGGCCCCTTGATGGACTTGTGGAACGGGATTCGTGACTTGACGATGCTCGGCCTGTGGCAGCAGCCCGAGCTGTGGCCCGAATTGGGCTACCCGGGTCCCATGATGCCCGCTGGACCGCGACCGCGCCGGCCGAGCTACGACCGCCTCGCCGCGCCCAGCGGCGCCGAACCGCCCGGCTTGGAGCGCTGGTGATCTACGACGCTCTGCAACTTGGCAATTTCACGATGCACTGCGACGTCTGCGTGGTGGGTTCGGGCCCCGGCGGGCTGACGGCGGCGATGGTGCTGGCCGAGGCTGGCCTGCGCACGGTGGTGCTGGAACAGGGCGACTTCATTGCGCCCGACGAGATGACCCAGCGCGAAGAGCAGATGCTGCCGCGCCTGTACTGCGACAGCGCTGGCCGCACCAGCGCCGACCGCAAGGTGCGAATCCACCAGGGCAAAGGCGTCGGCGGTTCGTCGCTGCACAACCTGAACCTGGTCAAGCGCATCGACGCGACCCTGCTGCGCCAGTGGCACGAAGAGCGGGTGCTGCGCCACCTGCCGCCCGCGCGCTGGGCCGAGTTGTACGACCAGATCGAGCGGTGGCTGAGTGTCAGCAAGGTGCCAGAAGACAAGTGGAATCGCCATAATCGGCTGCTGCTGCAGGGCGCGCAGAAGCTGGGCTGGCGGGCTGGCGGGCTGGCCCACAATCGCACCGACTGCGTCGGCTCGGGCTTCTGTGAACTCGGCTGTGCCTTCGACGCCAAAAACAACGCCGCCAAGGTGATGCTGCCGCGGGCTGTCGACGCCGGCGCGACCGTTTTCACCGCTGCCCAGGCGGTGCGGGTGCGCCGCGATGGCGATCGGGTGGCCGGTGTGGATGCTGTGGGTTTGGATGGCCAGGGTATGCCGCGGACCACCCTGCACATTCGCTGTCCTCGGGTGGTGGTGGCGGCGTCGGCCACGGGGACGGCGGCGCTGCTGTTGCGGTCCGAGCTTGCCGATCTCAGCGGCCTGACCGGTCGGACCTTGCGCATCCACCCGGCGGTTGTGGCGGCGGGCGACTTCGTCGAGCCGGTCCAGGCCTGGGCCGGGATTCCACAGACCGTGGAGTGCACGGAATTCCTGCGCTTCGATGGTGATACCGGCCGGCCCGGCGAGCCCACCCGCATCTGGATCGTGCCGGCCTTTGGCCACCCGATGGGCGTCGCCACCATGATGCCGGGCTTTGGCGAGAGCCACCGCGGCGTCATGCGGCGCTATGCCCACTTGGCCGTGTTGACCGCGATGCTGCACGACAGCACGGCCGGGCACGTCGAGCCCAACGGCGACCTGGGGCTGCGCATCGACTACCGCCTGAATGCCGCGGACAAGCAAGAACTTCTGCTGGGTTGGCAGCGGTTGGCCCAGCTCTTGCTGGCTGCTGGCGCTACCCGCGTCCTGCTGCCACAACCGGTGCCGCTGGAGCTGCGCAGCGAGGCCGAGCTGGCGAGCGTGCTGACCGCTGACCCGGAAATGTCGGGCCTGACCGCGGTGCACCCCATGGCGTCGGTGCCGATGAGCGACGATCCCCGCTTGGGGCCTGTGGATTCGCGCGGCGCGCACCACGGCGTCAAGGGTCTGTGGGTGGCCGATGGGTCGCTATTCCCGACCTCGATCGGCGGTCCGCCGCAGCTCTCGATCTACGCGCTGGGCCTGCACGTGGGGCAGGCGATTGCCCAGGCCCGGCAAGCGAAAACCTAGAAGTACCAGCGCGCTGCGCCACCGCCGCCAAAGTGGAAGCCCTCCCAGTAGTTGCCGATGTAAAACGTCGGGCGGACGCTTGCGGTCAACTCCACCGGGAACTTCTTGAAATGCCAGCCCACTTCAAAGATGCCCGCGACGCCGAGCACGGTGGAGTTGTGGCCGAGGTAGTCGTACAGCAGCGCTTCGGCGCCAGCGCCCAGGTCCCACCACAGCCGGCCGGGGGCGACGTCGACCCATGTGCCCATTTCGTGGACGTAGTCGACGCCGACATCCAGGCCGTACATGCTGGTGCCCAAAGTGGCTTGAATTGCGTCGGTTGTCGACAGGTAGAACTTGGGCGAGATTCCGTAGGTAAGGGTACCGCCGCCGACACCGATGCCAAACTTCTTGGTGTGCCCGATCACGTCGCCGCCCGCACCGTCGGCTGCGGCAGTGGTGGCGACGCCCGAGGCGGCCATGGCCAGAAGGGCCAGAATGAGAAGGATTTTCGACTTCATCGCGACCTCGCAGCTGCTGGAGCGCGTTAGGCTCGCGACCGGTGTGGGCGTGTGCCTGTGCGCGTTGCCCGCCACGCTAGAAGCACTTGGTGACCCCGTCAAGGGATAGCCCGTTGCGGGCGTCGCCGCGTTGTCACGTGCTCCCCACCTGATTCGCGCATGGACGGCTGGACAGGTATGTTCGGCAACTGGCGAAAATCAGGTGGGGTGTGCAGTAGCGGGTCGTCGCGCAAGCCTCGCACTTGTCTGCGAATCCAGGCAGTTGCGGAGTGGCAGCCTAGGCCGGCCGACCCAACCGGCGCAACCCGGCCGCCTGCAACATCGCCGACAGCGCCAGGACCGTGAAGCCGAAGATCGGCGCCGACAGCGACTCGGCGACCCCCGTCATCACGATCAGCGGCAGGTCCGGCGACTTGGCCCACGCCGGGTTCTGGGGCACCTGGTAGCCCACCGCGGCCAGCCCGGCCACCAGCCCGGCGAGCGCCGAATAGAGCACCGCACGATCCAAGGCCGCCAGGGTCCGGCGTTTGTGATCCGCCGGTCGGAACACGAAGGTGCCCGAGCTGACGAGCGACAACAGGCCAAAAATCAAGACGAAGAACATCGGTGCGCCACCGGCGCGGAACAAATCGAGCATGGGACCCTCGCAATTGCGGCCCAGATGCTTGGACCTTGCCGGCCTTGACGCGCCGCCGCGGACTTTGTGACCGAGAAAATTTGCGCGCCCTGGTCACAAGCGCCCAGCTCGGGCGTATAGGGATTATGGACCTGCGCGCCACCACTGCCGACACCGCCAACAGCGACCGCGAGCTTGCCGCCCGGTTGCGGCGCGGCGATCCGCAGGCGCTGACGGCGCTTTGGGTGCGCTACCACGGGCGCATCCACGGCTTTTTGCTGCGGCTGTGCCGCCAGCCCGCCTTGGCCGAAGACCTGCTGCAAGAAGTGTTCATCCGGCTGGCGCGCCATGGCCCAGAGCTCGCCGCCGACGCGCCCTTGCTGCCATGGCTGTACACGGTGGCCCGCAACCTGTATCGCAGCGAACAACGCAAGCAAGTCGGCTGGTTGCAGAGGTTGCCGTGGGCACAGCGGCACTTCGACGTGCCGAGCCCCACTCCCTACACACAGGCCGTGGCCGCCGACCGCGAGCGCCGAGTCGAAGCCGCGCTGTTGGACCTGCCCGACGCCTACCGCGAGGCCCTGCTGCTGGTGGCCGTGGAGCAGCTGACCCCGGCGAGTGCGGCCCAGGTTCTGGGAATTTCGGATGTGGCCTTGCGCAAGCGCGTCAGCCGCGCCAGGGTGATGCTGCGGCAGGCCCTGAGCGAGGCCGAAGAGGGGGACCCATGACCAGCCAGCCCAAGGCGCCCCGCGACATGCACTCGGCCGTTCCTGACGACGCCACCTTGGCGCGGACGCTCGCCAATCTGCCCCAGCCCGAGCTGAGTGGCGCGCGCGCACAGCAGGCGCTGGATGCCGCGCAAGCTAGCTTGGCACAACGTTTTGCCCCGCGGCCTTGGCTGGTATGGTACGAGCAGCGGCTGGAACCGGGCTTGCTGGCTGCCGCGTGTGCGCTGTACCTGGCGTGGGCGGCCGGCGCGGCCATCCCGCCGGCGGCGCCGGCCCTGGCCCACCCACATCGCGCACCGCAGGCTGCCGGCCCAACGGCGCCAGAGTCGATGGCCCTGTCCCGCGGCAAGCCCACCGCGGCCCCTGCGGCCGGCGCCGGCACGCAAGCACGCGGATTCAGTCAACCTGCGAGTATCTGGGGTGATGTGGGCCTCGCCGTCGGGGCGGCGGCCTATCGCCAGATCCAGGCGACGGCGGCGGCGACCAGTCCCGCACCGGCCAGGCCCAGCCAGACCCACAGCGGCCAGTCCGCTGGCAGCTTGCGGCCAATCGGACCGGTCCAGGCTTCGGCCACGTCGGTGGCAAGGCCGGCGCGGGCCACCTGAGCTGCGTCCGTCGGCTCGCCGTGGGGCTGCGCGGCCACGAACGAAGCACTGGGCAGCTTGCCGGTAAGGCCGCTCGCGGCAAGGCCAACGGGCTTGGGCGCCGGCCCGTCGACGGGCAGCCAATTGGGCGGGCTGACTTGGGTGACGGCGCGGGCTGGAGCCACGGACCGCCCGGCCGCCTCGCGACCTCGGGTTGCCGAAATGCGCTCGGTGTCGTGTGGGGCGCCCGCGGCGTCGGCTGGCACGGCGGCCTCGACCGAGCCGGGCGCCTGCACGGCCACCGCGACGGCCGCGGGCCCGGTGCTACGGGGCACGCTGGGGTCGCAGGCCCGCTGCAGCTCGGCTTCGAGCGCCTCGGCATTGGCCGGTCGCAGGCTGGGGTCCTTCTCCAGGCAACGCATTACAACCCGTTGCAACGCTTCTGATATTGGCTCCGCGCCCACCGGTGCCACCAGCGGCGGCGGCACATTGATGATGTGCTTGCGCAGCAGCTCTTGATTCGAACTCCCGTAGAACGGCAGGCGGCCGCTCAGGCACTCGTATAGCACCACGCCAAGTGCGTAGAGGTCGGCCGCTGGGCCCACCGGATCGCCCGCGGCCTGCTCCGGCGCGATGTACTCCGGCGAACCAACCACGTAACCTGGCTTCGTCAGTGGTTTTTCTGCGGGATCGGGCGCGGCCAGGATCGACAGGCCAAAGTCGAGCAGTTTGACGAAGTCCCGCTTGCCCGCCACATCTTGCAGGAAGATGTTGTCCGGCTTGATGTCGCGGTGCACCACGCCCTTGCGGTGCGTCTCGGCCAGGGCCTTGCAGGTCTGGGCAACGATGTGGACGGTCCGCGCAGCGGGCAGCGCCGGTGTGCGCTTCATCACGTCGCTGAGCTTCTGGCCCACCAGGAACTCCATGACGATGAACAGCGAATTGCTGGCCGTGTCGGCGCCGAAGTCGATGACCTTGACCACATTGGGGTGGTTGATCATGCCGGCGACACGGGCCTCGCGACCAAAGCGCTTGATCTCAATGGGATCGCCGGCCAGGTCGCGCCAAAGTACCTTGATGGCAACGGACTTGCGCGTGCCCAACTGGACGCCGCGGTAGACCGCGCCCATACCTCCCACGCCGATCAGTTCGTCGACCATGAAGCGCCCCAGCAACTGGTCGCCGCGCAGCAGCCGCCCTGGGAAGTCGGTGTGTTGTTCGATGACCGCGGTCGGCGTGCCGTCGCGGGCGCACAGGAATGCCGATGAGCGATGTCCGCATATGCAGCAGATGCGCATCGAGCCCTCCTGGACCGGTCCTCCACACCAAAAGGCCGGACCGATCGGCAGAATTCCCTGCCTCGCGACCGCCGCATTGCCTTGCCGCTGCCCCCCAGACCGCCCGCCCGTTCAGTGGGCCGCAGGTCTGTAGGAATCTCAAAGGGCGACGCGACGCACGCAGCTCGCGCTGCGCCGGCGCTGATTGGCGGGGTCACCCGTCGACACGATACTCTCCGCGCCGCGCCGCTGCCAGCCCTGATTTCGCTGCCTGCTACAATTCTACACACCTACCCGGCAACACGGCACGCCGTCTGGGGCTTGCGCGATCCAGGTGCGCAAGGCAGAGTCGCCGCCAGCGGCCAACGCCGTTGGAATCGCCATGAACGAGTCGCCCGCCATTCCCACCATCTACCGCGCGGCCTGGCACCTGGTGCGGCAAATTCCGCCTGGGCGTGTCATGACCTACGGCCAGATCGCCACCTTGCTGGGCACGCCGCGGGCAGCGCGTGCGGTGGGCTACGCCATGTTCT
>JACRCU010000488.1 GCA_016218865.1 Deltaproteobacteria bacterium | reverse complement strand
GTCGACCGCCCGCAGCACCTCGCACGCCACCGACATCGACATCACGCCGGCGCCGCACACCACTCCGGCGCGGCTCACCCCTGCCGTCGCTACCGCCTCGCCGAACTCGATCAGCGCGCCCCAGGCGACGTCGGCGTCTACCACCAGGTCCGGCGTCAGCGGCGGCCCCTGCTCCAGCGACATCGCGGGCGGGGTCAGCCACTGCTGGCGAAGGTCCGTCAACAACTGCACCTGTTCCGGGCCGTTCGGCGACTGCCACAGGACCGCCGCGGGGGCCAATTCGGCGCCGCCCTCTTGGACCACCGGCGGGGCCGCGGGGGCCGCCCCCAGCTCGCCGAGTGCCGGCCCGCCCAGCCCCACCGACCCTTGGCCCAGGTGCTCGACGACATGCGCCAAGGCTTTGATCGCCAGGCCTTGCCGCACTTCAATCGACAGCGCGCCCTCGCGCATCGCCGCCATCGCCTTGGGGTAGTCGGCCGGATCGCAAAGCACCGCCACGCCTTGCGGGTTGTTGGCGCCCGCCAGCAGTGCCGCCGCTCCGCTCAGGTCCATCGGCGCGTCGGGATTGCTGCCGACCGGCGCCAGATTCACCGCGACGAAATCCACAGGTCCGATGCGGTAGGCATTCAGCAAGTCCGTATGATCCGGGCGATCGCGGCGCGCGCTGATGCCCGCCATCACCGCCGGGTGCAGCGTGCGGATGGTCCCGTCCAGGATGTCGGGCGTTGCCGACAGCCGTTCGATGGTCAGCACCTTGATGCCGGCCGCGGTCAAGTCGTGCGCCGAATCCCCCGCCGACACGATGAAATAGCCCATCGCGGACAGTTCGTGGGCGAACTCGGCAAGGCCGCTGCGATCGTGGGCCAGCAGCAGGGCAAGCCGAACCGTGGAGTTGTTCATGGGTCACCTGATCGGGCGCCAACCGCGCGGCTGGCCGAATGAAGCCTGGGGCCGCGCTCTGGGTCAAGGGCCATGGGCAGGGTGGCCCTGGTTCCGTGCGCTTACCTGGCCGCCCCGGCGATCCGCATTGGCCCGACCGGGTCAAGCCTCAACTGCCGAATACGTCTTCCAGATCCAGCGCAAAGTCCTCGGCCTGCAGCTTCTCTAGGCCGCTCACCTCGACCTGGCGGATGCGCTCGCGGGTCAAGTTCATGATCGTGCCCACCTCTTCCAGGGTCAGGCCACCGCGCTCGGCGATGTCCAGGGCACAGGTCTCCGCCATCTCCCAAACCTCTATGTCTGGGAAATTAATCTTGATTGACCCGGTGACAGGATTGACGTCCAGGTACAGGTGGTGCTTGCACGCTACGAAGGGACAGGGCCGCACGCCCTCGCGGCACTCCGAGCGGTTCTCGGGGCGGCGGTAGTCCATGTACTCGGCCAGCGCCACGCCCTCGGCGATTTCGGCGCGGGTCAGGCGGCGCGCCGGGATGGTGCGCGACCGGCCCTTGCGGTCGTCGTCGTCCGCGCTGTCGCGGCCGTTGCTGGCTACCGGGCCGCGGGCGCGGCTGCCCAGGGCGTTGGCCAGCGCGGCGATGCCGCTGGTGGTCCGCGCCGGGCTGCGGGTAGGTTCGCCGGGGGTGCGTCCGCGGAGGCTGCTGGCCTTGGCGTCTGCCGAACGGATGTTGCTTGCCCTGACCGACGATCGGATTGGAAAGGCCTGCACGTTTGCCCCCACGAACCAGTGCGCGTCGCCGACGATCGCGCCAGAGTTGCCGTAACGCCCGGCACGCCTGCGTGCGCCGGACAGAATGACGATGTCGAGCCGAGTTTGCGCCAAGGCGTTGCCGCGGCTGCTCCCCACGGGCGACCGCCACGCGACGCAAAGGCCAGTCGTTGACCCGCCTTGCGCCGGCAGCCACAGCGGCCGTCCGTGTCCCGATGGTGGCCCTTCTCAATGGGGTTGACAAGCATCTAGTCCGGCGACGACGAATTTTTGCCGCCCCTGGCCGAAAATCCTCCTCAGCCGTGCCCGAGTCGCCGTCAAAACCCGCGAACTGCGCTTCGAATGTTGCCGATCGTCTAGAAATCGATCGTCAATGGCGTGCGAAGGGCTATGATCATGTCCGATCCGAGTCCGAGGCGTCTGCAGGCTGTGGACAATAAGAACATGATATCTCTACGTTAATCGTGATAATCTTGGGCAACTGTGGACAAGTCTGTGCACAGCTGCGGTCGTCGTGGACTTGACGATCGGCATATTCCACGTAACGTGATGTAATTAATGAGAAGAACTCAGCCAGATTGACAAAGATCAAGGAGGTCCTGGCACCGCGGCGCTCGGCGCCGGTTCCGCGCGGCGGCTGAGGTCCGGGCGGAGCGGCAGGAGCACTTCGGGCTGCCCTTTGCGGGTCACGAGCAACACCACCACGCCCTCGACGCCCCCGTCGGGCAGGCGGATGTGCGCCGCCACCAGACGGGCGTCGCGGTCAAAGCCCGCGTGCAGCCACTCGAATTCCGCCTGGGGGCCGCGGAGCGTGCCGACCTTTGCGGCGCGCTGGATGGATGTCAACTGGGCCGGGCCGTCGCGGGTCATGGTGCCGGCATAGATCGGCAGGCTGCTCAGGCCGGCGGCCGCCAAGTCGACCCGGGCAAAATGCCCCGGCCCGTGGGGTAACACCAGGATTTCGTTTGGTGGTTTCTCGGCCATGGCCCGCGCCACCGCCTGTTCGCCCGGCGCCGGTCCTGGCTGTCCGGAGCCGACCGTGGCGGCCGTGGCGGCCACTGGCGCTTCGCTGGGCGTCTCGCTGGCGAACAGGGGCGCCGCATGCTCGCTGGGCGCCGCCACTTCCACCCCCGGCAGGGCCGGTGGCTCGCCGGGATGCGCGACGCCGCCGCTCAGCTTGCCCACCGCCACGCCCGCTGCTGCACCCACCACCAGGGCGATGGCCGTCGTACCTGCCCAATGCATCGCTGCTCCTGCCCCTGCGCCCGCCGCGCCCGGCGAGTGTAGTGCAGTGGCGCAAAACCTGCACCGCCGACCTTGCTTGGCGCGCGCACCGCAGCCGTACCGCGCAAAACTGCTTGCTAGTCGGCGACTACAAGCCTACCATGCTGCGCCCTTCGCGATTCTACTCGCCGCAAAGTACTCCGATGACAACCGAATCCCCCCAAAGCTCTGCCACGTCGGCATCCGGCGTGACCAGCTTCGCCGATCTGCAATTCGCCCCCGAGATTGCCCGCGCGCTCGAAGACTTGGGCTTTGCCGTGCCCACGCCCGTCCAGGCGCAGTCGATCGCGCCCCTCCGCAGCGGTCGCGACGTGGTCGTCCGCGCCCAGACCGGCACTGGCAAGACCGCCGCCTTTGGCCTGCCCGTGCTC
>JACRCU010000487.1 GCA_016218865.1 Deltaproteobacteria bacterium | reverse complement strand
TGGTAGTCGCTCTCGGGGCGCATCCTGGCCCAGGCATCGCGGATGGCGTCGTCGGTCAGGCTCGAAGTCCACAACCGGACCACGTTCTTGGTACAACCGGCCAGGTCGTAGGTCAGGTGAAAGATCAGCTGCCCTTCGCGCCCGGCGTCGGTCGCGTTCACGATCTCGGTGACGTCGTCGCGCAGCAGCAGACCGCGCACCGCGGCAAATTGGTCGGCCGTCTGTTGGTTGACGCGGAACTGGAACTGCTCGGGCAGGATCGGCAAGGTGGCGAACGACCACTGCTTGGCGCCGTAGCTCTCGGGCTCGGCCGCCTCGACCAGATGACCCACGCACCAGGTTATCAGCAGTTTCTGGCCCCCGGACTCGCCCTGCAGGTAGCTGCGGCCCTTGCCGGTTACGCCCAGGGCATCGGCAATCGCGCGCGCCATCGAGGGTTTTTCGGCTACGACCAGGCGCATCGGCGGCTCGGCCCGCGGATGCGGGGGCGCCGAAGGCTAGAAGCTTTTCTCCAGCATGTCGATCTGTTCCGGCATCGAGCGCTTGGCCGGCGACGGCTCGTAGCCGCGCGGCTGCCGCGGGCTGCGGTGGGCATAGTCCGAGGGATAATCCAGAGTATAGCTAATTCGGAATATCGATTTGCTGCGCGGCGGCAGCGTCTCGGTCCACCGCACCACGCCCTGCCCGTCCGGCTTGACCTTGCGCGGCGTCTCCACGTCATCGACCTCGATCTCCTCGGTCTGGGCCACCGGGATGCGCTCGGAAAGCTCGATCGTCACCGGCTGGTCGGACAGGTTCTCGGCCGTGACGGCAAAGGCCAGCTTCATCTGCGTGCGGCGGCCGCCGCGGTGCAGCGAACTCAGCTTCTTGTCCAGGGCGCGCTCGAGCTTGACGCGGTCGTGTACACCCAGGAACACACTGAAGGCCTCGCCCACCGCGGCGAAATCGACTTGACTCGACCCGATGAACGCGCCGTCCGAAAACAGCGCCACGTGGCCGGGCAGAATCGGCGCCTTGCCCTGATTCACCACTTCGGCCACCCGTACGGCGTTGAGCGAGACCTCTGGCACCGCGATAATTTTGGACTTGGCGGGAAATTCGCCGGCGGCGATCGGCACGCGCACCGGCTTGCCGTCGCTGCGCACCTGACGCTCGGCCAGCGCGGCAAAGTGCGCGGTGGTGCCGCGCTGGGTCAGGCGGGAAAAACTTTCGATGGCGCGCTGTTGCACGTTGCGTTGGTGGGCCAGCGAGTCGTCCCAGTGGCGGCGGTTCTTGGCCATCGCCTCGTTTTGCTGCGAATACACCGTCTGGGCGCGCGAAAACGACTCGGTCATGCGGCCGATCACGTCGTTCAAACCGGCGCCGCCGCGATCGAGCATCAGTCCGTGGGCTTGGGGCACATCGAGCATGTCGCCTTGCCGCTGGGTAGAGAAGTTCAGGGTGGCGCCGCTCCAGTCCTCGCCGGTGGTCTGGACCACGTTGGCATACTGCAACACCTCGACCTTGCTGGCATCTTTGGATACGCGCAGCTCGCCGGTCGGCTCCCACGACGCGCCCGGCGTCAAGTAGGTCAGGCGCAGCTGCAGCTTGCCGGAGCCGCCGTCGATGCGCCGCAGCTCGACGACCACCGTGCTGGTCTGCAGCTGGGCCCGCACCTGCACCTCGGCCAGCTCGGCTTGGCGCTGCTCGAGCACGGGCTGCAGTTCGCGCTTGCGTTTGGCCAGGCTGCGCAGCGCCTTGCGGTCATTGCGCACCGCCTCGGTCACAAAGGCCATGGCGTCGCTCAGGTTCTTGACCTTGACCTCGCCGACCGCCAATTCGCGGGGCAGCTTGTCGACCGCGATGGCGCGCAGGGCTTCGAGCCGCGCGATCTCGTCCAGCAGGGTGCGCTCTTCGTCGCCCAGCTCGGCCAATTCGTCGGCCACCTGGGCCAGCGCCTGCTTGGCCGTGCGGACCGCCTCTTCGGGCGACTCGGCGGCAAAGGCGGCCTGGGCACTGACGTCGAGGATCTGCGCCGCGCCGGGCGGGTCGACCGCTACCCGCAGCGACTCCACGTCGATCCAGCCGGGAAGGCGCGTCACGGCCACGCGGCTCGCCTCGGCGCGGGCCTCGATGGTGGCGATGCGGCTGACCTCGGCGCGATCGGCGAACACCGTCACCGAGCGGATCTTGCTGGGTACCGCCTCTGGCTCGGCGGCGTGGGCCAAGCTGGGGGCGGCCAGTGTCGCGACCAGGATCAATCTGAAAATTCGCATGTTGCCTCTGTCCGGCTCGTGGCCCTGTGGGAGTACGCATGGACTGCGGCGCGTGACGCGCGACCGGGCACCCCACTGGGAGCCCGCGCGTGCGATTCAGCCCGCAACACTTTGGGGCGACTGGATAATCGGCTCTCTGCCGCTGGGGCCCCGGCTGCGGTTGCGCACCGCCAATGGGCTGGGACGCGCAGGCGGCCACGGCGATCTATGGAATTGCAACCTGACGGCACGTGGCAGAGGTCAAGGCGCTGGTTACACCAAGAACATTAACTGCATAGTCATGCAGCTTAAGGCAGGGAGCAGCGGGGGGCCGCGCACCGCTTCACGCGCCGCTGGACTCGCCGCCGCCGCGAAACACGCTGTCGCGGCACGGGTCGTCGGGCTCGTCCAAGCCCACGCACAGTTCCGAGCAGTGGTCGCCGCGGCGCTCGCCGCACCGGACCGACTGGAGTTGCCGCAGGTGCAGGAGCAGCCCGCGCTCGCTGACCTGCAGCAACTGGGCCATGGCGCGGGGATCGTCGCCGACCTGGGCGCGCGCCGCCTCGATCTCGCGGGGCGTCAGCTGGTTGGCCCGGCGCAGGCCGCCGATCGCGGCCATGCGCGTGACCAGCGAATTCTTGGCAATTCCCAACTGCTGCGCCGCCACCGTGATGTTCCAATTGGCATCGCGCAGAGCTTGGGTGATGGTGTCGTCGCTCAATTGCGACGGTGGCGTGCGCGAACGGCTGGCCTGCGGCGACGCGGGGGCAAACGAGGCGGGTGGAGCACCGCCAAACGAAGCGGGCGACAGCGCCACGGTCTCGAAGGCTCCCGACATGCGCCGCGCGGCATTCGGCGGTCCGAAGTTGACGGATTCAAAGGCGCCCGAGGGCCGGCGCGCGGCCGAAGGCGGCCCGACATGGACGGACTCGTACGCGCCGGAATTGCGGCGAGCGGTGGGCGTGCGCTGCAGCGACGGCGGCAAGCTGGCGTGGCGGTGGCCGTGGTCGCGTACGGCGATTTCCGTGGCAACATTGCGCAGTTGCCGGACATTGCCCGGCCAACTGTAGGCGACCAATTCGCGCACGACCGGCAGCGTCAGCCACGGCAGGCGCTGCGGCGGCGGCGGCTGCATCAGGCGCTCGGCCCCCAGCGCCTTGAGCTGCTCGCGGAGGAAGTGGACCAGCAAAGCCGGGATGTCTTCGCGGTGCTGACTCAGCGGCGGCACATCGATCGTGCAGACTTGGATGCGGTGCAAGAGGGCGTCGCGGAAGCGCCCGTTCTCCACGTCGTACTCCAGGTCCGCATCGGTCGCGGTGATGAGGCGCACGTCGACCTTGCGGGTGGTGCCGCCGACCGGCTGGATGTTGCCCTCGTCCAGGGCGCGCAACAGCAGCGTCTGCACCGATGGCGGCGCCTCGCCGATCTCGTCCAGGAACAGCGTGCCGCCATCGGCGAGGCCGAAGTGACCGACGTGGCTGGCCACGGCATCGGTAAAGGCACCGCGGCGGTGGCCGAACAGCTCCGAAGCCGCCGCCGACGCGACCACCGCGGCCATGTTCACCGCAACGAAAGGCCGGTTGGCCCGCGGACTGGCGTCGTGGATGGCGCGCGCCACCCGCTCTTTGCCCGAGCCGGTCTCGCCGCGGATCAGCACCGGCGCGTCGACGCGCGCCACCGATAGAATTTCGCGGCGCAAGCGCTGGATACCGTCGCTGTGGCCGACCATGCCCTGCGGCGGCGGCAGCGGACGGCCCACTTCGACGCGGGTGAGCAGCAGCAACACCGCGTCGCCGAGTTCGAGCACCGCACCATAATCCAGCGCATCTGCCGTAAGTTGCGTGAGCTGCCCCAGCTGCTGACCATCCAGCGTGCACAGCGTTGCCGGCTGGTAGAATTCCAACTCCACCCCGTCGCCAGCTGGCCGGATCATCAGGATGGGATCGTCGGGGAGCATCTGGGTTTGCAGCGGCACGGCTTGGCCGGTGCCCGGCAGCGCGAAGGGCGGCTCGGAGCGCGACAGGCGCACTTCGTCGCCACAAAGCAGCTCGGCCAGCACCGCCACCTGACCGATGCGTGTAAAGTCGGGGTGATAGAGCACGACGGCCGCGGGCACTTTGTACGGCGCCGCGGCATGGTGGAGGCCGGAGTCCGTTTGCGGCGAGGCGACCGCGGCCGCGACCGTCTCCAAACTGACAGCAGGAAGTCCACCAACGGCGTCGGGTGCCTGGGAGGCTGCGGGCACAAACTCGGCTACGCTGCTTCGCCGCAAACTTCACCTCGATCGTGGGAAACCGCGCGGCCCGCCCGAGTGGGGCGGCCGCTGCCTGCCGTGGGTTCGATTGGCACGGTGATGACCCGCGGTGGGTTCATGCGGCAGGGTAGACACAGAACTTCAAAATGTCGAGACCAACCGTGCTAGCTCGCGAACACGAAAGCGGAAGAATCGGCGCTTCCCCGCAGTGGGCTGCTGCGAACAATGGCCGAGATGGCGCCGGTCATGACGATTGCCTGCGCAGTCAACCAGACTTGTGTCTTGCCAAGGCGTGCGGCTCACGAGTCGAAAGTCCCCACCGTAGGCGATTGCCGCGTTGGCGCGGTCCGCACGGGCACGGCTGGGGCCGCCATCGGTCCAGGGGCGCTCTGCGCAACCGCAGCGGGAGTCGAGGCGGTACGGTGAGCGTTCGCTAGCACACCCATCCCGGCCGGCCGCGCGATTTGACGCGAAAATACTGAACAAACGTTCTGTTTCCAGATCCGGTTCTCCCACCCCACCGGATATGCCCCCCGCCTGCATCGCACGGGAACGGCTTCCCGGATCCGATTGGCAACGGGCGAGCATCCGGCGGGGACCGCGCTGTGGGCCCGGAGAATGGCCTGACGTTTCGAGCCGAATGGAACGGATTCGGTATCAATTGAGCAAGCTTTGCACCATCGCAAAGTGGCACGCAGCCGCCGCCACCACCAGCGTGTGAAAGATCTCGTGGTAGCCGAACACTTCGGGCAGCGGGTCGGGCCGCTTGAGCGAATAGATCACCGCCCCCAGGGTGTACAGCACGCCGCCCGCCATCAACAGGACCAGGTCGCGCGTGCTCATGGCCGCCCGCAGCGCCGGCCATTCGCTCACGACCAGCCAGCCCAGCCCGACATAGAGCAGTGCACTCAGAGGCTTGGGCGCGTGCACCCACACGAGCGACTTGACGATGCCGGCCGCCGCGCCCAGCCAGGCCAACCACAACAAACGGCGACCGGTCTCGCCGCCGATCGCGAGCAGGCACATCGGCGTGTAGGTGCCGGCGATCTGCAGGTAGATTCCGGCGTGGTCCAGACGCCGCATGCGGGCGCGCGCCGCGGGCTGCCAGGTTGGGCGATGGTAGGCGGCGCTGATGCCAAAGAGCGCGGTCAGGCAGCCGGTGTACACGCCGATCGCCCACATGCGCACACCGGGCGGCTGCTGGAAGGTCAGGATCGGCGCAGCCACAAGGCAAATCGCAAAGGTGACTTGATGCATCACGCCCCGCAGGGACGGTTTGACGCGAATGGTGACGGCGGCAGCGGAACTCATCGGGGCAGTATGAACGTGCAGGGCTGGCGGCACAACGCGGCAGCAGCCAAGGCGCGGCAATTGCGCGGCGGTCCAGCCGCTGACGGCGGACGGCCCCTTTACCGAGGGCGCGGCAATGCGCACACTGGCGGCACGCCGGCAGCGCCTTCGCCGAGCGGCAGGCCTGCCCATGACCCGCAACTCGGCCCTTTTTGCGCTCGCCTGGTTGGCCTTTGGCGCCGCGGCGTGCGCCAACATCACCTCGGCGGCCAGTCCCGACGCCAACGACGTGGCCGCAGCCAGCGACAGCAAGGCCGGCGAGTGCACCGCATGTGTCATCGACGAGGACTGCCCCGGCGGCCGCTGTGCCCGGATCGGCGGCCAGTCCTGGTGCGCAGCGCCGTGCCAGACCGGTGCGCCCTGCCCGGCCGGTACCACCTGCACAGCGGCCCAGGCACCCGACGGCAGCGCCCTGCAAGTCTGCGTACCCAATCCGTGCAACGTGGCCGCCGCGAGCACCGAGACCAGCCTGTGCCCCGGCTACTCGCCGCCCACCACCGCCGACTGCTGCCACTGCACGGGCAAAAACTGCACGCCCAACGGCTGCTACGGCGGCTGGTACTGCCAGACCCAGGGCTGCCAGTGCCGCCCGCCCAGCGACGCCGAGAGCTGCGGTCCCACCCCCGGCGCCGAGGCCCTGGGCGACATCGTCATCAACCCGACCGGCGGCGATCTGGACGGTGGCACCGTCGACACACTGGCCTTTGCCATCGTCGGCGACACCCGGCCGCCCTTCAAAGACGCCACCGAGACCTACCCCACCGCGATCATCACTGCCATCTGGCAGCAAGTGGCCGCCGCCAAGCCCGCGCTGCCGCTGGCCGTCACCACCGGCGACTACGTGTTCGCCAGTCCGAACGGCATCCACGGCGCCAAGCAGCTCGACCTGTACCTGCAAGCTCAAAAGGCGTTTGCCGGTCCGGTATTGCACGCCATGGGCAACCACGAGTGCACCGGCTACACGGCGTCCAACTGCGGCGAGGGCCTGAGCGACGGCGTGACCGGCCTGTACCTGACCTACCTGGACAAGATGGTCAAGCAGCCGCTGGGCCTGAAGCGCCCGTTCTTCTCGTACTGGGTGCGCGGCAAGACCGGCGGATGGACGGCAAAATTCGTGGTGGTGGCGCCCAACGCCTGGACCAAGCAGCAGGCGGCCTGGCTGGAAGCCGAGCTGAGCAAGCCCACGAACTACACCTTCGTGCTCCGCCACGAGCCGAGCTACTCGACCACCGCGCCGGGGCTGCTGCCGAGCCAGACCATCGTGAACAAGCACCCGCTGACCATGCTGCTGGCCGGCCACTCGCACACCTACAGCCGCGACCTGTACAAGCGCGAGCTGGTGGTGGGCAACGGCGGCGCGCCCCTGACGTCCGACGTGCCCTACGGCTACGTCAGCGCGCGGCAACAGTCCAACGGCAACATCAAGTTCGAGGCCATCGACTACCAGACCGGCGCAGCCTTCGACACGTTCGCCGTGGATGCAGCGGGTCAGGTGGTCAAGTAGGCGCTCCCGTCGCTGTGGCCAGGACGTCGATCCGCCCATGCCTGGCAGCCGCCCAACGTGGCGAGTTGTTTTCGGCAGCTACTGCTGCTGGGTGGGTCGCAAGGGCCAAAACAAGGCGCGGGCGACGCGACCCGCCGCGACGTTGACCGGTTGGGTGCGGATTTCGGATCGGTGCTCTACCGGCAGCACACGGCGCAAGCGCGCGGATTCTCGAAGTTGTCGGTCTGGTAGGCGGCCCAGGTGGCGCCGATACCGCCGTTGCCCGAGCAATTGGTCAGCGCGGCCTTGTTCATGCAGAG
>JACRCU010000486.1 GCA_016218865.1 Deltaproteobacteria bacterium | reverse complement strand
TTCCAGTCCTGTCGAGTCTCTAGCTGCTGGGCGGGGCGCAAGCGAGCGCCTGCCGCGACTCGCCGCGCCGATTTCCAGGCAGGAACGGCGCGGAGAACTGCCAAATCGATCCGGTCTCCAGGAGCGTGTCGGACTGACGAGCGCGGTGTCGCGAAAGCTCATGAAATTGCTCAAGTCTCAAGTTGATGCAAGCATCGGGCCTCCGTGGGTCAGCGAGAATCTCCGACAGGCTCCTAGCCCAACAACTGCCGCAGGTGCTGGTCCAGGCGGTCCATGGTCGTCTGAGTCGACAGTTCGGCGAGGTCGACCGGCGCAAAGCCGCGACCCGCAGCCACCTCGGTCAGTGCCCGCGGCAGCGCGGCCTCGTCGTCGTGGGGCACGGCCCAGCCCAGGTTGGGGCGGCGCACCAACTCGGCGGCAGCGCAGTCGCTGGGCCCCACCAAGACGATCGGCCGGCCCGCGTTGAGGATGTCAAAAATCTTACCAGGATACATGTAGTTCCAGCCTGGCGACACCGTCACCAGCCCGGCGCGGGCCGACCCCACCAGGGCGAGCGCCGCAGCCTTGGACACCTCGCCGTGGTCGCGAACCAGCTCGGCCACTCCCAGGCGCTCGGCGTCGCCGCGCACTGTCCCGCCGTGGTGCCCAGCGTAGTCCAAGCGCAGGGAAACCCCTTGGGAGGCCAGCCGACCCAGCGCCTGCAGGGTGGCGTCGAGCGAGCGACCGTAGGCCAAGGTGCCCGTGTAGGCCAGCGACGCTTCGGCCCCCGGGGTCAGTTCGGCGGCCACCACGTCGACGGCGTTGGGAATCGTGGCCACGGGCGCAGGCGTGCGCCGCTGCAGGCCGTCGCTCAGCACGGGCGAGACGCCCACTACCAGTGCGGCCTTGGCCAACAGGCCGTCTTCAAAGCGCCGCTGTCGCGCCACCAGCTCGGGCGAGGCGCCCAGGTGCCCTTGGCTATCGGCCCAGGGATCGCGGTAGTCCAACACCAGCGGCACCCCCAGGCGCTTGGCCACCTGCGCCGCGATGACGGCTGTGGTCAGCGGCGGAATGGTCGCCAGCACCGCGTCGAACCGGCGCCCTGCCACTGCAGCCAAGGCGAGCGGCAGCCAGCCAATGAACTCGTCTGGAAACAACAGGTTTTCGCGCAGCGCCTGCAGGCGCGGTCGCCGAGCCGGACCAGCGGACCCCGCCGCCGCAGCCTGCTTGGGTCGCACGGCGCGGAGGTGGTCGCGCAACAGCCGGCCCCAAGCCAGCGGCATCAGCGCGTGGCAGCGGATCACCTCCACACCCTGCGGTTGCGCAAGCGTGGCATCGCTGGGCGGGGTGTACTCGGGCCGCAGGGTCAGGACCGTGACCTGCCAGCCGCGCGCTTGCAGTTGGGTGGCCATGCGCTCGGCGCGCCGACCTCCTACGGTCTGCGCGGGCGCCAGGTAGGCGCTGACAAGCAGGATGCGGGGCATGAATCAGGTCGGCTTGTCCGACAAGTCCAGGCTCGACGAGCGCGACAGCTGCGAAAGGACCGAGCACGCTTCGATGTTGCGGAGGCCCGAGCGCGCGATCACTTCGGAGAGCGTGAGCGTGCCATCCAGGTGCCGCACCAGTTGCGCCACCTTGTCGAAGCGATGGAATGCCGCGGGCAGGGCCGTTTCGCCTTCGCGCAGACGCCCAGTGCGCGTCCACGGTCCCAACACCGACTCGTAGTATTCGACCAGGCGCGCCTCGTTGTGTTCAAGGAAGCTCTCGATTTGCGGCGTGATCGGCGCGACCACCAGCAAGCGCTCCAGCGAGACCAGTGCGCCTTCGCGGTCGCCAATCTCGAACAAGGCGCCGATGTCCTCGTACAACACCTGCGCCACGTAGCTGGGCATGATCGACTGCTTGTGGCGGATCTTGCGCTTGATTTCCGGGCCAGACAGCACGATGGTATCGGCCGTGGCAAACTGCGGCAGCTTGCTGGTCTGCGCCAGCGACTCCACCTCGTCCGGCGCGGGTGGCACCACGAACGCGTCGCTCACCTCGTCGGGCGAGAGTTCGATGGCGTCGGCAATGTCCTCGGGCAGTTCGTCGGCTTCCGCGGCCGCGGCGGCTGTCGTCACTTCCACTGCGGCGGCGGGCAGTTCCTCGGTCGGGTGGCGCACCCGCATCGGCTTGGTGGCCTCGGCCGCCGCCTGCAGCACCACGTCCAGCTGCTCCAGCGCGGCCAGCAGGCTCAAGGTGCGCTCGTCCAAGGGCAGGCCCAACACGGCCATGTGGCGCGCACGGGCCCACTCTGGGCCGGCGGCCGCCGCCAAAGGATCGTGGGGCACGTCCGGTTCGATCGCGAAATTGGTGATCGGGGGGTTCGCCACGTCAACTCCGGCAGGGGTCTGCACCGGTCGGTTCCACTCGGCTGGTCTGGGCACTTGCGGGGGCGCCGCGGGCCCATCGGCGCCGCGGTGCCGATCCGCCGCTGGACCCGCACTGCGACTAGAGGGCATGATACGGCAGGTGAGCCTGTTTGCCAAACCGGCAGCAGCACCCGCGAAACGAGTTCGAGCAGGCTGGGTTGTGCCCATGTGGCGCCCCCGCTACCCCGCGCCGGGATTGGAACAGGACGATGGTTGCAGAAGGTCAGATTCAGCTGCAGCCCGTTGAGTTTGCAGTGGAAGTGTCGGCCAGGCTGGATGTGGCGGTCGCGGGCGCCCTGGCTTGGAGCCGCGGCCACGCGCAGTTCGCCATTCGCGACGGTGGGGTCTACGTGGGCCATCAACGCTGCCGCGAGCCCGGCCTGCGCGTCGAGCCCGGCCAGACCGTTCGGGTCCTGCCGCAAGCCCCGACAGAGCGCCGCGCCATCGATGCCGGCCGGGTCGTCACCATCCACCGCGACGAGCACCTGTGGATCGTCAACAAACCCGCGGGGCTGCCGACCCAGCCGCCCCCGCGCGGCGGCGACGCGCTGAACCTGCGCCTGCAAAAGGAGCTGGGGCCGCGCAGCTACTTGGGCGAGATCCACCGCTTGGACCGCGACGCCTCGGGCCTGGTCGCCTACGCCCTGGATCGCCACACCGCCGCCGACCTTGCCGAGCAGTTTCGCACCCATCACGCCCGCCGCCGCTACCTGGCGATCGCCCGCACCGGCCGCGCGCCCAGCGTGATGGACATCGACGAGCCGATCGTCGAGATCGAGCCGGGGCGCATGGGTCTGTCGGCCACGGGCATGCCCGCGCATACATGGGTCAATCCGCTGGCCTACGACGAGCAGCGGCAGCTGGCGCTGCTGGAATTGGCTCTGGACACCGGGCGCACCCACCAGATTCGCCTGCACGTGGCCTGGGCGATCGGTCCCCTGCTCGGCGATCGCCTGTACGGCGACCCGGGCGGACCCCACCGCGGCCGCATCGCCCTGCATGCGGCGGCGCTGGGCTTGGTCGAGCCCGCCACCGGCCAGGCGCGCCGCTTCGTCTGCCCGCCGCCAGTCGAGTTCTGGCCAGAATCTCACGACTTCAGCGATGCAGCCTGGGCGGCAGTGGTGGCCGGCCGCGGCAGCGATCGCGCCGACTCAGCGGCCCAGGGGCCACAATAGGGGTTCGCCCATGACTGACCGTGCACAACCGTCCCTTCGCGACGCCCAGCAGCTGTGGGCGGGGCGCGTGCTCGCCGGCGCCAAGAAGAAGGGGCTGCGCCGCCCGGCTTTTGCCCGTTCGACCGGCGAAGCGATCGACGACCTGGCGCTGCCCGATGGCGGTGCGGGTCAAAACTACCTTCAATCCCTTGGCTTTCCCGGGCAATACCCGTTCACGCGCGGCGTGCAGGCCACCATGTACCGCGGCCGGCTGTGGACCATGCGCCAGTACGCGGGCTTTGGCACCGCCGCCGAGTCGAACCAGCGCTACCGCTACTTGCTGCAGCGCGGCCAGACCGGCCTGTCGGTCGCCTTCGATTTGCCGACCCAGATGGGCTACGACCCGGGCGACGCCATGGCGCTGGGCGAGGTGGGCAAGGTGGGCGTGTCGATCGCGAGCGTAGAGGACATGCATGTTTTGATGCAGGATCTGCCGCTCGACAAGGTCAGCGTGTCGATGACCATCAACGCCACCGCGACCACGCTCCTGGCCTTCTTGGTGGCGGTGGCCGAAGAGCGCGGCATCGACCCGGCGCTGCTCACCGGTACGGTGCAGAACGATATCCTGAAGGAATACATGGCGCGCGGCACCTGGATC
>JACRCU010000485.1 GCA_016218865.1 Deltaproteobacteria bacterium | reverse complement strand
CGCCGATCGTGCTGTCGGGGTTGAAGCGCGCGCGCGACCAGGTGATCGGTTCGCTGATTGGCGGCGCGGCTGCGGCGCTGTTTGCCTGGATCGGCCTGCCGTTTGCGCTGGAGCTGGGGCTGGGCGTGGGCGTGGCGGTGTGGCTGACCACCGCCTTGGGCTTTGGCTCGGGCTACCTGGTGGCGGCCTTTACCGCGATCTACCTGCTGCTGATCCCGCGCGGCACGCCGGTCGACACGCTGCTGGTGCGCTTGAGCTCGGTGGCCGTGGGCGGCACTGCGGCGGTCGCCGTCAACGGCGTGGTGTCACTGCTCATGTATGTCCGTATCTTTCAACGCAAAGAGCGGGTGGCGACCGAGTTGGTGGCCGAGCAACTGCGGGCCATCGTTGCCACGCCCGAGCCACCGGCCAACGGCATCGAGGACGTGTTCATCACGCTGGGCACGTTGCAGGGCGAGCTGGCCGACGCGGTCAAGGAGCTGGCCTGGCGCAAGAATCCGACGCTGTCGTACCAAGTAGGGCGCATGGCCAACACCGCACGGCGACTGATGAATATCGCACATCAAGCGCGCAACAGCCTGCTGCAGGTCCGCGACGAGGGCCGCGGCTGGAGCGAGGCCGAGCGGGTGGCGCTGGACGGTCTGGCCGACGAGTTGCTGGGCGGGCACAGCTACGTGGGGCCGATTCCCGCAAGTTTGCAGAAGGTTTTTGCGGTCGCGCGGCGATAGGCTGGCGACTGCACATGCATTTTCATGGTCCGCGCTTGACGTCGGCGCTGCTGCCGTCGATAATTTCAATGGCGAGTGAAATATCGTCGCCGCTCCCTCTGCTCCCCTCCTTCCGTGATCGAACCCAGCGAGGCCAATTCATGCCCGCAGAAGCGTTGAACAACGTGGTGCCGCCCTCTGAGTCCAGCGTGGGCCTGCCGGGGTCGGCGGACGCTGCGCCGGGCCGGCCGCTCGCCACGCCCCTGCCGCGTTTGGCCGCGCAGGCCAGCGAACACGAGCACGGCGACCTGGCGGACAGGCTGAGCGAGCTGCAGGCCTGGCTGTCGGGCGACCTGCTCGGCGTGGAGCAGGCGCTGCTGCAGACCAGCGGGCCCAATCTGGCCCAGCGCGCCGGCTGGCACATCCTGGCGGCCGGCGGCAAGCGCTTGCGGCCGCTCTGTACGCTGCTCGCCAGCCGATTCGGTCCGCGCCAAGACGCGGTTGCCCACGCCAACGCCCGCAATTTGGCGGTGGCGGTGGAGCTGGTACACGCCGCCACCCTGCTGCACGACGACGTGGTCGACCTGGCCGACACGCGGCGCGGCCAGGCGACGGCGCGGGCCCTGCATGGCAACGAAGTATCGATTTTTGCAGGTGATTGGTTGTTGGTCGAGGCGCTGCGGCGCATCGTTGCCACCGGCCACCCGCACCTGGTGACGGAAGCGCTGAACACCGTGGACGCGCTGATACTGGCGGAAGTCGACCAGGGCGAGCGCGCCAAGCACCTGGCCGAAGACACCGACGGCTACTACCGCGTGGTCGACGGCAAGACCGCGTCGCTGTTCCGCTTTGCCTTGCGAGCCGGAGCCGTGGCAGGCGGCTGTTCGGCCGAGGCGACCGCTGCCCTGGTCCAGTTCGGCAGTGAGCTGGGCATGGCCTTCCAACTTGTCGACGACGTTCTGGATTTCGAAGGTACGCCGGCCGCCACGGGCAAGTCGCTGCTTGCCGACCTGCACGAAGGCAAGATCACCCTGCCCTTGGCCCTGACCCTGCGGCAACACCCCGAACTGCGCGCGGCGGTGGCCGGCGTGCGGAGCGCCACCCTGGCGGGCGATGCGGCCGATCCCCAGGCCGTGGCAGCCATCGCGGCGGCGGTTCGGCAAAGCGGAGCCCTGACCACGGCGCGGGCGGTGGCCGCGGCCCGCCTCCAGCAGGCCCAGACGGCGCTGGACGAATTGCCCGAGTCCGCCCAGCGCGAGGCTCTGCGCGCGATTGCAGATGCACTGGCCACGCGACGCGCGTAGGATGGCCCGGGCCCGCGTCGCCGGGCCTGCAGCGCGCATCCAACACTGGTACAGCGGCACCCCCTGCCGCGCGAGTTCCGAGGTTGCATGATCATCGTACTTGCCCCTGATGCCGACACGCCGGCTGTCGCGGCCGCGCTACAAGGGCTGGGCCTGTGGACGCGGCCCCTGACCGGCGAAGAGGGCCCCGGGCTGCTCGAGGTCGAGGCGCACTCGTCGCGGGTGCCCCATGCGCTGATTCGCTCGATTCCGGGGGTGGCGGCGATCCGCGAACCCAAGTCGGCCCATCCGCGCGTCGACGCCATGCCGCGCACCTGGTCGCTGCACACCCGCGCCGGCGGCGTGGTCGAGCTGGGGCGCGAGATAGTCCTGATTGCGGGGCCTTGCGCGGTCGAGTCGCAGCAGCAGATCCGCGAAACCGCCAAGCTGGTCGCCTCGGTGGGCGCGCGGTTGCTGCGCGGTGGGGCCTACAAACCCCGCACGTCGCCGTACAGTTTCGCCGGGGCCGGCACGCCTGCGCTGCAGTGGCTGGCCGACGCCGCCGCCGAGCAGCGCCTGGGCGTGGTCACCGAGGCGATGAGCGAGATGCACGTGGAGGCGGTGGCGGCCTTTG
>JACRCU010000481.1 GCA_016218865.1 Deltaproteobacteria bacterium | reverse complement strand
GACCGGGCGAAGAGCAGCGAGCGCAACGTCTTGCCTGTGGCCGGGTCCGTGACCTCGTCGCGCTCGAGCCCCCGGTCGCCGTACACCCGCTGGCGCAGCAGGTCGCGCGGCGCCAGCGAGGCGGCGTCGGTGGGCGTCACGCGCAGGTGCTCCCGGACCATACGCCCCAGGTCGTCGTACTGAATCTCGAAAACCGCCGCGGTGTGTGGCACTTGCACGGCCAGGGCGTCCCAGTTGCTGCCGGGACCGGCGTGCCCGTACCAGGAATTGCCGCCACCGTAGCCGTACCCGTAGCCGTAGTAACCGTAGGCGCCGTAAAGCGATCCGCCGTCTTTGGCCCCGCCGCTGGCCGGCTTGGTCGGCGCAGTCACGTCGTTCCAGGGTCCCACTACGGCGTAGTCCGCCTCGGGGTAGCCGTGGCCGACGGCGGTGGGCACGGGCTGGCAGCCGTCGTGGGCGGCGGGCATCGCGTCGGCCCAGGGCGCTGTGCCGGCCTGGCTCGCCCCCGCACAGCCGTAGCACGCGCCGGCGCCGTTCGAGCCCGTAGGGGCATCGTAGTCGTCCAGGCGTTCGCTGATGCCGCCCAGGCCAAGGTGCAATTCCACAGTGCGCGCCAGCAGATGCTGGCCGGCGCCCCACGTCCAACTCGCCCGCAGCGACTCCTTGCCGTGCAGGCGGCGCACCACCAACACGGGCCGGTCCAGGGCGTCGTAGTGCCACTCGACCTGCGCCGCCGGCAGACTTTGCGTGCCCTGCTGACGCTCGGCGCCCACCAGCCGCCCGCGCCCGTCGTAGTGCCAGCGCAGCTCGTCCTGCACGGTGCCGCTCTGGTCCAGGGTCTGGCGCGACACCAGATTCTCCCCCTGCCACTGCTGCTGGATGCGCTGGCCGTAGGTGGGCTTGGCGCTGGACTTGCCGGACCAGCCCTTGACCTCGTAGACCAGCAGCCGCCCGGCGCTGTCGTAGCTGCGCAGCTCGGCATACAGCGGCAGGCCGGCGGCACTGCGCCGGGTCACAGCGACGGCGCGGCCCTGGCTGTCGAGTTGGTACTCGGTGGATTCCCCTGCCGGATAGCCCGCTTGCATCGTCTTGACCAGCAGCGTGCCGTCGGCGCGGGTGTAGCTGGTCACGGCCTCGGGCTTGCCATCGGCGTCGGCATCGCTGCGCATCGCCACCAGCGGGCACTCCGCCGCCAGCACCCCGTCGGGCAGACTCAGCGGCGGCAGCGACCAGGCCGGCGGCTTGGGCAGGCAAATCGGACCGGCCAGGTCCTGATTGGCGTTCTCGTGGACCGGGGCCGGCGAGGCGACGGTGACCACCCCGGTCAGCGACGTGGGGTCGGTCTGGCAGGCCGAGAAGAAAAGGGCGAACAACAGCGGCGACAGCGAGCGAAGCGAGACCATGGCGACTCCAGGGCCGGCACAACGGCCGGCTACAGCACAGCCTAGCGCCGGCTTTGTCCATGTCTATCCGTATGTCATGAACAGTATTATGCGCGCAATCGGGATAATGTTGCGGGAACCGCTCTTGCCAGGTCCAGCCCATTCGGAGCCAAGTACTCGGCAAGGTTTCGGGGTCACACCGGGCCCCCAACCGATTCTCGCCCGGTGCCAATCGGAGCCGGAAAGCCGTTCCCGCGCGAATCGGGTGGGGTCATGGTCAGCTGAGCGCAATCGTCCGCAGCTGGGCCGCCAACTCGGCCAGCGCCTGCCGGCGCGGGTGGTCGCGCCGCCACAGCAGCCGGAAGTGGTCGGTGTGCAGTTCCACATGCGGCATCCGCACTTGCAGGCGTCCCGCGCGGCAGTCGGCATCGACGAAGTAGTGGGGCAGCACGGCCACGCCGCGGCCCAGCAGTGCGCGGTGGCGAATCGCGGCAATCGCCCCCAGGTACTCGTGGCGGGCAAACTGCCAGGGCTGGTCGGTCGGCGCGGCATCCAGCAAGTAGCGGAAAAGCGGCAGGTCGGCGCCCGTATCGAGGAGCACGTGGCGCGGCGCGTCCTCGGGGCCATCCAGCGGCGGCAGACCCGGCGCGCCCACCACCACGTAGTGCTCCTCGTGCAGCGGGGCGTACTCCAGCCCCACCACCGCCAGGCGCGCGCTGGTGATGGCCGCATCGGCAAGGCCCAGCACCACCGCCCGCACCAGCTCGTCGGTGTCGCCAAAGCGCACGTGCAGGGTCCGCTGCGGGCACGCCGCCGCCAGCTGATCCAGGGCCGGCACCAGCCACGACAGCCCCAGCTCGAAGCGCGTGCCGATGGTCAGGGCAAACGGCGGGACGCCGCCGGCCAGCACGAGCGCTTGCAGATTCTGGGCTTGCGCGAGCAGCTCGGTCACTTGCGGCAGCAGCCGCTCGCCGGCTTCGGTCAGCGCAACGCTGCGGGTGGTGCGCTCGAGCAGGACCACCCCCAAGTCGGACTCGAGGCGGCGAATCCGCTCGGAAAACGCCGTGGGCGACAGCGCGACCGCTTGGGCGGCGGCACGGAAGCTGCGCAGGCGCGCCACCGCAGCAAAGCAGCGCAACGACTCGAGATCAGGCAGGTTCATCGCAGACACCGCGCCGCGTCGAGGCCGGCAACGCCGCCGAGCCTACACCCCGGCTGGATGCGGTTCAACCGGCGTATTTTTGGGCAGTTTCCGCGACTCACCGGCGATCAGTCGGCGGCCACGACCCGGGAATCGGGTTGCGCCAGCTGCCGCAGCTCGTCGATGACCAGCTGCTCCAGCTCGCGCGCCCGGCCATGGCTGCGCTCGGGACCGCACACCGCCCAAAGACCGCAGTGCGGATCCGCGGGCAGGTTGGCCTGCACCAGTTGGGCGCGCTCGTGCGGCTCGAGCATGAACGGCAGCATCGCCCCGATGCCGAACCCCGCCAGGACAAAGGCTTTGACCGAGGCGAGGCTGTGGGCGATGGCGTAGGCCGGCGCTTCCGGGTCGATCATGGTCGGCTGGCCCGGCAAGGCCTCGATCTCGACCAGCGGGAACTGCTTCAGTTCCGCGTCGCTCGCCACCGCCGCCAGCTCGGCAAAACGGTCGGCCCGGCCGTAGAAGCACAGCGTATACGGCGCCAGATGAAACGCCCGCTCGGCCTTGGGCGGCCCCGACGCCGCCACCACCGCCAGGTCCAGCGCGCCCTGGTCCACCTGCTCCAGCAGCGCCGCCGAGCGCGCAGTGCGCAGCTTCCAGTGCAGGTCGGGAAAGGCGATCCGCACCGGCGCCAGCAGCTTGGGAATCAAGTAGCTCGCGACGCTGTCGACCGCACCCAGGCGCAGGTCGCTGTAGCCGCGCTCGGCCGCCCGTCGCACCGTGCGCGTGGCAGCGGCCACGTCGAGCAACACCGCGCGCGCCTTGGGCACCAGGGCGCGACCTGCCGAAGTCAGCACCAGCCCGCGGCCCTGACGCTCGAAAAGCGGCGCGCCGACCGCGTCTTCCAGCAGCTTCAGGTTGCGGCTGACCGCCGGCTGGGTCAGGTGCGCCAGCTTGGCGGCGGCGCTGACCGAGCCGCTGTCGACCACGTGCAGGAATTGCGCCAGGTGATCCAGTTCCACGGGGGCTCGCTGTGCCGCGCCAACTATGCGCGTTACTGATGGGTGGTTATCAGAACAATGCATTGGACGCAACGATGGCCGTCACGTAGCTTGAGAGGGCGGGCGGACAGACGCACAGCATTTTCCAAGGAGACGGCAATGAAGCACAACATCTTTCAGTGGTTGATCGCGGCGGGCGTGCTGAGCGGGACCGCGGCGTGCGGCTCTGGAGCGGCGATCACGGGCTTGGCGCCCTCGGACGATATCGGCGCGGACCGGGCCGCGGCCACGGCGACGGTCGCCGCCGACGCCAGCAAACCGGCGCCCACACTGCCCGGACCTGGGCCGAACGCTGTGGCGGCCGGCAATTCCATCGTGATGCACGAGTGGGGCACCTTCACCTCGGTGCAGGGCTCGGACGGCTCGACCCAGGACGGGCTGCAGCACGAAGAAGAGGCCCTGCCCAGCTTCGTCTACGCCCGCGACCACCTCGCCAACAACCAGAAGATGGCCGAGGGGCTGCCCGAGCCGTGCAACCAGAAGATGGAAACGCCGGTGGTGTACTTCTACACGGCCAAGGCCCAGAAAGTGACGTTTTCCGTCACCTTCGCCAACGGCATCATCAGTCAGTGGTTTCCGGCGGTGACCGACATGGCGCCCGAGCTCGGCGCGCTCAAGAATCCGGGGCAGTCGAACTCGCACGGCCTGTCCGGCGGCAGCCTGACCTGGCAGGTCCAGCTCGACCCCACCCTGGACATGGCCAAGGCGCCGCAAGTGCCGGCCGACTCGGTGTGGCAGCCGTCGCGGCAGACCCTGGCCACGCCGCTGCGCTTTGTAGGCAGCGACAACGAGTTCAACCAGGTCGACCAGACCGAGCGGTTCCTGTTCTACCGCGGCCTTGGCCGGTTCACCTTGCCCGTCAAGGTCTTGACCGATGCCGACGGCGCCGTGCGCGGCCGCAACGACAGCGACGACAACCTGCCCTTTGCGGTGCTGCTAAAGGCGACCGCGGACGGCCAAGGCGGCGTGCAGGTGCTCCACGCCATCGGCGCGCACAACAGCTCGCAGGCTGTGGCCCTCAAGGCCGACCTGCCGCTGGCGCAGGCCGCAGAGCAGGCCAAGCAGGCACTGAAGAACGGGCTGGTCGCCTCGGGCCTGTTCGACGACGAGGCCCAGGCGATGGTCGACACCTGGCAGAAGTCGTGGTTCGCCACACCGGGCACGCGCCTGCTGTACATCCTGCCGCCGGCCTGGACCGAGAAGCTGTTGCCGCTAGAGATGACGCCCGCGCCCATCCAGCGGGTGCGCACCCTGGTGGGCCGCATCGAAGCGCTCTCGCCGCAGGACGAGGAACAGGCCCGCCAGGCGGTGATCTCATCGAAAATCAATGGTTTTGACAGCCTGACCGGCCAGCTGGACCGCGTCCTGGAGCCGCGGCTGCGGCGGGCGTGCGCTCAGCTGGACCCCACTGTTTATGCTCAGCATTGCAGCGCGATGCTGGAACAGGCGATGCAGCAGAACTAGACTGGCGGCAGGGAGGCCAAAATGCGGAACGGGGCGTACTTGGGGCTGGTCGCGGTGAGTCTGGTGGCCGGCTGTGCAGCGGGCGGCGGCACCGGCCGTGCCAACACGGCTCAGGGACCCGATGGCGGCGGCGACGCTTCGGCCCTGGTCCAGCTCGGCGCGCCGCCCGCCAACCTTCGCGTGCACCACTGGGCGACGTTCACCGTGTTCCACGCCGTGGCCGGCCAGCAGTACGTCCCGGGCGTGGGTCGAAGCGAAGAGACCCTGCCCCCCTTTGTCCACGGCCTGGCGGCGCCCGCGCTGGGCCCACCGCTGGCCAAGGTGCAGACGGCCGGCGCCTTCTTTGACGCCGACACCGCAGGCGATGCGCAGGTGGAGCTGCGGGTGCCCCACGGCGAGGTAGGCGCCGACTGGCCGCCGCTGGCGCAGAAATGGGCAGGTGGCGCGGGTGCGCAGCCCGACCAGCCGGCGGTCTGGCAGCTGCACGTGGAACCGGACACCGCCAAGCTGGCGGCGCTGCCTGCGGTGGAGCCGAACTCGGTGTGGCAGAGCCTGCGGCAGGCCGGTGCTGCCCGCGTGAGCGCCCTGGGTCAAACCGCCGGCAGCGACGACTTGCTGTTCTACCGCGCACTGGGGGACTTCGTGCCGCCGCTGCGCGTGACCGCCAAGAAGCAAGGCGGATCGCAGGGATACGAGGGCACGCTGACCAACGACGGCGATGAGGAGATCCCGCGCGCTTGGCTACTGCACCTGCACGAAGGCGGCGGCCTGATGCAGCCGCTGAAGTCGGTGCCGGCCCACGGCAGCATCGTGTTCTCGCCCACGCCCAAGGAAATGTGGCCCTACTATGCCGCGCAGGTTCAGTCCACACTGACCGCCGAGTTGCAGAACGCCGGGCTGACGCCGCCCGAGGCCGCTGCGCTGGTGGCGAGCTTCACGCACAACTGGCTCAAGACCTACGGTCTGCGCATCCTCATCTTGGCGCCAAAGAGCTGGGCCGATGCGCACTTGCAGACCACGGTGACGCCCAAGCCCGCCGCAGAAGTGCGGGTGGTGCTGGGGCGCATCGAACTGCTGACCGAGCAGGACGAGGCTGCCATGCTGGATCAGCTGAAGGTGGCGGCGCAGACCAACGATTCCGGCATCTTGCAGGCTCTGGGCTTCTTCGCCGAGCCCAAGGCGCGCCGGGCGCAACTCGTCGCCACCGATCCGGCCGTGCAAGCGCTGGCCGCCCAGCTGGTCAGTCAGGCGGCCAAACTTCAGTAGTTTACCACACTTGTCCAGCAACCCGCCCGACCCCTGCACGCGGCCAACCGCGGCGATCCCCCCGCACAACCGGCAACCCGCCACGGACCTCTGCGGTTGCCCAAACCGACGGCACCGCGCAAATCGCGGACGGCGGC
Source organism: Deltaproteobacteria bacterium (assembly GCA_016218865.1). Classification (GTDB taxonomy): domain Bacteria; phylum Myxococcota_A; class UBA9042; order UBA9042; family UBA9042; genus SXRM01. The sequence goes on along the minus strand of JACRCU010000481.1, from coordinate 4,964 downwards.
GAAAATGATTGACCGATCAGTTAATCGGTTAATTGATCGATACCCCATGACTGACCGGTCAGTGAGTCCCACCCAATGCGTTGGATCAGCAGCACCGGGGTTGCGCCAAACCGCTAGTGTTTGGCTACATGTCCATATGCGCACGTTGGCACGGCTCTTGCTACGTTCGGAGCCACTGCGGTTGGGTGGCTCATGGGGGGGTGCTCACACGCGGGTTGGTTTTGACGTGCAGGGAGCCCAGGCCTCTGCACCAAGCCGAGCTGTCGGCCCCGGGGAGATTCACCATGCAACATCATATCTTTCGTCGCCTGCACTTGTGGGCTGCTGCTGGAGCTGCGGCTCTATTGGGTGCAGCGCCAGCCTACGCATTGACTCCTGCGGAGTGCTTCTGGGACGTGGCGGCCCAGGCCTCGACCAATGAGCTCGCCGGCGTGGTCGCCAACCCGACCGGCGCCTGGACCTACTTCTACCAGGCGGGCTCGGCGTCGACCGCGGCCGAGTACGCAGCCGGCTCGCCCACGCTCTACACCGCCGCCGACCACACCAACGACTGGTACTCCAGCGCCGCCGATCCCGGTGCATTGCGCGGCTACTGGCACGACTTCGGCTACTCGGTGCCAATGGTCGTCACCAACACTAGCACCAAGCCGGGCGGCGTGACCACGGCCTACGGCGCCGCCATCAAGTTCGCTGAACTGCTCGTCCACCCGGGCCCGCCGTCGTCGCCCGGCCGCTACAATGCGGTCCGCTGGACGGCCCCGGCCGCCGGCACCTACAACATCCAGTCACTTTGGCGCATTGCCCACGCCTCGTCGATCGGTTGGGCCGTGTTCAAGAACCACAACACCCTGATCGCCCAGGGCACATCGACCACCGACCCGGGCAGCGGCTACAGCGGCTCGCTGGCCCTGAGCGCCGGCGACAGTCTGGACTTCGTCCTGGGCTTCGGCGGCAACTTCGGCTCGACCACCCATGGCCTGAAGGTCAAGATCACCAACGCGGACCCGAACTGCGGCACCTGCACCGACGCCAACGACAACGGTGTGTGCGACCAGTTCGACATCTCGGCCCCGCCGCCCGACAAATGTGCTGGCGTGACCTGCAGCGCTGCGGATCCGTGCCACAGCGCCGGCACCTGCGACTCGGCCACCGGCCTCTGCAGCAACCCGGCCAAGGCCGACGGCAGCACCTGCAACGACGGCAACGCTTGCACGGTCGGCGACAGCTGCCAGGGCGGCGCCTGCCAGGCCGGCGGCGCGATCAGCTGCGACGACAACAACGTCTGCACCGCCGATGCGTGCGACGCGACGACGGGCTGCTCGCACACGGCCGCAGTGGCCAGCGGGTCGACCACTTTTGACTTCAGCAGCGTCTCGTACGCTACAGTCGCCGGCAACTGGGCCGCGGTGCAAGGGGACTACTACCTGTGGGCCCCCGCTGGTGGTCTGTACGTGGGCGAGTATCCGCCCGGCAGCGGCAATCAATCGAGCAAGCCGGGCGGCGACTTCGACGGCGGCTACTACCGATTCGCGCGCGCGGACGGCCAGCCGTTCCAGTTCAAGAGCTTTGCGATGGTCGCCGACAGCCAGTTCGGCGGCGGCACCGGCAGCTTCACCATCGTCGTGACCTTTGCCGGCGGCGCTACCCAGGCCATTACCGTTCCCAACGCGACGGCCCCTGGTCAAACCAAGACCGTGCACAACGTCAACCTGAACAACGTCATCGACGTACAGTTCGGCAAGTCGGGCCCCTACGAAAGCAGCTATGGCAGCAACATGTACCGCCTGGACGACATCGTGACGGGCGGCGGCGCCACCGCCTGCGACGACGGCAATGCTTGCACCACCGGCGATGCCTGCCAGAGCGGCAGCTGCGTCGGCGGAGCGTCCACCGTCTGCGCCGCCAGCGATCAGTGCCACACCGCCGGCACCTGCGACACGGCCACTGGCGCCTGCAGCAACCCCGCGGTCAGCAACGGCACCGCCTGCACCGACGGCAACGCCTGCACCGTCAGCGACAGCTGCAGCGCCGGCTCCTGCGCCTCGGGCGACATCGCCAACTGCGACGACGGCAACCCCTGCACCATCGACAGCTGCAGCCCCTCGAGCGGCTGTGCCCACATCCTGGTCGACGGCGACGGCGACGGCGTGGGCGACTGCCAGGACAACTGCCCGCTCAAGGCCAATGCGGCCCAGCTCGACAGCGACGGCGACGGCAGCGGCGACGCCTGCGACATCTGCACCTTCGACAGCGCCAACGACGCCGACGGCGACACGGTGTGCGGCCAGACCACGGCTTGCACGGGCGGCTCGGGCAGCATCGCCATCGAGAACGCGACCAACGCCGGCTACGGCTGGAGCTGCATCAACACCACGCCTGACTTTACCCAGAGTTTCACGGCCAACACCTCGTCGATCTCGGGCGCGGGCCTGATGATCGGCTCGTGGTGGGGCACCAGCACCGTGACCCTCAGCATTTGGACGGCGGCGCCGGCCCAAGGCGGTCAGATGATTGCCAGCGGCTCGGGCTCGGCGGTGCAGGGCCAGTGGCTCAACGTCAGCTTCGCCCCGGTGGCGGTGAACCCGGGCCAGACTTACCACCTGGTCTGGACCTCGGACAACAACAACTGCACGGCCACCACCTACTCGTACGGCACCACCTACGCCAGCGGCTCGAGCTTCTACTACGGCGGCGACTACTACGGCAGCTACTACGACATCGGCTTCCGCATCTTTGGCACCGCGTGCACCGCGCCCGACAACTGCCCGACCACAGGCAACGCCGACCAGCTGGACACCGACGGCGACGGCGCTGGCGATGCCTGCGACGCCGACGACGAGAACGACGGCATCGACGACAGCACCGACAATTGCCCGCTGACCGCCAACGCCGACCAGGCCAACAACGACGGCGACGGCCAGGGCGATGCTTGCGACGTCGACGACGACAACGACGGCGTACTCGACGCCAGCGACAACTGCCCGATGGCCGCCAACTCGGACCAGGCCAACAACGACGGCGACAGCGAGGGCGACCTCTGCGACGGCGACGACGACAACGACACCATCGCCGACGCCAGCGACAACTGCCCGATGGCGGCCAACACCGACCAGGCTGACCTGGACGGCGACGCCCAGGGCGACCTCTGCGACGGCGACGACGACAACGACACCATCGCCGACGGCGACGACAACTGCACCGACGTGGCCAACACCGATCAGTCCGACATCGATCTGGACGGCGCGGGCGACGCTTGTGACCCCGACGACGATGCCGACGGCGTGGCCGACACCACCGACAATTGCCCGCTGCTGCCCAACACCGATCAGGCCAACCTGGACGGCGACAGCGTGGGCGACATCTGCGACCTGGACGTCGATGGCGACGGCGTGGACAACGAGTTCGACAACTGCCTGCTGCTGGCCAACAGCGACCAGGCCAACAACGACGGCGACGCCCAGGGCGACACCTGCGACGACGACGACGACAACGACACCGTGGCCGACACCGCCGACAATTGCGCGCTCGTCGCCAATCTGGACCAGCAGAACACCGACGGCGACCAGCTGGGCGATGCCTGCGACCCCGACCTGGACGGCGACACCGTGCTCAACGCCATCGACAACTGCGTCGGCATCGCCAACGGCGACCAGTCGGACTTGGACGGCGACGGCCTGGGCGACCTCTGCGACGGCGACATGGACGGCGACGGGGTGCTGAACGCACTGGACAACTGCGCAACCATCGCCAACGGCAACCAGAGCGACATCGACCAGGACGGCGCCGGCGACAGCTGCGACCCGGACATGGACGGCGACGGCGTGGCCAACACGGCCGACAACTGCGCGACCATCGCCAACACCGCCCAGACCAACACCGACGGCGACAGCCAGGGCGATGCCTGCGACGACGACGACGACAACGACGGCGTCCCGGACACCACCGACAACTGCCACTTCGTCGCCAACGCCGAGCAGGCCAACTTCGACGGCGACAGCCAGGGCGATGCCTGCGACGCCGATGACGACAATGACGGCGTCTTGGACGGCGCCGACGTCTGCTCGTCGACCAAGGCCGGCGTGGTGGTCGATCCCGCCAACGGCTGCTCGGTCGCCCAGCTCTGCCCCTGCGCCGGGCCGCGCGGCACGACCCTGGCCTGGAAGAACCACGGCCAGTACGTCGAGTGCGTGGAGAAGAGCTTGAACACCCTGATGAAGAAGAAGATCATCACCCACAAGGCCGAAGAGAACATCAAGCAGGCGGCCGAGCAGTCGGACTGCGGCAAGAAGACCAAGAAGGCCAACCAGTGCAAGTCCGAGGTCGCGGAAGACAAGAAGTACGAGAAGGCGACCGACGACGATGCGGACAGCCACTCCAAGGACTAGGGTGAACCAACCGCAAAGTAGCGAATCCTCTCGCTAGGTTTCGCGTCCTCTTCTGCGGGTTCCAAAGCCCTTGTGGCAAGTGTGACTCCCCTCGGCTCGGCGCAGCTTCGGCTGTGTCCGGGCCGAGGGCCTTTTTGGCCCGCGATACGAAGTCCGTGCAATGCGGCTCGCAAGCCTTGAAAATTGGTCGGGCCCGAACCGCCCCCCCTGATTCTCGCCGGTTGCACAATCGGCGGCTCGGGCCGTAGATGCGCGAATCAGGTGGGGTGCGTGCGACCTGCCGTGTGGCTGGTGCGAAACCGCGAGCGCCCGTCCGTCAGAGCGACCTGTCCGTGCCCCGCCCAGGGCGGATGGAGCCGCGCGGCGCGAATCCGTTCCGATGGTCTTGTGGAACTTGGCGGCTGGGGCGGCGGGCGGTCCTGGCATCTGCCTGCGCCTAGCGCGGCCGGCGCGAGGTTCCGCGAACGCCAGGCCATTCGCCACTCGTCCGGCCGGTCCGGGGTTCACCCGCCAGCCGAACCGCAACGGCCGCGGAAGCCGAGACAGGCGAGGCAAAACCTGGGTGTATTCAAGGAGTAT
>JACRCU010000480.1 GCA_016218865.1 Deltaproteobacteria bacterium | reverse complement strand
GACCGCGCCGATGGCCACCGCGGCGGCGGCAACGCCCAGGCGGGCCTGACCGTCGGGCAACCACGCCTCGCCCGCCATGACCAGCGCGGTGCCCAACAGGCTGCCGATGGCGTAGGCGTGCACGTCGAGCAGGACCGCCAGGCGGCCGCGCACGCCCTCGTCCAGATCGGCCAGGCAGCTCCGCCGCAGCGGCGCGTCGCTGGCGTGGCTGACCACGAAGTAGCCGCCCAGCAGGGTCAAGGTCACGCGCGGATCGCGAATCGCGGCGGCCAGGGCGCACGCCAGGATCACGTAAGTCGGCATGATCATGCTGGCCCGCCAGCGGTCGACACCTGCCAGCCAGCGCGGCAGCAGCGCCTGCCCGGCCAGGATTGCGAGGGTCGAGGCCATCGAGTAGACAGCATACCAACGGCGAAAACCGCCGTCTTCTTCTGCTGTTTCCAGCTCAACGTCGCGCATGGCCGCCCAGCCCAGGGCCACCCACGCCGCGTACTGGGCCGCCACCCGCACTACCAGCGGCCGCAGCCAGCTGGTGCGATCCAGCTCCTGGCCCAGGGGCGGCGGTGTCACCTCGCGGTGCACCTTGCTCAGGGGCAGCCGGCGCGCTGCCAGGGTGGCCGCGCCAAAGCAGATGCCCGCGCTCAGCCCCACCAAGCCGGCGTCCAGGCCGGGACCGATCCCGCGGAACTCGCCCGCGCCCAGCGCAACCAGATAACCGATCAGATCGGCGACGCTCTCGGCTGCGGCGATGCGGGTGAACCAGCGCACGTTGTCGGCCGCGTCGATGGTGTCGGCGGCGATCGCCCAGGCCGTGACGGGGATCGACGCCACCTCGGCAGTCGAGATCATGTAGAGCAACCAGTAGCTCAGGGTCGGCGCGTCGCCGGTCCACAGCAACCCCGCGACCCCCAGGTAGCCCAGGCCGACCAGAACCAGCAGCCGCGGCAACAACGTGCTCCGCGGCACCCGGTCAGCCAGCAGCGACAGCCAGGCGCCCACGGCCAGCGTCACCAGCACGTCCAGCGCCCACACCTGCACCAGGCCGGTCGAGCCCGACTTGGCCACTACGCCCGCCGTCGAGGTCACGTCGATCAGCTTGACCACCAGCCCGTGCAGGCCGATGAGCGTGCCGAGCAGCCAAACTGGCGAGGGAACCTTGGTGCGACTCATGCCCAATCCGCTCCATTCGGCTCGAAAGCCTGGGCCGTTCTCCGGGCCCGAACTGGCGTGCCCGTCATGCCACATCCACCTGCATCGGAGCGGAGTTACCGCAAGGTCTGGGTCGTGCCGGGCACCAAGGGGCTTCGCCCCCGCGGCGGCGCGGTGCCAGGGTAGCCCAGCTGCCGCGCCATCTGCCACCCTGCGGCCGAAAAAGCGGACCCTACTTGCAGCGTATGGCACCTTGGTTCACCCTGGCGCCGGCTCGGGCGCCCGGCACGGCGCGCAACGGCAGGAAGGCATGAAGATCTGCGTACTCGGCTCCTCGTACGACGCCAGCGACTCTGCCTTCAAGGGCCTGGACCCGGCAGCGAGCCCGGCGCGCTACCTGCCCGAGCACAGCTGGCACCACGCCGGCATTGACAAGGCCAAGGCCGTCGCACAAGTGCGCGCATTGATTCGCCAAGGCTTCGACGTATTCGTCAACCTGTGCGACGGCGCCTGGGACGAGGACCGCGCCGGCATCGAAGTGGTCCAGACGTTGGAGCAAGCCGGGCAGGCGTTTACCGGCGCGTCCAGCGCGTTCTACGAGCCGAGCCGCGAAGATCAGAAGCGCGTGTGCCACTACGCCGAGATCGGCCAACCCGGGCACGCGATGGCCGAGACACTGGCCGATGTCGACACCGCGGCCGCTGCGCTGCGGTTTCCGCTGATCGTCAAGCACCCGTGCAGCTACGGCAGCATCGGCATGGGCCGCGACGCCCGCTGCACCACCATCGACGAGCTGCGCACCGTGGTCGCACGCAACTTGGCGGCATACGGCGGCGCCCTGATCGAGGAGTTCGTCGAGGGCCGCGAGTTCACCGTTCTGGTCGCCGAGCCGGTACCGGGCGACGAGGTACCGCTCACCTTCACGCCGGTGGAGTTCTGTTTCCCCCCCGGCGAAACATTCAAGCACTTCGACCTCAAATGGGTCGAGTTCGACCAGATGGCCACCCGGCCCGTCGACGATGCCGAGCTGGGGCGCCGCCTGCGCGACCTGTCGGCGCGGATGTTCGCCGCCTTGGGAGGCGTGGGCTACGCCCGCTGCGACCTGCGCATGGACAGCTCCGGCAATCTGTACATGCTAGAAATCAATCCTAATTGCGGAATCTTCTACCCGCCGGGGCAGTTCGGCAGCGCCGACGAAATCTTGGCGGCCTCGCCCGGCGGCCACCGTGCCTTTGCCGAACACATCGTCGCTACGGCGCTGGCTCGGCAGGCGAGGCTGCGCAAGGCCTGGAAAACGCAGTTCTATCCGCAACGCGGCTACGGCATGGTGGCGGCGCGCGATCTGGCCGAGGGCGAGGTGGTGGTCGCGGGCGAAGAACGGCCGCACTACCTGGTGACGCGCCGGCACGTGGAGCGCAGCTGGAATCCCTTGAATCGCCGCTGGTTTCAGCAGTATGCCTGGCCCCTGACCGGCAGCGTGCACGTGATGTGGTCGGACCGCGCCGCCGACTGGCAGCCGATCGACCACAGCTGCGCGCCCAACACGTGGCTGCAAGGTCTGGATCTGGTGGCGCGGCGGCCGATCGCGGCGGGCGAAGCCCTTACCATGGAGTACGCGACCTTCTGCGGTCCCGAGATGGAGCCGTTCGCCTGCAGCTGTGGCGCCCCCGGGTGCCGGCGCCAGATCCAGGGCAGCGACTGTCTGAACCCCGCGTTGATCCACCCCTATGCCGGGCACCTGAGCGATTTCGTAGCGCGCATGCATAGTTCGGTGTCGCTGGTCGACGACATCGGCCTGGACGCCCGGGTCCGGATCGAGCGCGGCCCGCGCTTCCGCCGCTTGGTAGCCCGCCAGGCGCTGACCAAGGGGACCCTACTTGCCGTGATCGGTTCGGCCGGCTCCAGTCGGCACGCCAGCCGCTACACCGTGCAAGTGGCCGAGCACGAGCACATCCTCCTCGACCCCTACTGGCTGGCCTTTGCCAACCACAGCTGCGCACCGTCGGTCGTGTTCGACACAGATCGCCGCGAAGTGCGCCTGCTGCGCGACCTGCAGCCCGGCGAGCCCATCACCTTCTTCTACCCCTCGACGGAACTGGATATGGCGGAGCCGTTTGCCTGCCAGTGCGGCGAGCGGCACTGCCTGGGCAGCATCGCCGGGGCGCTGCACATGCCGATGGCCGAGCTGAGTCGCTACCAGCTGGCCAGCCACGTCCAGCGGGCCGTGCGTCAGCACATCTTGTAGCCGGAACTCGTGCCAATTCCGTCCAACTCGGACCGGAAAACTTGGCACGTCAGAGACAGCAACGAAGACAATCGATCCCTGGACGCCAACGCCGCGGCGATTCGCCCCTTGGCCGATCGCTTGCGGCCCACCTAGACACCCGGTCAAGTTGGCAGTTCTCCGCGCTATGCCTGCTCGGACATCGGCGCGGCGAGTCGCGTCCCCTCCGCCTTGCTTTTTTTGCCCTTGCGACCCACCCAGCATCATTGCGTTTTCGTCAGACCGAGTTTGCGTTGCGCGGGGCCTCGGAGGTCTTTGATTGACCTGCCAGCAGCCCAAGTATTCGCGCTAGTGTCCCAGATCGCCTCAGCGCTGGCCCATCAGCCCGCTCACCATCACCCAGGCCAGCGCCAGGCCGGCCATGACGACCACGCCCAGGGTCACCAGGCAGCCGATCATCATCCAGCGGCCGACCAAGGTGGCGACGGGTTCTTCGGGTTTTCCAGGGATGTTGGGGCGAGGAGGTGGGGCGAGTGGCGCATTCATGCCGGTAGTGTAGCGCCGCGGCCGTCAAATGTCGCGGCGGCCGGCTCCCGCTCGCACGCGGTCGTCGAAGGCGCCCAACACCGCCCGCTGGCGGCCGTCGCAGCGCGCCAGCACTTCGGCACGCAACACCGCGGGAACTCCACCAAACCACGCCTCGGCCACCGCGCCGGCGATGCAGGCCTGGGTGTCGGAGTCGCCGCCCAGCGCCACCGCACCGCGCACGGCGTCCTCGAAGTCGCTGGCCTCGAAAAAGGCAATCAACGCCTCGGGTACCGACCCCTGGCAGCTCACGTCGAACTGGTACGTCGGTGCGATGTCGGCCAGCCGCCGCTGCAAGTCGTAGCCAAAGTGCCTCTGCAGGTCGGCGCGCATGTCCTCGCGCGGCCGACCTTGGCGGGCCCAGAACACCGCCAGCGCCACCGCCCGCGCACCGCGAAGGCCCTCGGGGTGATTGTGGGTCACCGCGGCGGTGTGGTCCGCCAGTGCCAGTACTTCGGCCTCGTCGCCGCCCAGCCAGCCAACCGGCGCGACCCGCATGGCCGAGCCGTTGCCCCAGCTGCCGTAGGGCTCGCGCGCGCCGGTCAGCGCCCAGCGGTAGAAGCTGCCGCCGTAGCCCGCGTCCGGGTAGGCCCGCCACCAGGAGTGCAGTGTGTCGACCAAGTCCCGACCGTGCAGCAGCGCGTCGGCCACGGCCAGCGTGAGGATGGAGTCATCCGTGAGCCGGCAGTCGGGCGTGATCAGCTCGAAGTCTTTGCTTTTGTGTGGACTTCGCTCGAAGCGCGATCCCACCATGTCGCCAACCAGCGCTCCCCACATGCTCCGCCCTGCCTGGCTGCGCCATCGGTGATCGATGCCCGCGCAGCATGCCCGACCGCGCGCACTGCGCAAGTGCGCCAAGGGGCCCGCGTTGCGTGGCAAAGACATGACATCCTCAGGTCTATCGCGGGAACTGGGGCCGTCCTACCATATCGGCAACGCGCGCATTGCAGCCGCAGCCGAGACCGACATGCCGGTGACCGCCACATTTGGCAATTCATACAAGAAACCATGGCATTGCACAGTGGTTTGCCTCGCCTTGGCCGTGGCCAGCACCGCGGTGGTGCCCGCCAGTTGGGCCGCGGACCTGCCGCAGGCGGCCACCCCGGTCGAAGTGGCGAGCCCGGCCACCCCGGTCGCCGCCTCTACCGATGCCGCGTTGCTGGCGCCGCTGCTGGTCGCACTGGCCGCGGCCCCCGACCAACGCAGCGCCGCGCTGCTCAACCTCTACCTGGGTGGCGATCCCCGCGCGATCGGGGCCTTGCGCTACATCGCCCTGCACGATCAGGTGCTGGCGGTGCGGCAGGCGGCGTGCCGCGAGCTGAGCCGCTACGCCGACCGCCGCTCGATCGCGGCCTTGCTCGACGTCGCCCAAGGGCTGGAAAACGACAGCCCGAATCCCGAGGCCTTGACCGCCCTGAGCCACCACGTGCTGCCCGGCGGCGCCGAGGCGCTGTACATGCTGGCGCAGAATGCCGATGCCGACATGGCCGTGCGCCGCGACGCGCTGGAGGTCTTGGCCCGCGACCATCCAGACATCTTGGCCGCGCGCGGCGTGCCCAGCGTGGGCGGCTCGGCGCTGGTTGCGACCCTGGGTGCGGCTCTGTTCGGCGGCCTGGCTTTGGAGTCGGTGGGCGGCGTGGCCGGAACCGGCGGGGCCGACCTGATTGGCGCCATCACCGGCGGCGTATTGGGCGGGGGCGCCGGCTACGTGTTCGGTCGCCAGGTCAGCAATGCCCGCCAGCACTACTACATGAGCGCCATGACCTGGGGCGCGGCGGCCGGCTACCTGGCCGCCCGCAGCTTGATCAACCGGCCCTATGGGCAGTGGGGCGACCGCGTCAGCGACGAGGAGGTCGGCCTGAACCGCTGGAGCGCAGGCTTGACCCTGCTGGGCGAGCTCGGCGGACTCGTTCTCGCGGGCTACTCGGCCGACAGCCTGAACCTGACCAGCGCCGACGTGGCCACCGCCGATGCCATCGGCCTGGGCACCACCATTGCCGTGGCGGGCGCGTTGGGGCTGATGCCCGAGCGCGAAGACCAGCGGCCCGGCTACGCGGCCCTGTTGGCCGGCAGCCTGGTGGGCGTGGGGATCGGCACGGCTGCGGCCCGCCAGCTGCATTTCACCGCCGGCGACCTGACCCTCATCGGCTACGGCGCGGCCGAGGGCCTGTACTACGGGGCACAGCTTACCGATCTGGTCGATCCCACCAGAAGCTCGCCGTCGGGCGGTGCCCTGGGCGCGGGCGTGGCCGGCTTGACGGCGACCGCCGTATCGCAGTGGATCGAGCCGACGGCAGGCAACGTCTGGGAGACCGCGATGTTTGCCCAGTACGGCAAGCTCCTCGGCGCCGGATTGACCATGGTCGCCACCGACAGCAACCGCAGCGCGCAGTGGGCCCAGCTCGGCGGCGGCGCCCTGGGCTTGGCCGGCGGCGCCTGGCTCAGCCAGCGGACAGCCTACCGCGGCGGCGACCGGGCCATCATTCCCATCGGCTCGCTGCTGGGCTTGGAACATGGCGCATTGATTGGTGCGATCTACGACGGTCAGTCGAGCGGCCAACCGTCGCGGCAACTGCTGGCCCCCGGACTGTCGCTCGCGGGCCTGGCCTTGGGCGGCTTGGGCGCCGCGGCGCTGGGTCAGTACACCGACATGACGGGCTGGCAGGCCACCATGGGCAGCACCGGCGCGGTGTGGGGCGCCTGGTTCGCGCTTTGGTCGCGTGTGCTGATGAATAGCGAGTCGGAAACCGGCCTTGCGACCACCGTCCTGATCAGCTCGGACGTGGGCCTGGCGGTCAGCGCGCTGGCGGTGTCGCCTCTGATCGGCGCCGATCCGCGCATCCTGGCGGGCGCCACCTTCGGCGGATTGGCGGGCGGCGGTCTGGCCTCGCTGTTCACGGCCATGGTCACCACCAACTCCGACCCCATCATCCGCGCCAACTTGGCCGGCTCGGCCACGGGCCTGGTGGCGGGCGGCATCCTAGCCTACTTCGCCTACGCCGACTCGGAGCCGATGGACAAGAAGACCGCCGATCTGGGCCTGCCCGGTTGGCTCAAGCTGCCGGTGCGCGGTGTGAGCAGTGCCCCCCACTTCGACACCCTGGGGCGGCCCGACGGCATGGTGGTCCTGGCCGATCTGGACATCTGGAGCGCGCTTTCGCCGTACCCAACGCACTGAGTTGGGCTCCGCTGGGGTGCCCGGCTACCCTCGCACCACGAACAGCCACTCTGTATTGCGCAAGTGGCTGACCTTGCCAACCTTTTCGCCCGCCGGGTTGTAGATGCCGATCTGCGCGCCCACGTAGCGCTTGAAGTCGTGGGCCAGCGCCTGCACCTGGCCGCGGCGGCCGAGCATGGCGGTCAGCTCGTCGCGGCTCAGGTAGCCCTCGTCCGAAAAACTGACCACGACATGCCGAACTTGCGCGTGGTCGATCACGTCCTGCAGGGCCTGCTTGGCGCGCACCCGGCTGTTGAAGTCGCTCTGGCGCTCGCGGCAGTCGGTGCGCTTTTGCGCCACGCCGTAGACCTCGGGCTCGTCCCAGCGCATCAGCGTCTCCCAGACGTGGTAATTACCTAGGTATTTGTGCTGGTTGTAAGGCGGATCCAGGTAGGCCACGTCCGCCTGGAAGTGCTGCACGGTCGCCAGCGCGTCCAGCTCGGCGGCTTGGCACGCGCCGTGGCTGGTGCGGTCCAGCACCGCCGGCATGCGCAGCTGCAACGGGTTGTACGACCGCTTGGACCACTGCTTCAGGTAGGCCATCTGCACGCCGGTCGTCGAGTCGACCCGGTCGGCCGCCTCCATCAGCGCCACCAGCAGCACCGCCTCGCGCTCGGGGTCCAAGGCCCACGCCGCGATCTGGTCGCGCATCGCCTGGATCCGTTCGCCGTTGTGAGGCTGGAAATACCTGGACTTGCGGCAGTAGATCTCGGCGAACCAGCCGTCGCGGCTGGGCAGGGCCTGCAGCTCGGCCAGCAAGCGCTCGCAATCGGCCACCACCTGGCTGCGGTCGGCCTGCACGTAGCAGCGCGCCAGCGTGGCGGCATAGCGGTTGTGATCCGCGGAAAACACTTGGAAACCGGCGCCCTTCAGGGCGTGGCCTACCCGCGCGGTGCCCGAGAACGGGTCGATGACGCTCCGCACCGGCCCCAGCGACTGCACCGCCGCCACGATGGGGCCGAGCAAGGTGCGCTTGGAGCCGAGGTACTTGATCATGTGGAGATCCGTTAGTTGCAGGTGCCGGATGTGGGGGTGCAGCGCCCGTAGGCCTTGCAGATGCGCGCGCCCTGGCAGTCCTTGGCGGTGGCGGCCAGGCAGCGGCCGACCAGGAAGCTGCAGGCCCCGTCTTGGCCGCACTGGTCGCTGGCCTGGCAGTCGGCGTCGCTCAGCGGGACGCAAGCGCTGCCCCCCGACGAATCTTTGCCCAGGTGGCACTGGCCTTGCCAGCGGCAGGCGTCGCTCTGTTGGCAGGCGGCCTCGCTGCCGGCCACGCAGGCGGTCCCCAAGCGGCTGCAGAGGCCGAACCATCTGCAATCGCGCGCGTTTTCGCAGTCAGCGCCGCAGCCCGCGCCGCAGACCGCGCCGTCGGGGCGGCACAGGCCGTGATCGCGGCAGCCGGCGGTCGCCAGGCACTCGGCCTCGCTGGGGCACACATAGCCCGTCGGGCACGCGGCCAGGTCGGGCGAGGTGCACGAACTCACCGGTGCCGGCTCGACCGGCGACGAGCAGGCCGCGACCAAAACGGCCAGCAGCAGGCCGACTTTCACTGCTTGCCCCGCAGGCTGGGCTGGTGATCGATGCCGCTGAGCAGCCACTCGGCCCCGCGCTTGTGCCACTGCAGCTGCCACACCGGCTCGGTCGCGTCGTCGCGCAGCGGCGGATGGCGCAGGCGCACCACCGCGGTTTGCTCATCCTGCAAGCGCAGTTGGATGCCACTGCCGCGCATGCGGCCCCAGCCGTCGGCTTGCAGGCTGCGGCCGGGCCAGCGGGTCCACTCGGCCAGGAATGCGGTGATCTCGGCCTCGCGGGCGGCGCGCTGGGCGGGATCGGCCCACTGCATGGCCCAGTGCGTACCCAAGTCGCGGTCGTCGACCACCAGCAGCGACCAGTCGATCAGCGGCCGCAGCAGGGTGGCGGCGTCGGGGCTGGTGAGCTGGGTGAGCAAGAAACTGACCGCCGACTCTGGGGATTCGCAAGCGCGCCCGCAGCCGCCCAGCTGCAGAGGCTCCGGTGGGCGCACCACCTCTGGTCTGGGTGTGAGCCAGGCCGAGTCGGGCACCGCCGCGACCGCGCTGACATCGGGAGCTGCCGCAGCCATCGCATCTACCGCAGGCACAGGGGGCGCCGCCGCGGGCGCCGGTTGCCGACATCCCGCTGCGGCCAGCGCCAGCCCGATCAACCCGCTGGCGAATCGACGAATTGAGCGCGGATTTCCAGCAAACGGTGCAGACATTGTTCGAACGCCTCGACGATCCGCGGGTCGAACTGCTTGCCCGACTCGCGGCGGATGTGGGCCACGGCGTCCTCGACGCTCCAGGCATCCTTGTAGACCCGCGGTGTGGTCAGGGCATCGAACACGTCGGCCAGGGCGACGATGCGGCCGTACAGGGGAATGGTCTCGCCCTGCTTGCGCGCCGGATAGCCCTCGCCGTCCCAGCGCTCGTGGTGCGACGCGGCGATTTCCTCGGCCATCTGCAGCAGCCGCGAGCGCGAGCCGCCCAGGATCTGCGCGCCGATGGTCGGGTGCTGGCGCATCACGTCCCACTCTTCGGCCGTGAGCCGCCCTTGTTTGAGCAGGATCGAGTCGCGGATGCCGATCTTGCCCACGTCGTGCATCGGCGCCGCCAGCTTGAGCAGCGCCTGTTCCTCTGGCGGAATGCCCATTTGCTTGGCAATCGCCGCCGAATAGCTCGACATGCGCTCTACGTGCTCGCCGGTGTCGCCGTCGCGGTATTCGGCCGCCCGCGCCAGTCGCATCACGGTGTCGCGGCTCGCCTCGATGAGCTGGGTGTTGACGGTGCGCAGGCGCTCCAGGGCCGCGGTCAGGTCCGAAGTGCGCGCCTCGACCATCTCTTCCAGCCGGCGCTTGCTCTCGTGCAGCTGGATCTCGGTGCTGATGCGCTCGGCCGCCACCCGCAGCACGCGCATGTGCTGGCCCGACGGCAGCGGTCCGCCGCCCCAGGCGTGCAAAGCGCCCAGAATCTCTCCGCTTTGTGTCTTCAGCGGAATGCCGATGTAGGGCAGCGATCCCGAGCTCTCGCCCGCCAGCACGCCCTCGGCCTCGTCGATGCTCCAGATGTCGCCGCGGGAGCACAGCTCGGCGTGGCGGCGATCCAGGAACGATTGTCCGCGGTTGCCGGGTCGATGGTGGGTCTCGGCCGCGGTGCGCGCCTGCCCCGGCGAGCCCAGGGTCACGGCCACGTGGTGCAGGCCGGTCCACTCGACCACCCGCTTGGTCAGGGCCAGCAACACCGCATCCGGGCTCTGGAAATCCGAGCTGAAGGTCGACAGTTCGAACAGGGCGTTCAGCACGTCGCGGTCGCGCGTCACCTGGGTGGTCAAGCGGTGCACGCGCACCAGCGAGCGCACGCGCACGTGCAAGTCGAGTTGTTCCAGCGGCTTGTCGATCAGGTCGTCGGCCTGCGAGGCCTGCCAGAGCGCCTCGCGCTCGATGTCGTCCACGCGCGACATCAGCAGCACTTGCGGCCGGGTCGCCGAGCGGCGCAGGCAGTCCACCACGCCTTGGCGCAGGTCCGTCTCGCGGCACAGCGACGAGTCGCCATCCAGGATCACCAGGTCGGGTGCCAGATCCGCCAGCCGTTGCCGCAATTCCTCGATGCCGATGACGTGCAGCGCCAAACAACCCAGCGGCTGCACCACTTGGCCAATCTGCTGCAAGATGTCGGGGTCGTTGCCGACGACCAGGATCCGGGATTGGGCGAGCACTGCCACCTCCGCAAGCGCAAAGGATAGCTTCTCGCGGCCCCAGCGCAACTACCCTGGCGCCAAGCCTGGGCCGCCGCTTGACTTGCCGCCCCAGGTTTGACACACCACCCGCACAGGCGCGCCCCGCAGCGCCGGAGCCATGGCCATGTTCGAAATGCCCGCTGAGCAAGTGCGCACCAACGTCGACTTCTGCGACCACGTGGAAGAACTCGCGACCCAGTACTGGGACACGGCGCGCCCGCTGCCCGAGTACCTGCTGGCGCTGTGGCAGCTGGCGCAGGCGCACAAAGACGCGGAAGCACTGCCGTTTACCGAGTTCGTGGCGGCGCTGGACCGGGCGCTGGACGAGCCGGCGCCAGCCATCGACATGGAGCAAGTGCGGGCGGCGGTTCAGCAAGCCGAGCGCGGCGGCTACTGGCGCTGGCAGGCCATCATCCTGTCGCAGGCGGTGGACCTGGCGCGGCGGCTGGACCAGGCCGAGGACGGCGTGATCCCGGCCGCCAATGGACAGCCCCCGTGGAACAACGCGTCTACCATGGCGTTTTTGGAGGCCGGCGCCGTCACCGTCTTTGATGGCTGGGTCAGCGGCGAAGAGGAAGGCGGCGGGTGCGGCAGCGGCGGCTGTGGCAGTGGCGGCTGCGGCAGCAAGGCCGAGCGACCCAGCGTGGCACAGGTGAAGAAGGCCGGCTGTGGCGCCGGTGGCGGCTGCTGTGGCGAAGAGGGCGAGTGCGATGGCGAGTGCGACTGCGGCGGCGGCGGCTGCTGCGATGGCGACGCTTTCGAGGTCGAGTCGATCACCTGGGATCTGTTCTCGGATTTCCTGGTCGCCGGTCAGCTGACCGAATAACTGAGCAAAACCATTCGCAAGTGCCGCTGATCACCGCGGCTCGACGGCTACGGCAACCGCCGCAACGCTGCGGCCCGCAGCACCCGTTCCAGCGTGGCCGGGCTGACCGCGTCTTTGGACAGGCACGCGACTACGCCCAATTGGCTGGCCTGTTCCGCCAGAAGTGGGTCGTCCATCCCCGACAAAAGGACCACCGGGACGCGGCGCGCCTCGGGCGGCAGGTGGCGCAGCACGTCCAGTCCCGACTGCGCACCCAGTCTGTAGTCCAGCAAACAGCAGTCGAAGCCGCCACTTTGCAGCAGCGTGCCGGCTTCGGCCACGTCGCCAGCCCAGTGCAACTCCGAGCCGGGGCGGGCCTTGCGCAGCAGGTGGCGCACGATGGTCGTCCAGGTGACGTCGTCGTCGACCAACAGCACGCGCACGGGCTGCGGCTCACCTAGCTTGATGGTGCTCGACGATTCCATGTGCGCGATTCCATGGGCGCCCAACCCCCCGGGGAAGGGAGGAACTCGAGCAGCCTCGCCCTCCCGAGGCGCAGCCGCTCGAAGCCTGTCCGGGATGACCCGTTGACCCACCCAGCATGCCCCCTTTGCCGGGCGGGCGCAACGCAATTCCTTAGCCGCCACGCGTCCGCCCGCAGTTGCCTTTGCCGTCGCTTCGGGCGATTCTTCGCGCCGCCGCCGCCTTGGCCGCACCCACAGGAACCGCGCATGTCGTCGCTCGCCGTTGTCATCCTGGCCGCTGGCCTTGGCAAACGCATGGTCAGCCAAACGCCCAAGGTCCTGCACCCGCTGCTGGGCCAGCCGATGCTGGGGCACGTGCTCGACGCCGCGATGCAGCTGGCGCCCGACAAGCTGGTGGTGGTCACCGGTCACGGGCGCGCCCAGGTCGAGGCTTGGGTGGCGCAGTGGAGCCAGGCCAACGCCGCCAAGCTGCCGGCCGGCGCCGCGCCGCAGTGCTTCGAGCAACCCTACCAGGGCGGCACCGGTCACGCGGTGCAGTGCGCCCAGCCGGGTTGGCAAGGTGCCGACGAAGTGCTGATTCTGTATGGCGATACCCCGCTGCTCACCGCGGCGACCCTGCAGGACCTGCGCAAAGCCCGCGCTGGTGGCCTCTTGTCGCTGCTGGTGGGCGAGCTGCCCGATCCCACCGGCTACGGCCGGGTGGTGCTGAACGATCAGGGGCGCATCGCCGCCGTGGTCGAGCACAAGGACGCCAGCGAGGCGGAGCGGCAGATTCGCGTGATCAACGCCGGCATGATGAGCGTGGATGCGCAGTTCCTGGCCAAGGCGCTGCCGGAGCTGAAGCCGAACAACGCCCAGGGCGAGCTGTACTTGACCGACCTGCTAGGTATGGCCGCCCAGCAAGGCCAGCCCGGCGCGCCGCACATCCTGCCGGATCACCGCGAGATCCAGGGCGTCAACCACCGCGGCGAGCTGGCGCTGTGCGGCGAGATCCTGCGCGATCGCGTCAACCGCGCCTGGATGTTGCGCGGCGTCACCTTTGACGACCCGGCCGGTGCGCTGGTCGAGACCGGCGTGGAGCTGAGCGCCGACGTGCAGGTGGGCGGCGGCGTGGAGCTGCGCGGCGCGACCAGGGTGGCGAGCGGCGCGGTGATCGAGCGCGGCTGCGTGCTCCGCGACGTGATCGTGAGCGAGGGCGCGCACTTGCTGCCCTACACGGTGGCGACGGACAGCTTCGTCGGGCCGGGCGCCCACGTGGGTCCCTTTGCGCACCTGCGGCCGGGCACCCGCCTGGAGGCCAAGGTCAAGGTCGGCAACTTCGTCGAGACCAAGAAAGCGCACCTGGGCGAGGGCGCCAAGGCCAGCCACCTGTCGTACCTGGGCGACGCCGAGATCGGCCCCGACTGCAACATCGGCGCCGGCACCATCACCTGCAATTACGATGGTGTGAACAAATTCAAGACCGTGCTGGGCCGCGGCGTATTCATCGGCTCGGACACCCAGCTGGTCGCGCCGGTCACCTTGGGCGATCAGGCCTATGTGGGCGCCGGTACCACCGTGACCCGCGACGTGCCGGCGGGCGCGCTGATCGTCACCCGCGCCCCCACCACCATCAAAGAAGGTTGGGTGGCCAAGAAGGCGGAGCTGCGCAAGGGCGCAAAACCGCAGCACTGAAGCGCTGTCTCTACACCTGCGTGGGCATCCCCAGCTCGAACAGCGAGAGCTCGGGCACGGTCTGCTGGCCCAGGCGCGGCACCCGCACCGAGGCGCCCACGCCCGCGTTGACGTACAGCGTCGAGTCGCCGGCCTTGTACCAGCCCGCTACGTAGCGCATCCCCGCAAGATCCGTGATCATGTCGGTCAGGCCCGGCACCGCCACCTGGCCGCCGTGGGTATGGCCCGACAGCACCAGCCGGCCGCCGTGCAGGCCGATGCGATCGGCGGTGCGCGGCTCGTGGGACAGCACCAGCGCGCGATCCGGCTGGCTGAGGCCGGCAAAGGCCTTTTCCGGGTCGTCGCGGTGGGTGAAGCCGTCGTCCAGGCCCACCACCGTCAGCGGTCGGCCGGCGACTTCCAACTGGATGTTCTGATTCACCAAGGTGATCACGCCCTGTTGCTCGAGCATGCGGCGGATCGCCAGCGCGCCGCTGTAGTGGTCGTGGTTGCCCAGGGTCGCGACGATCGGCCGGGGCAGGCTGGCCACCCACGCCTGCAGCGCGTCGATCTCGGCCAGCGAGTGGTTCAGGTAGTCGCCCGTCAGGACCAGCAAGTCGGGCTTGGCGGCATGGGCGGCCCGCTGGGCGGCCAGCAGGGTCTCGGCCGGTGTGCCCCAACCCACATGGATGTCGCTGAGTTGCGCAACGCGGACCCGCGCCTCGGCCTGCCACAGCCGCGCCCCGCGAAACGGCACGCTGTAGCGGCGCAGGCCCACGTGTCCAGCCGGGTGGGCCATCGCGTCGCCCGCTACGCCGAGCGCTGTGCCTGCCGAGGCCGCCACGGCGCCCATGGCGAGTCCGCGCAGAAAGGTCCGCCGATCCATCGTCCCACTCCAGCCCAGCCGCCCGCGCGGCACCAGGACTACAACGTACCAGATCCCGATTCGATTCCAGCGCCATCGCCGCGACGATCGCGCCCTCGCTTCGGGCCGCGGTCAGCGCAGCGAAGAACGGGCGATGGTCAGCACGTCGGCCAGCACCCCGGAAGCGGTGACCGCCGCACCTGCGCCGTAGCCGCGCACCACCAGCGGCCGCGGCTGGTAGTGCGCGGTCAAGAAGGCAAAGGCATTCTCGCCGCCGCGCACCGCCGCCAGAGGTTGTTGGAGCGGCACCGCCTGCAGACCGACCTGGCAGCCCTCGCGGCTGAAGCGGGCCAGGTAACGCAGCACCGAGCCTTCCCATTTGGTCTGGGCGACCAGCTCGGCCATGCGCTCGTCCAGCTGGGGCAGGCGCGCCATGAACGCCTCTGTGGGCCCGCTGGCATCGAAGTCGGCCGGCAGCAGCCCGCTCACCTGCACCTGCTCGAGCTCGAGCTCCATGCCGGTTTCGCGCGCCAGAATCAGGACTTTGCGCGCCACATCCAGGCCCGACAGGTCGTCGCGCGGATCCGGCTCGGTCATGCCGGCGGCTCGCGCCTGCGCCACGGCCTGCGAGATCGGCACACCGTCGTCGAGCAGACCGCACAGCAGCGACAGGGAACCCGAGAGAATCCCTTCGAATTGAACGACCTTGTCGCCGCCGTCCAGCAGGCTGCGCAGGGTCGCCATCACCGGCAGGCCGGCGCCCACGTTGGTCTCGTAGCGGAATTCGCGGCGGTGACGTTGGGCCACGCGGCGGATCTCGCGGTAGTGCCAAAGACTTGCGCTGTTGGCCTGCTTGCTCGCCGCCACCAGGTGCAGGCCGGCGCGCAGGATCCGCGGGTAGTCGACCGCCAGGCTGGCCGAGGCCGTGCAGTCGAGCAGGATCGGCTGCAGCGGCTGCTCGCGCGCGACCGCCGCCAGCAGGGCCCCCTGATCGCCGGGCTCGCCGCGCTCGTCCAGGTCCTGCTTGGCCGTCCGCGGGTCCAGGCCGCCGCGCTGCACCAGGAAGCGCGACGAGCTGGCAATTCCAAGCAACTCCAGGTGGATGGGGCCGGTGGCCAAGGTCGGCTGCAGCTCGGCCAGCTGTTCCAGCACCCGGCCGCCGACCGTGCCAAGTCCGCATAAAATCAGCGAGACCGTTTCGCGCGTGCCAAAGAAGCAGTGGTGCACATGGCGCAGGCCGCGCTCGGCGTCGGCGTCGGCCACCACCGCCGAGATCGAACGTTCGCTCGACCCTTGGGCGATCGCCACCACGTTGCAGCCGACCTGGCCCAGGGCACCCAGGAAGGTGCCGGCGATGCCGACGCGGGTGCGCATGCCCTCGCCCACCACGGACAAAATCGAAAGACCCACCCGCAGTTCGACCGGGTCGACCCGGCGCGCGGCAATCTCGGCCTCGAAGGCCTGCTCGATGGCCTGGCGCGCCCGCTCGGCGTCGACGGTGGCGATACCCAGCGAAATCGTGCACTCGCTCGACGCCTGGGTGATGAAGATCACCGAGATCTGCCGATCCGCCAGCGCCGAAAACAGCCGCGCCGCCACGCCCGGCACGCCCGGCATGCCCGGACCGGCGATGGTCAGCAGCGCCACCTGCCCCAGCAGTGTGCAGGCGCGCACCGGTTGCTCGGGCGGGGCCACCTCGGCGCGGATCCACGTACCCGGCAGCTCGGGGTGGAAGGTGTCGCAAACCCGCACTGGGATTCCCTTTTCTCGGGCCGGCGCGATGGTCTTGGGGTGCAGCACCTTGGCGCCGAAGTGGGCCAGCTCCATCGCCTCGTCGAAGCTCAGCTCGGGCAGCCGCACCGCCTCGCCCACCAGCCGCGGATCGGCGCTGGCGATGCCGTCGACATCGGTCCAGATTTCGAGGAGTTCTGCATCGATCGCCGCCGCCGCCAGCGCGCCCGACCAGTCCGAGCCGCCGCGGCCCAGGCTCATCCGCTTGCCGTGGCCGTCGCCGCCGAAGAAGCCCGGCATCAGGCACAGCTCGTGCTCGCCGTGGCGGACGCTGGCAAACCGGTCGTACATCTGGCGGGTGTCGGGGGTGGCTGCCAGCGGATCGCCGCTGCACGGCAGCACCTCCACCGGATCCAGCAGGCGGCAAGGCTGGTTCCGCACGGCAAAAATCGCGGCCAGGCAGGCACACGCGGCGCGCTCGCCCAGCCCCGAGATGTGGGCCAGCGCGGTCGGCGGCAGATCGCGCAGCAAGGTCACGCCGCGCAACAGGTTTTCCAGCTCGGCGGCGATGCTGTCGATCTCGCGCGCGAGCGCTGGCTGTGGACCGCCCAGGGCTCCGGCCAATTCGACCAGGATCTCGGCATGGCGCGCGCGAAACGGGGCGGCCAGCAACGCCGCATCGCCGCCCGCCTCGGCAGCTTTGGCCGCGGCGATCAGGGCGTTGGTCACCCCCGCCGCCGCCGACGCCACCACCACCACGCGGTGCGACTGCAGCGCTTGCTGAACCAGATCGGCCACATGCAGCATGCGCGAGCCGCTGCCGACCGAGGTGCCGCCAAACTTCATTGCTCGCCAGCGCCGCTGCGTCATTGCACCTACCTCTCTGTCGTGATTGATCTTGCTGGCGTAGCGCATCGATCAGAAACCCGAATCCAACGGTCCACGTCGCGGCGGGTCGCGGCGGCGCCCGCTTGCGACTCACCCAGCATCATTGAGTTCTCGTCAGACCGAGTTTCCGTGGCGCGGGGCCTCGGAGGTCTCTGATTGACGTTCTAGAGTGTGTGGCCTTCGTCGTGGACGTCGCGCACGGCGCGGCCCGACGGGTCGGCCTGGTTCTTCCACGCCGCGTCCCACTCCAAGGCGATGGCGGTGCTGCACGCCACGCTCCTCTCCCACGCCACGCAGCTGGCCGGCCCGGGGCCGGGGAACTGCCGCTCGAACAACTCGCGATAAAAATAGGCTTCCTTGGTCTCGGGCGTCTTCTGCGGGAAGCGCTCGGCCGCCGCCGCCAGCTGCGCGTCGCTCACCGCCTGTTCGGCGTGGGCGCGCAGTCCAGCGATCCAGCCGTAGCCCACGCCGTCGCTGAACTGCTCCTTTTGCCGCCACAGCACCGCGTCGGGGATCGCGCCCTCGAAGGCGTGGCGCAGCGGGTACTTCTCGATCGGCCGCGGCCGCGGCGCCTGGTACGGCAGCTTGACCGCCGGATCGAGCTGCATCGCCACCTCCAGGAAGTCGGGATCCAGAAACGGCACGCGCACTTCCACGCCCCACGACGCCCCGGCCTTGTTGGCGCGCAGGCAGTCGTACTTGTGCAGCTTGGCCAGCTTGCGCACCGTCTCGGCGTGCAGCTCGGCGGCGTTCGGTGCCTTGTGGAAGTACAGGTAACCGCCAAAGATCTCGTCGGCGCCCTCGCCCGACAGCACCATCTTGATGCCCATCGACTTGATGCGCCGCATCAGCAGGTACATCGGCGTGCCGGCGCGAATGGTCGTGACGTCGAAGGTTTCCAGGTGGCCGATCACGTCGTAGAGCGCGTCCAGGCCTTCTTGCAGGGTGAAGTGCACTTCGTGGTGCACCGAGCCGATGTACTTCGCCACCTCGCGGGCCGGCGCAAAATCGGGCGCGCCGTCCAGACCCACCGAAAACGAGTGCAGGCGCGGCCACCACGCCGGCTCCTGGTCTTCGCTTTCCACGCGCTTGGCCGCATAGCGCGCCGCCGTGGCCGCCACCAGCGACGAGTCGACGCCGCCCGAGATCAGCACGCCGTAGGGCACGTCGCACATCAGCTGGCGGTGCACCGCCGCCTCGAAGGCATCGCGCAACACCTTGGGATCGTAGGGGGTATTCGGTAGGTAGCCCGGCTCGGCCCAGGTCGGCTTGTACCACTTCTGCAGCGGCAGTGCCCGCGCCTGGGCCGCTCCCGGCCGCAGGTCGCGCGAGTCCAGGTAGTGGCCGGGCGGGAATTCGTGCACGTCCTCGCAGTGGCCCAGCAGGCCCTTCAGCTCGGAGGCCACGCACAGGCGGCCGTCGGCGTCGAAGCCGTAGTACAGCGGAATCACGCCGATCGCGTCGCGGGCGACCAGGTAGCGGTGCTCGGTCGGGTGCCATAGGACGAAGGCGAAGATCCCGCCGACCCGCGGCAGGAACTGCGCCGGGCTCTCTTCGTCGGCCAGGTACAGCAGCACCTCGCAGTCCGACTCGGTGGCGAATTCGTGCTGCTTCTTCAGCTGGTTTTGCAGGGCCTTGTGGTTGTAGATCTCGCCGTTGACGGCCAAGACCGCGCCGGTGCGCCGATCGAACAGCGGCTGGGCGCCGTGCTCCACGTCGACGATGGCCAGGCGCTCGTGGGCCAGCACGGCCGCGCTGTCCTGGTACAGGCCGCTCCAGTCGGGGCCGCGGTGGCGAATGCGCTTGGCCAGTTCAGTAGCGGTTCTGCGAGCTTGCTGTGGATCGGCCGGGATGCGGCCCAGATCGAGCCCATCCAGATCGAGAAGAGCGACGATGCCACACATGCAGGCTCCCTGGCGGTGCGCACCGCCGATGGCTACACGCTATGCCATCAGCCTTTCGGGTGCAAACGCGCGCGGCCTGCGGGACTACGGCTTGGGTCCAGCCAGCGGATCGAACTTGTTGGCCGGCTTGTAGTTGCAGTGGGTCTTGTTCTTGACTGGGTCGGTGGTCCACAGCGACGCGTTCCACTCGCAGACCATGCGCGGCAGATCCTGCGACGCCCAGGTGGGGAACACGGTGCTCTGCGCCGCCGGCGGTCGCTTGACGGTGCTGAGCGCCGGGTAGTTCACGTCGACGTACTTGCCGTCCACACTGTCCCAGTCCTGGATGACCGAGACCTTGGCCTTGATGGTGAACTGCTCCGAGGCCTTGTGCGGCACGCCCATGTCGATGCCCAGGATCTTGGCCAGCTCGACCACGTGCTCGCCCTGCATGCGGTTGCAGCCGTGCGACACCGGCCCGCGGATCAGCTTCCACTCGCCGTCCTTGGCGGTGATCGGGCCGTGGAAGGCCAGGCCGCGCTTGGCGTTGTACTCTAGGAACGGGAAGCCGCCCCACGCCGCCTTGCTGGTGGTGGTCACGTAGGCCAGCCCGAAGATGGTGGTGTAGACGCCGGGGCCGTTGTTGCTGGCGCTGGCGCCGGTGGCCACGGGGTAGACGACGGTGACCTTGGTGACGCCGGCGGTGGTGGCGGTCTTGGCGTACCACGGCAGGCTGCCGGTGAAGGTGCTGGGCAGGGTGCCGGTGACGCGCGCGGTGTGGCCCTTGAGCGACACGACGATCGACACGTCTTTCAGCGACGGCATCGGCCCGTCGTAGATCCACTTGGGGTTGCCGCCGGCCTTGAGGTCGTCTTCCATCGAGCCGATCTCGTCGGCCGTGTCGCTGGTGCAGCCCGCCGTGCCCAGGCAACCGCCCAAAAGGCTGGCGAGAACGCCCAGTTTCAGGGTGAGTTTCTGTGGGTACCGGCTGTGCATCGCGACCTCCGCAAGGGGCCAGCAGGGTACACGCAAATCCAGGCAAAGTCGATCGATTCTGGTGGGTTGACCGCGCTCGCGACAAGCGGGGCCAAAGCGGCTATGGTGCGGCGGTGACGCGCGAGCGAGAGGCCATGCAAGCAGGGACGGGCGAAACAGAAACGACCAGCACGGCGGCGGGACCGCAGCCGGCCACCTGGCCGCTGGCGCTGGGGCTCGGGTTGGCGGCGGCGCTGCTGGCGGTGTTTCCCCTGCACAACGACGACGCCGGCTTCCACCTGGCCACCGGGCGGTGGGTGCTGGCCTTTGGCCGGCCGCCCGACTTCAATCCGTTTTCGTGGTACGGCGACGGCGCCACCTGGATCCAGCACCAGTGGCTGCCGGCGGCGGCGATGGCGTGGCTGGTCGAGCGCGGCGGCATTCCCGCCCTGGTGCTCGCCAAGGCTGCGGTGGTGGGGCTGGCCTATTTCGCGGGGATGTTCGGGGCCTTGCGCGCCGGGCTGCCGGTGGCGTGGGCGGCCCTGCTGGGGCCATTGGCGGTGGCGGCGGCGGCCTTCCGCTTCGTCGAGCGGCCGATGTGGGTCAGCGGTCTGGCTCTGGCGGTGCTGGCGGCGCTGCTGGCCGTGGATACGTCTGTAGGATCGAGCCGATGGCGGCGCTGGTTGACGCTATTTCTGCCTGCCCTGGCCCTGCAATTGCACGCCGGCGGGTTGGATGGGCTCTTGTTGTGGGGCGCGCTGGCGGCGGGAAGCCTGTTGAATCTGCGCTGGAATCGGCCGGGGGCGCCCGCGGTCCAGCCCACGCTGCTCGCTGCGGTGGCCGCAGTGGCGCTAGCCTTGGCGGGCTTGTGGCTCCTGGCGCCGGCCGGTCTACAAGTGCTTCGGTTGCCTCTGGAATTTTCGGGCAACGCCTACTGGAATCAGCACCTGGCCGAGTTCCGCCCCCTGGACCTGTCGCTCGAGATGGCGCCGGCCTGGGCGCTGGTGGCGGCGGCGCTCGCATTCGCCGGCTTGGGTCTGCGGCAGCGGCAGTTCGGACCAGCTTTGATCCTGCTGGGTTTTGCGGTGCTGGCGGTCAAGCACGTGCGGATGGTGATGCCGCTGTCGCTGGTGGTGCTGCCGGCGGTGGCGCCGATCGGTGCGGGGCTGCCGCGAATCCAGCCACGAATCCAGCGCTTGCTGGCCGTGCTGGGTGCCGCGGTGCTGCTGGCGGGCGCCGCGCTGCAGGTGGCCCGCTTTGGCTGGGGCCTGGGGCAGGACGGCGTGGACCACCGCCGCCACCCGCTGGAGCTCATCGATCTGGCTGGCAAGCTGCCGCCGCGCGCCTTCGTGTCCGACGGTCTTGCCGGTACTTACCTGTGGCGCAACTTCCGCGTGCCGGCGACGCCGCAGCCTTTGCCGCCCGACACGCCCGGGCTGGTGCTGGTCCACAACTGCCTGGAGTGCTACAATCCCGAGACGTACATCAAGGAGTACCAGGAGTTGCGCTACGGCCCGCCCGACTGGCGCGCCCGCCTGGACCGCTTGGGCATCGCCACGCTGCTCCTGAAGTACACCACGCCGGGCGAGCGGCGCCTGCAGAACGGCGCGCCCAACCTGCGGCAGCTCGCCATGCAGTCGCCGGATTTCGTGCTGGTCGACTTCGACGACGCCGCAGAGCTGCTGGTGCGCCGCGCCGCCCTGCCGCCAGGGACGCCGCATCTGCCCGATCTGGCAGTGGATCCGGACACGGGGCGCATCGTGCCCGGGCGCGATCGGTCGGCGACCATCGTGGCCCTGCAGCGGCACGCCCAAGAGCATCCGGACCAACAGCGGGTGCGGTGGCTGCTGGACAGACTGGGTGTCAGGTATTGACACTTGATCCCTGAGAAAGAACTCCGATTTCGAACTCCGCCAGCGACGTCTGCTGCGCGAGGTGTCGCCCGACGCAGTGACCACGACGGACCTCGCCCACCACGACCGACACGCCGTATACCGGTTCCGGGCGCCCACCAGGGCAATTTGCCTCGCGAAGCGCGTTTTTGGGCTCGTGGCGCCCCGCGTTTGGCTATTTCGCTAGTTTTTGGACATGGTTCTCCCGCTGCGGCCGCAGCCAGCGCT